>NZ_CP092832.1:2840628-3187035 GCF_022532105.1 Flavobacterium sp. HJ-32-4 | reverse complement strand
CCGGCGGCTCGATTTGGTAGCGGATACCACCGTAGACGATTTTGTCGGTACCGTCGAGATAGGGAAGGTACCGCTGCAGGAAATCTTCGGCTTGCGGCAGGACGTCGGCATCGAGAAACAGGAGATTTTCATAGTGTGCCTTTCGGGCCAACAGGTTCCGGATGGCACTTCGTCCGATGTTCGTTTCCAGTTCGGAGAAGGAGGCATGGGGCAGTTCATTGATTTTCCCGTTTTCCGTCCGAAAACCACCCGAACCATCGTCCAGGCAGATGATTTCATACGGGATGGAGGCGGCGTCGGCCATTCGGGCCATTTGCTGCGCCAGCGGATAGACATTGTAGTGGTATGTCGGAATCAGGATCGACAGCATGTCAGCGGAAAAGACCGTATTTCAGGATGCAGTAGATGGCACGAAGGCCGTCTTTCCAGTTGATTTTTTTGCCTTCTTCATAGGTGCGGCCGTAATACGAAATACCCACTTCGTAAATCCGGACCCTTGGAATTCGGGCGATTTTTTGCGTGACTTCCGGTTCAAAACCGAAGCGCTTTTCCTGTAAATTCAGGCTTTTCAGCATCTGGGCGTCGAAGAGTTTATAACAGGTCTCCATATCCGTCAGGTTGAGGTTAGAGAACATATTCGAAAGAAACGTCAGGAAGCGGTTGCCGATGGTATGCCAGAAAAACAAAATACGATGCGGGCGACCGCCCATAAAACGGGAACCATATACCACATCCGCAAAACCGTCGACCACGGGTTTGAGCAAAATGTTGAATTCCTGCGGATCGTATTCAAGGTCAGCATCCTGGATCACGATATACGCGCCGGTCGCTTCTGCAATACCGGTGTGCAGAGCCGCGCCTTTTCCCTTATTGACCGGGTGCGCAAAATACCGTATCGGCGTATCCGGATTTGTCGCCTGGTACCGCGCGATGGCCTCCGCCGTGTCGTCGGTAGAGCAGTCGTTGACGACAAGGATCTCTTTTTGGAATCCGGCCAGCAGGGTCACATCCCGCACTTTATCCAAAATACGGTGGATGGTGCGCCCCTCGTTATAGGCGGGTATGACGATCGAAAGAGTCGTGTCAGGCATGTAGTACGCTTTCGACAAAGCTACGTTTTCAGCCAAGGCCGCGCAATTATTTGGTTATTTTTGTGCGATGTCGATAAAGGAACTTGCGTCGCGCTACCGATACCCACTGCTCTTGCTGTTGGCAGGTGTGGCGGTTTTGATCGTGTATAATCGGCTGCTCCAACTTGACCAACAAACCTTCTTGTATCCGGATGCCGGCAACTATTTGGAAGCCAGCCGGAACCTGTTTCTGTATCACCGCGGACACCCGTATCGTCCTATCCTGATGGCGTTCCTCAACGGTTTACCGTATCTGTTTGGAGGAGGCGACGCCGCGGTATTGGAGTGGAGTTTTTGGCTGAACGCCGGATGCTGGCTCGCTACGGCTTTGTTGCTATTGCTGCAACTGCGACCTATTCTGGGCGAAAAACGTGCCTTCTGGTGTGCGGGCTGTTTTTTCCTGTTGCCGGGCAGCGCCGTGCTGGCGTTCCACCTGTTGGCCGAGTCCATCTTCACGCTTTGCCTGGTGGGATTTGTGGGCCTGGTAC
This sequence comes from Flavobacterium sp. HJ-32-4, assembly GCF_022532105.1. Classification (NCBI taxonomy): domain Bacteria; kingdom Pseudomonadati; phylum Bacteroidota; class Flavobacteriia; order Flavobacteriales; family Flavobacteriaceae; genus Flavobacterium; species Flavobacterium sp. HJ-32-4. The sequence goes on along the minus strand of NZ_CP092832.1, from coordinate 3,185,417 downwards.
AGTCGTATAAAGCCAGTGGCAACCTGCGGCATCTTGTCTGGGCACTCGCCCTGGTCACCGCCAGTATGTTGGTAAAGCCCGCCAGTATGTTTCTCGCCATTGCCGCTGTTCTATGGTTTGCACCGACATTGTGGAAACTGTGGCGCCGCCGGATCGCATGGCCCTTATACGGGAGTTTCCTCTTGATTGCGATACAAGTAGGCGGCCTGCGGTATGAGTTCGGGAATTACACCATCAGCTACATCGATGGGGTGACACTGCACAATTACCTTTTGTCACGGGCGGTGTGCGAAGCGGAGGGAAAAACGTATTCACAGGAACACAATCCACGCGCCGAGTACTTGTTTTCCCTGACACCAATGGAGCAAAAAAAATTGGCCACCAACGACCTGGAAGAGCAACTCCGGCACCGTTTTCCGTATGTGGTGAAAGCCTATATGGGCAACCTGTCAGACAACACATCCCATGGCGCGTATGCCATCAAAGACTGCCAAAACGAACGACATACTCCGGCGTTTGAGAGAGGGAGAACGATACTGTATACGGTCTCGATATGGCAAAACCGGGTGTTGACGGTGATAGGCTTCACAATCTCGTTACTGGTATTGGTCCGATGGCGACGTTTCCCGTTTTACGTCGTCGTGGCGGCATTTATCGTGGTGTATACGGTGGCCTTATCGGGTATCTCCTGCGGACAAGGCGACCGCTTTATGGTGCCGTTGTATCCGTTTTACCTCCTGTTACTGGCGACCATCTGGAAGTACCGCCGGCTTATACAGTTTTCTGTACGACTTCGAAAAGCGTCCCGTTCTCACACTTAAGCGTTTTAGACGGGAATTTAAGCAACACCGCATAATCGTGTGTCGACATGATGACGGTCTTGCCGCTCTCGTTGATTTTCCGAAGCGTATTGAGTACTTCTACACTCGTTTGCGGGTCGAGGTTTCCGGTCGGTTCGTCTGCCAGGATGATTTCCGGATCGTTGAGCAGGGCCCGGGCAATAGCTACCCGCTGTTGTTCGCCTCCGGATAACTGGTGTGGCATTTTATGTGCCATTCCACGCAGGTCGACTTCGGTCAATACCTCGTCGATTTTCCGTTGCATTTCCTCTTTTTCCTTCCAGCCCGTCGCCTTCAAAACGAACAGCATGTTGTCTTCTACCGAACGGTCGGGCAACAGCTTGAAATCCTGGAAAACGATGCCCAGTTTCCGTCGCAGGAACGGAATATCTTTCTCCTTCATCTTCGAAAGGTTGAACCCTACGATCGAACCGCTGCCTTCTTCAAGCGGCAGGTCGGCATACAGCGTTTTCATGAGGCTGCTCTTCCCGGATCCGGTGCGCCCGATGATGTAGATGAATTCACCCTGTCGAACGGTGAGGTTTACGTCCGATAGGATGGTTTTCTTTTCCTGTAGGATGCTGACGTTTTCGAGGAATAAGACCGTTTCAGGCATGAGGGAGATTTTTGGTAAAAATAGGGTGGATGGGCGCAAAATCCAAATCCTCCGGACCTGTCGGACGATAATAGTTTAAAATAAAGACCGTTACTGCGTTCGAGGGTTATCCACTGTCGATTGTGCATACTAAAGACAGACGGTCCCCCGTTTATGATAGAGGAAATGTTATATTTGAAATTTTGTGTAATGACGAAAACAGATTGTGTTACCCCTCGTTTTGTAGGTCATACAAAAAGGGGATAAAGCATAGATAGAGTATAGATAAAGTATGGATAAAGTATGGATAAAGTATCAAATGGTGACAAATCTGACACTGACGGTAGTGTCCGATAGGTGAATAGACGACGCCTCTCACTCATCCGCTACCGTATGACTATTCCTAAAACGAAACTCCTCATTCCTAATTCTTGAAAAACCACACACAAATGCGCATCCAAACGCGGCTCATCGCCCTGATGGCAGGACTGGCTTCCCTGCCGGTGTTCTCCCAGCAGTCCGCCATCTATTCACCCGACACTAAAGAATTCGACCGCGCCCTCGAGTTGTACCGCGACCAGCAGTACCAGTCGGCGCAACGCCTTTTCGAAAAAGCCCGGGACCAGCACCCTTCCGGGGAAGTAGAGGCCGATTGTGCTTACTATATCGCCAACTGTGCCATCCGACTCGAGCAGCCTGGTGCGGATCGCCTGATGGAAGACTTCGTGGCCAACTATCCCACCAGCTCCAAGCAAAACCAGGCGTTTCGGGAAGTGGCGGAGTATTACTTTGATGCCGGCGATTTCAAGGCCTCCCTCGAATGGTACGACAAAGTAGACGAAAGCACGCTGACCGCCGGTCAAATGGATCGCTATAACTTCCAGAAGGGCTATTCGTATTTCGTTGCCAAAGACAAAAAACAGGCGACGGCCTATCTCAATAAAGTCTCGAACTCCAAAGAATACGGCTCACAGGCCAAGTACTACCTCGGCTTTATGGCCTACGAATCGGATAACTACGAAGAGGCAAGCCGTCAGTTCGAACAGGTGGAGGACCAGCAGAAATACAAAGACAAAATGTCGTATTTCCAGGCCGACATGAGCTTCAAGAAAGGCGACTTCGCGAAAGCCATCGAGCAGGGCAAGACCGCCATGGTGAAATCGACGCCGGCCGAAAAGTCGGAACTCAACAAAATCATCGGCGAGAGTTACTTCAACCAAAAGCAATACGCCGAGGCCATTCCGTATCTGAAGGAATATAAAGGGAAAAAGGGCAAGTGGACGAATACCGATTACTACATCCTCGGATACGCCTACTACCAGCAAAAAGACTACGAAAATGCCATTTCGCAGTTCAATAAAATCATCGACGGGAAAGACGGTGTCGCCCAGAACGCCTACTACCATTTGGGTGACAGCTATATGAAGACCGACCGCAAGCAGCAGGCCCTCAACGCCTTCAAGAATGCATCCGAAATGGATTTTGATGCCAAGATCCAGGAAGATGCCTGGTTGAGCTATGCCAAACTGAGCTATGAGATCGGCAATTCCTACCAACCCATCCCGGATGTGTTGCAGGGGTTCATCGACAAATATCCGGCCAACCCGAACCGTCCGGAAATCGAGAACCTGCTGGTCAATTCCTTCATCACCTCGAAAAACTATAAAGGAGCCCTCGCGCTTCTGGAGAAAAACAAAACGGTTTCCAATAAGGCGGCCTACAAGAAAGTGACGTTTTACCGTGGACTCGAACTCCACACCGATGGTAGTTACCAGGACGCCCTGGCGATGTTCAAGAAGTCGATTGCAACACCCGGCGACGCTAAGTTCACGGCCCGCGCCACCTTCTGGAAAGCCGAAACCGAATACGTGCTTGACCAGTTCGCCGAATCGCTGCTGAGCTTCAAACAATTCCTGCAGTTCGACGAGGCGAAAACGACGCCCGAGTTCAAAAACAGCAGCTACAACCTGGCCTATGCCTATTTCAAACAAAAGGAATACGACCAGGCAGCCGCCAACTTCCAGGCGTATGTCAGCAAACCAACCGACGACAAGGTGCGCCTCAACGACGCCTACCTGCGCCTCGGCGACAGCCAGTTTGTAACGGGTAAATACTGGCCCGCTATGGAGGCGTATAACAAAGCCATCGAAATGAAAGGAATCGATGCCGATTATGCCGCGTTCCAGAAAGCCATCAGCTATGGTTTCGTAGGCCGCAACGAGAAGAAAATCGACGACCTGAACAAATTCATAACCGCCTTTCCGAAATCGCAATACCGCGACGACGCGCTTTTTGAATTGGGCAACACCTACGTCGCCGAAAAGAAAACGACTGAAGCGGTCAAGACCTACGAAAAACTGGCATCGGAATACAAGAACAGTTCGTACGGCGCCAAGGCCATCCTGCGTCAGGGACTCATCTACTACAACGCCGATAACGATGCGCAGGCCCTCGTGAAACTGAAGCAGGTAGCATCCGAATACCCAAATACGCCCGAAGCATTGGAGGCGGTTTCGACTGCACGACTCATCTACGTCGATAACGGCCATGTAGACGAATACGCCGCATGGGTGCGCACCCTGTCGTATGTAGAAGTAAGCGACGCCGAACTCGACAACGACACCTACGAATCGGCCGAAAAACAATATATGCAAAACAACGCCAAGGCGGCCATCTCGGGCTTTTCCGGTTATCTGGCGAAGTTCCCGAACGGATTGCATGCCCTGAACGCCAATTTCTACCTGGCCCAGTTGTATTATGCCGACGGATTGGAAACCAACGCCATCCCGAACTATGAGTTTGTGATAGCGAAACCCCGAAGCGAATTCACCGAACAGGCATTAGCCCGATTGGCCGAGATACACCTGAAGCAAAAGTCCTACGACAAAGCGATTCCGGTGTTGAAACGTTTGGAAGCGGAAGCGGAGTTTCCACAAAACGTCACCTTCGCCCAGGCCAACCTGATGAAGTCGTATTATGAGAAAGATGACTTCGTAAACGCCGTGACCTCGGCCGAGAAAGTACTGGCCAACCCGAAGATGGACGACAAAGTGCGAAGCGATGCACAAATCATCGTGGCCCGTTCGGCCGTGAATTCGGGTGACGAGGCCAAAGCACGGGCGGCGTATGCGAAACTGCTTACCATTGCCAAAGGCGAGGTAGCCGCAGAAGCCCAATACTACGATGCCTTCTACAAAAACAAAGACGGAAAGTTCGAAGCATCCAACGCCTCGGTCGAGAAACTGACGAAGAACTATTCCGGCTACCGGTATTTCTCCGGCAAGGGACTCATCGTCATGGCGAAGAATTTCTATGGCTTGAAAGACAGTTTCAATGCCACGTATATCCTCGACAGCGTCGTGAAGAATTTTACCGACTTCCCGGATGTCATCGCAGAAGCGAAAGCCGAACTCGACCGTATCAAAGCCGAGGAAGCCAAAACCAACGCCTCGATCCAGCAGAACTAACCGCCAAAACCACACACATGACCCTCAGACCTTTTTATATAGTAGCAATGTTGTTAGGCGGAACCGCACTGGTATCCGCCCAGAAGAAAGACGAGAACATCGGCACGGAAGTCGTAAACGTCGTCAAGCCCTATACCCCCACCATTTCAGATGCGTTCAAAGTGAAGGAAACCCCAGTGCTCGACGACGAGGAAACGACCGACAAAGAGGAAATCAAGTACCAGATTTTCTCGTTCCCCGTAGCCTCGACCTTTACACCCGCCAAAGGGCGCGCCGCGTCTGTTGACAAAGAAGAAAAAGCGCGCCTGTTTGCCAACTACCTGACGCTTGGTTTCGGCAATTATTCCAATGCCAATGCTGAATTGTTTGTCAACCACGCAATCGATGATAATAGTTATGTAGGCGGGATGTTACGCCATTTTTCGTCCCAGGGAGGTATCAAAGAAGCGCGTCTGGAAGATAAATTCTCCGATACGTCACTTGACCTCGGGTACGGCTACAATGCCGACAACATGACCTGGAATGTCGACGCGGGTTTCAAGACCAGTACCTATAATTGGTATGGCGTTGACCGCGAACTTGAGAATATCGTGCCCGATTTATATGATACGGTCGATCCCCAACATGCTTTCAACGAACTGTATGCCGGCACCCGCGTGCGGATGAACAGCGGCTTTTTCAAGGAAGCCTCGATTAAGTACGACCGTTTCTGGAGCGATTACGATGCCTCGGAAAATCGCATCGTATTGAAACCGTCGTTTGCGTTCGATATGGGCGAAAGTGCCCTCAAACTCGATCTCGTAGTCGATTACCTGGGCGCTACGACGGCTACCTTCGGTGATTTCGGCTATACGAACTTCGGCGCGAAGCCTTCCTACACGATCCGCCGCAACGACTGGACGATTGATTTGGGTGTCGCGGCCTTCTATAGTGCGGATATGGAGAACACCGACAGCAAATTCGCGCTGTATCCGGCCCTGAACGCCTCGTTGAAGGTGGTGGGCGACCTAATGGTGTTCTATGCCGGGGCTGAAGGCACGATGCAACAGAATACCTACCGCGATTTCGCCGCTGAAAACCCGTTCATCCTGCCCGGAGTGGTGTTGGCACCAACCGATCGGCAGTACGACCTTTTCGCCGGATTGAAAGGGAAATTAGCCAGTACGGTATCGTACAACGTACGCGGTTCATTCCTTAATGAGAAAAACAAGGCACTTTTTGTCCATAGTTCGTTGCTGCCACCCGTAACCATCGATCCTGATCGTGAAGGGTATCAATATGGGAATGCTTTTGCAGTAGACTATAACGACGTGAAGACGTTCCGGTTCTTTGGTGAAATAAAGGCCGAGTTCTCAAAAAGCGTGTCATTCGGACTCAACGGGACGTTCAGCGCCTACGACGCCGACGGATATGACGATGTGCCGAACCTTCCCACTTTGCAACTCGGCACATCACTGGATGTCGACATCACCTCGAAATGGTACGCCGGATTCAAGATTTTCTACACCGGAGAACGCTATGACATCGACAACACCGGCACCAGCGTGTCGCTCGATCCGTATTTCGACGCGAATGCCCACCTGGGTTACCGTCATAATGAGCGCTGGTCGGCTTTCCTGAAACTCAACAACATCGCCAATCAGGCGTATGAAAAATGGTTGTATTATCCGGTGCAATCCTTCCAGGTGATGGCCGGTGCGAATTACAAGTTTGATTTCTGATAAACAATCACCACATTTACAAGGCCGCTTCAAACGGCCTTTTTTTATGGATTTCAGGGAACACGTACTCACACACTATCAGCAACTCGTACAGGATCGCATCGATGCCTTCCGCGATATGATTGACGCCTTGTCGGAAGATTCGCGTAACGACGCCAAAGGGTCGGCCGGCGATAAACACGAAACCGCTTTGTCGATGATGCACATCGAGCAGGAGAAAATCAACCGCAAACTCGCCGAATGTTTAGAGCAGAAGGCCATTCTTGATCGGATACGACAGGCAGGCATTCCAACCCGTGTGGCGTTGGGCAGCATCGTAAAGGTAAACGGTCTCTATCTTTTTATCGCCTGTGCATTGCCCAAAATACGGATTGGGAACCTGAACGTCATGGCTGTTTCGCCTTCGGCACCGCTCGCGAGCTGGCTCATGGGGAAGGATCCAAACTACACTTTTGAATTTAATGGCCAGGCGTATACTATAGAGGAGATAATATAGTTAATACGTAAAATGCTGTATATGAAAGCGATTTCTCTCCTTTTCGTGTTTTTATTATCGGTCAACCCACTATCTGCCCAGGAAGGTGAGTTCCAGACGTATGACAATGGACTGATTTATTCTCCGCAGGCAATTTCAAAGCTGCAGCACATCGTCGACTCACTGAATCTCAAGTATAAGTCCTGTGTCGCATACCCCTCTTTCAAAGGCATACGGCAGGGGCGTGCCGACTTTTTTTCAATTACCGGGAAGCAGGCGGAGCGGGCATTGAAACGATTGCAGTCCGGTAGTACCTTTGATCGGCTATTGTCTGAGTTTCCAAGTGCCTCCCCCGAGCCCAATGTGTTGGTTACAATCGGTGTGAGAGAATCGGATGAAGGAAATCGTAGGTTCATTTATTCAATGGATCTCGGTAAGAAAGGTGGCAATAAAATAGAGGCCGACGATGAAGGAGTCGTCTTTCCTGAAGGAGACCTTACCGGAAAATGGATTTGGGAATATCACGAGAAAACCAGTTACTCCGACGAAAGGCTCGATGCCTTTTATTTGAAGAAAGACTGCGTGAGCAGGCCGCTTCCGGCGCGCTACGCGGCCATGGTGGCGTATTCCGACTGTCTCGTTGATACCACCGCGCAGGTTTTCCTGAAAACGGCGCAAGAACGCTACTTTTATTCCGATTCTTCGGCAGTGAAAGTGATGGCATGCCTTGATTACATCCGGACTGTCTTGAAACGCCCTGAATATGAGGCTCGTCCATTTGCCGTCGATACCCTGGCACTTGCTGTTGAAATCGAAGGAAAAAAGATGTCAAGAAAACAGCGGAAGAAAATGGAGAGGCAGCTAAAGGCAGCCATGGAGGAAAGCAAGGAGTCCGAGAGCGAGCAAATGGCGTTTTTTAACCGTTTAGAGGATTGGGAGCGTAAAAAATATGGTCGAATCGATTCGCTGATGCAATACGATCCGAAATTCAAACCCTTATATGAAGAAGCAGTTGCTGAGATGATGGCACGCCGCGTCGGAAACGGTGAGTTAGAAGTCCTGATGGTACGATACGGCCGACCCGAAGAGGCACTGTTTCTCAAAAGAAACCGGATTGTCGTGGGTGGCTGCAGTATGGATCAAGGACCGAGAGTCCATGCGATGAATATCGCGCAATTGTCGGCCGAAACCACAAAGTGGGAAGTGTTCCTTCGGTCACACCTTGATATCATGAACGACAATGTATCCCGCGTAAGCGATGGCAGTTGGGCGTGGGAAGGCCGACAGACGTATATAAAAGAGCTGGAGGTACTGGATATAGACGTCCCCACCCTGCTATTGGGGGTTGCGCTTCGGGTCGAAGATCCGGCATCCAACCACTATTTTGGAAATATTTCCCGCCTCGGACGTGCCATTTCCGAAAGCAAGGACAAAACGGTGTTCGAGGAACGTATGAAGACGATGATGGCCGACGCCGACCTTGATGAGTGTAACAGGGTGCTTATGTATTATCTATATTGTAACTACGTCCATGCGCTTAGGGGAACCAAAAAAGACCAAACGGACGTACAGATTGAAAGCGCCCGCCAGCTATTGCCCGCGGATATTGCGATGATGCTGCGGACGTCTGCCCGGTAGAAATTACAGTCCGTAAGTGATAATGGCTTAAATCACGTATGTAGATTTCGATTTATAATAAATAACCTTTATTTAGTGTATAATTTATATCTAAAAGTTATATATAGTTTTGAATCGTAACTAAACCCTGCAAATTTGCTTCAACGAAAAAGTAATAGCGAATTAGTATGTGTGGGATTTTAGCCATTATTGGAAAAGGAAAGAACGAAGAACTGGTACGGCAGCTTTCAAAAAGGATGTCGCACCGCGGACCGGATGAAAGCGATCTCCACATTACCGAAAATGGCCATATACTGAGCCACGAGCGCCTGTCGATCATCGATCTTCATTCAGGACGTCAGCCCATCAAAGGTTGCAAGTCGGCCTGGATGGTGCACAACGGCGAAATCTACAATCACCAGGAACTGCGGGATACGATCCTGAAAGACCATACCTTCCGCTCGAAGTCGGATTCAGAGGTCATCGTGCACCTCTATGAGAAGTTCGGCTATGACTTCGTACACATGCTGGACGGCGACTTCGCCTTTGTCGTAATCGATGGAGACGATTTCATCGCCGGCCGCGACCCGATGGGGGTGAAGCCTTTGTATTACGGACTCGACGAGCGCGGTCGCGTGTGGTTTGCGTCGGAAATGAAACCGTTAGCCGACCAGTGCCGTACGTTTTCGACCTTCCCGCCCGGACATTACTATACACCAAAAACCGGTTTTGTAAAATACTACCGCCCGGAATACGAAGACTATCGCACGGCGGTAGCCGATGCCAACCTCGACCTTATTCGCGAGACCCTGACCGAGGCAACGCGCAAACGACTCATGAGCGACGTGCCGATTGGCGTATTGTTGTCGGGCGGACTCGACTCATCCCTCACTTCTTCCATTGCCGCGCGGTTGTTGAAAGAACAGGGAAAGACGTTGCATTCGTTCTCTATCGGACTCGACCCGGAGGCGCCTGACGCGAAAGCGGCCCGTAAGGTAGCGGCCTTCCTCGGAACCGAACACCATGAAATCCATTTCACGATCGAGCAGGGCATTGACATCCTGGATAAACTTATCTGGCATCTTGAAACCTACGACGTGACCTCCGTGCGGGCGAGTACACCCATGTACTTCCTGGCCAAAGCCATCACCGAAAAAGGCATCAAAGTCGTGCTTTCAGGCGAAGGCGCAGACGAAGTGTTCGGTGGCTACCTCTATTTCCGTAATGCCCCAACGGCCGATGATTTCCAGAAAGAAACGATCGAACGCGTACAGAAGCTGTTCACCGCCGACCTGCTACGGGCCGATAAGTCGACCATGGCACACGGACTCGAAGCGCGGGTGCCGTTCCTTGATAAAGCGTTCCTCGATGTCGCGATGGCTATCCGTCCGGAAGAAAAACAGCCTAAAACCTATGACGGTGTCGAAAAATGCATACTGCGGAAAGCCTTCGATACCCCTGAGCAGCCCTATCTTCCCGATGAAGTATTGTGGCGCCAGAAAGAACAGTTCTCCGATGGCGTGGGCTATAGTTGGATCGATACCCTAATCGAATTCGCGGCTTCACAAGTAACGGATGCGGAATTCGAAAAGGCATCCGAGTTGTTTCCGTATAACACGCCGACCACGAAAGAAGCGTTCTACTACCGCCGGATCTTCCACAAGCACTTTCCACAAGTCAGTGCCGCGCAGACCGTCCGGAAATGGATACCAAAATGGCAGGAGAACACCGACCCGAGCGGACGGGCAAATGCCGCTCATATCCAGGCAGATACGAATATCGCCAAATCGATTATCGCGGAGGGAGTTTAGTGTAGTTATATAGTTTGTTTGTAAGCGGGCGCCGGTTTTTCCGGCGCTTGTCTTTTTCCGACGCGAGCACCCGAAAACACAGCCGGCATCCACAAAAAATGTTAATAACTTCTTGCTTTAAATAAGCGCGTTTACGGCGGTTTCGGGGTCTGTTTTGCTATATTTGTTCGGTGAATGAAAAAAAGCCATTCAGAAGCAAAATATGAGCGAAGAAATCAATAAAAATAACTATTCCGCCGACAGCATTCAGGCACTTGAGGGAATGGAGCACGTTCGGATGCGTCCCTCGATGTATATTGGTGACGTCGGTGTGCGCGGTCTCCACCACCTCGTTTATGAGGTCGTCGACAACTCGATCGACGAAGCGATGGGCGGGCATTGCGATACCATAGGTGTTACCATAAACGAAGACGGATCGGTCACGGTAGAAGACAATGGCCGTGGTATCCCGGTCGATATCCATAAAAAAGAAGGTGTTTCCGCACTTGAGGTCGTCATGACCAAAATCGGTGCCGGTGGTAAGTTCGACAAGGATTCCTATAAGGTATCCGGAGGTCTGCACGGGGTAGGGGTTTCCGTAGTGAACGCCCTTTCCGAGCGCATGAAATCGACGGTCTTCCGCGAAGGAAAAATCTACGAACAGGAATACGAGCGCGGAAAGTCGCTCTATCCGGTAAAGGTCGTAGGGGAAACCGAAAAGCGGGGTACACGCCAGACGTTCTATCCGGATAGCCAGATTTTCCAGCAAACCCTCGAGTTTTCCTACGATACGCTGGCCGCCCGTATGCGCGAGCTTTCTTTCCTTAATAAAGGAGTAACGATCACGTTTACGGACCGTCGCGAAACCGATGAGAAAGGAGAATTTCGTTCGGAGACGTTCTATTCGACCGAAGGACTCAAGGAATACATCCGCTACCTCGATGGAAACCGCGAGCCGCTGATCGCCAGTGTGATTTCGATGGAGAACGAGAAGAGCGAAATTCCGGTTGAAGTCGCACTTATATATAATACGAGTTATACCGAGAACATTTTCTCGTACGTCAATAACATCAACACCCATGAAGGAGGTACCCATTTACAGGGCTTCCGTATGGGACTTACCCGTACCCTCAAGAAATACGCCGACTCATCGGGCCTGCTCGATAAATTGAAGTTTGAGATTTCAGGGGACGATTTCCGTGAAGGACTTACGGCCATCATTTCCGTTAAAGTCGCGGAACCACAGTTCGAGGGCCAGACCAAAACGAAACTCGGTAACCGCGAGGTGGTGTCGCCGGTCAGCCAAGCGGTATCGGAAATGCTCGAGAACTACCTGGAAGAAAACCCGAACGATGCCAAAATCATCGTCCAGAAAGTCATCCTGGCGGCACAGGCACGTCACGCAGCGAAGAAAGCCCGCGAAATGGTCCAGCGTAAAAGTGTCATGGGCGGCGGCGGACTTCCGGGCAAACTATCGGATTGCTCCGAACAGGATCCGGAAAAATGCGAAATCTTCCTCGTCGAGGGTGACTCGGCAGGCGGAACGGCCAAACAGGGTCGTGACCGGGCGTTCCAGGCGATCCTGCCACTGAGGGGTAAGATCCTGAACGTAGAAAAAGCGATGCACCACAAGGTTTTCGAAAATGAGGAAATCCGGAACATTTTCACCGCACTCGGCGTAACCGTCGGTACCGCTGATGATTCGAAAGCCCTCAACCTTGAAAAACTGCGCTACCATAAGGTCATCATCATGTGTGATGCCGACGTCGACGGAAGCCACATCTCTACCTTAATCCTGACGTTCTTCTTCCGCTTTATGAAGGAATTGATTGAGGAAGGACACGTATATATTGCCGCACCACCGTTGTATCTCGTAAAAAAAGGTGCCAAGAAGGAATACGCCTGGAACGACGACCAACGCGACATTGCCAACGAGCGCATGGGAGGCGGGGCCAATATCCAGCGATACAAAGGTCTCGGAGAAATGAACGCCGAGCAGTTGTGGGAAACCACGATGGATCCGAATACCCGTACGTTGCGTCAGGTCACGATCGACAGTCTGGCAGAAGCTGATCGGATCTTCTCAATGCTCATGGGGGATGAAGTACCGCCACGCCGCGAGTTCATCGAAAAGAACGCGGTGTACGCCAAGATCGATGCGTAAACGACGGCTGGTAGGAATCGGGTGCGGAATCGCACTTTTCAGCACGCTGCGGTTGTCGGCCCAATCGACCGACCAAACCATCGCGGAACTGAACAGTATGATCGACGACGCGATTTTCTTTACCGACCGTTACATTACGCCCGCCACCGACGCTATTGCCTACCAGGCAGCAGCGGGTTGGATGACGACACCCAAGAAGGCGAATCGTTGGGATTTTACCCTTGGCGCCAATTTCAATACGTTCTTTGTACCGCAGTCACAACGTCACTTTCTGCTGCAGAATTCCGATCTGTCGTTTTTTACGATTGATGATACGTCGGAAGCGCAGACACCTACCGCACTCGGAGGTGATTCAGTGGTTAATCTAACAGGCTCCCTCAACGGTGAACCGGTTACCCTTGAATCGCCCGAAGGCGTCAACCGTGAAACGATTCTTTATCCGTACCTGCAAGGTAGTCTCGGATTGGGATACGGCACCGAGTTGGTAGCCCGGTATGCGCCGCGCATCGTGCTGAAGCATGTCGATTTCCAGATTTACGGCGTGGGGATCAAGCATAACCTGAGCCAGTATTTTCCGAAACTGGAAGCAAAGAAATGGCATTTGGCCGCACTGGCCCTTTATTCAAAGGAAGATGTGACCGTGGAATTTCTCGATGTCATTACGTCTTTTGGGAACCTTGGTCTCAATGGTTTGCATAGCGATGTCAACAGTTGGCAGGTGCAGTTAGGAGGCTCGAAAGAGTGGGGGAAGTGGGAACTTTCCGCTTCTGTTATCGGCAATAGCAGCCACTTCAAATATGATGTGCGTGGCGAGCGGGGTCAGATTGAGGATATCCTTCCGCTGCACGACATCCTGAATAAAGAACTTGAGTCAATATATAAAACCCAGTTCAACCTGTTTGGGGAAGTGGCCGGTCGTTACGATCTTGGTCCGGTTTTCCTACAGGGCTTTGTGGGTTTTGGCAAATATGTCAATACCAACCTTTCGCTACAATATCAATTCTGAATAACAACTTAATCCATACTATCATGAAAGTTACCATAGTAGGCGCTGGAAACGTAGGAGCATCCTGTGCCGACGTGATTTCCTATCGCGGTATCGCGAGCGAAGTCGTACTGCTTGACATTAAAGAAGGCTTTGCGGAAGGCAAGGCCATGGACATCATGCAATGCGCCACCAATACCGGTTTCAACACCGTATTGACCGGCGTTACCAACGACTATGCCGCAACGGCAGGCAGCGATGTGGTGGTCATAACCTCCGGAATTCCGCGTAAACCTGGTATGACCCGTGAGGAACTAATTGGCATCAACGCCGGTATCGTGAAATCGGTGGCCGAGAACGTACTTGCGCATTCCCCGAACGCGATCATCGTAGTGGTTTCCAATCCGATGGACACCATGACGTACCTGACCCTGAAAGCAACAGGCCTTCCGAAGAACCGTATTATCGGTATGGGCGGTGCGCTTGACAGTTCGCGTTTCCGTTACTACCTGTCAAAAGCCCTTAACAAGCCGGCAAACGATGTATCGGCAATGGTAATCGGCGGACACGGTGATACGACCATGATTCCGTTGACGCGTCTGGCTTCCTATAACGGTATTCCGGTTTCGCAGTTCCTTTCAGCGGAAGAGCTTGAGAAAGTGGCAGCCGATACGATGGTAGGTGGCGCGACGCTGACCAAGTTACTGGGTACTTCGGCCTGGTATGCACCAGGTGCATCGGTGGCGTACCTGGTAGACAGCATCCTGAACGATCAGAAGAAAATGATTGCCTGTTCTGTGTTCCTCGAAGGCGAGTACGGACAACAAGACATTTGTATCGGTGTTCCTTGTATCATTGGAAAGAATGGTATCGAGGAAATCCTTGCGATTGAACTTGACGATAAAGAAAAAGAGCTCTTCGCGAAAAGTGCCGACGCCGTCCGTGGTATGAACGGCGACCTGAAAGCGGTATTGAGCTAAAACAGATCCAACGCACCCGAAAAAGACTGTGCTTTCAAAGCCAGTCTTTTTTGTGTGTGCGGAAAATAAAATTGGTTAATCCTGAGGTTAATTATATATTTGCCTGTTTTAAAAAAAACGCCTGAAATACAAATCTGGCGGGTTTTTTGAAAATTTTTTACGAAACCAAACAAATTGAAAAAGCGCATTTGATTTTGCGCAATGAAAATCAATAAACATTACGAATAATGCAGAACAAGGGACTCATTAAATTTTTTGCCATTTTGTTCGGACTGGTGAGTATTTACCAGTTGTCGTTCACGTTCATCGCCGACGGTGTCGAGCAGGAGGCCAAAGAATTTGCCAAAGGAGACAGTGCTAAGGAGATTGAATTCCTGAACAAGAAGAAAAAAGAAGAGGTTTTCCTGAATTACACCTATGAAGATGTTGCGAAGCGCAAGATCAACAAAGGACTTGACCTCGAGGGCGGTATCAACGTCATCCTCGAGATTTCGGTAAAGGACATCCTTCTGGGGCTTTCGAACAACTCGAAAAACCCATCCTTCCTCAAGGCTCTTGAAACTGCAGAGAAAGACAAACAAGGAAACGAAAGTTACCTCGATGCGTTTTTCCGTGCATTTGAGGCTAACAACGGAGGGACAAGATTGAGTTCGCCGGATCTCTTCGCCAACCGTAACCTTGAGAAGGTCAATACGTCAATGAGCGATGCGGAAGTGCAGAAAGTGCTTCGTGAGAAGGTAGACGAATCGGTAAACAGTGCCTTTGAGGTACTGAACAAACGTATCGACAAGTTCGGTGTCGTGCAACCGAACATCCAGCGTCTGGGGAATTCCGGTCGTATTCTCGTGGAACTTCCAGGTGCAAAAGACGTAAACCGTATCAACGCACTCCTCAGCCAAACGGCACAATTGGAGTTCTGGATGACCTATACCGCTAATGACGTTTATCCGTTCCTTATCAAAGCCAACGACATCGTAAAGGCGAAACTGAAAGGTGGCGCTGATAAGCCTGCTGATTCACTCGCAGCCAAATTGGCGAGCGATGACGAAAAGGCGAAGAAAGACCTGAAAAAAGAACCGATTCTGGGTAAAGTAATCGGCGGCGGTGGCGGACCGATCGTAGCAAAATTCAACATCAATGATACGGCGACTGTCGGAGGATATCTCCGCAGCCCTGAAGTACGTGCCGCGTTGCCAGGTAACCTGCGCTATGCCAAGTTTGTATGGGGTAAAAGCGAGCCTATCATTGATGAGAAAACCAAAAAAGAAACAGGTGAATCAGCCGATTTGTACGCGCTTCGCGGTAACAAGGTTGATGAAGCGCCACTGAGCGGTGGTGTTATCATCGAAGCCCGTGACGATTTCGACCAAATGGGCCGTCCTTCGGTATCCATGCAGATGAATACGACCGGTGCCCGCGTTTGGGAACAGATGACAGGAGAGGCACACCGTACACAAGGCTTCATCGCTATCGTGCTCGACAACGTCGTATATTCTGCACCAGGTGTTACTACAGGTGCTATCTCGGGTGGAAGCTCGATCATCACTGGAAAGTTCAGCGTAACAGAGACAAAAGACCTTGCGAACGTGCTGCGTGCGGGTAAACTTCCTGCATCCGCTGAGATTGTACAGTCACAGGTGGTAGGACCTTCATTGGGTCAGGAAGCAATCGACAACGGTATCACTTCGTCTATCATAGGTCTTCTTCTCGTATCACTCTGGATGATCGTCTACTACGGTCGTGCAGGTCTTTACGCGAACATCGCGCTTGCCGTGAACCTCTTGTTCCTGTTTGGTGTGATGGTAAACTTCGGTTTCGTATTGACCCTTCCAGGTATCGCGGGTATCGTATTGACAATGGGTACTGCGGTTGACGCCAACATCATCATCTATGAACGGGCGAAGGAAGAACTTCGTTCCGGTAAATCGCTGGAGGACGCCATCAAGACGTCGTTCGGTTGGAAAGGTGCGATGCGTTCGATCATCGACGCGAACGTAACCCACATCCTGACAGGTATCGTACTCGTTACGTTTGGTACAGGACCTATCAAAGGATTCGCGATCACACTCCTTATCGGTATCGTGACATCGCTTTATACCTCTATCTTCATCTCCCGTATCTTCCTGGACCGCGATGCTGCCCGAGGCCGTAAGCTGACGTTCGTAACGAATATGTCGAAGAACTGGTTTACGAAGTTCAACTTTGACTTCCTACGTATCAAGAAGTGGACGTATGCTTTCTCAGCAGTTGTTACCATCGTTTGTATCGTATCGTTGATGACACACGGACTCAACCAAAGCGTGGAATTCGTGGGTGGACGTACGTATCAGGTTCGTTTTGACCAGAATGTAAGTCCGGATGAAGTCCGCGATGAGCTGATTGCAGTCTTCGGAAGTGCCGAGGTGAAAAAATTCGGTTCCGACAACCAGATCAAAGTCGTGACCAAATACGGTATGGACCAAACGGGTAATACCCTGAAACTTGACGAGAAAATCACCCATATGTTGTATGACGCGGTGAAAAAGCACTTCGTGAAAGATATGGGGTATGAGAACTTCGTGAACATTTACGACGGTAAAACAGCCGGTATCCTTGACTCCTATAAGGTAACCGCAGATCGTGCAAAAGATATCAAGACGAATGCATTCTGGGCCGTTATTGGTGCAATGGCCATCGTGTTCATCTACCTCTTCGTGAGTTTCCGTAAGTGGCAGTACAGCCTTGGTGCGATTGCAGCCGTAGCCCACGACGTAATCTTCGTATTGGGTCTTTATTCGCTCCTGTGGAAGTATATGCCATTCGGTATGGAAATCGACCAGCACTTTATTGCGGCCATCCTTACGGTAATCGGTTACTCGATGAACGATACGGTGATCGTATTTGACAGGGTGCGCGAATACCTTGGAGGTAAAACAAAAGGTTCTTTCAACCATATCGTAAACCAGTCGATCAACTCCACCATGTCACGTACGCTTAACACCTCGTTGAGTATGATTTTCGTGTTGGTGATTATGTTTATCTTCGGCGGTGAATCCATCCGTGGCTTTATCTTCGCGATGTTGATTGGTATCGTCGTAGGTACGTACTCGTCTCTTTTCATCGCAACACCAGTGCTTTGCGACACCATTCCGGATTCAGAGCACAAGCGTATCGAAGAAGAGCACAACAAAGAATAAGGTATTTTTTCTTATACCAAACCCGGGAGCTTCCCGGGTTTTTTTATTTTTCTTTTTAAATACATAATAAACTTATGTATATTTGTGTTAGGTATATAAATCGACTAGTATGTTTTCATCAGAATTGATTAAAGGAACGCTCAAGACCATCGTGCTAAAGCAGTTGGAGGTGAAAGGGCGGATGTATGGATACGAAATCACCCAACGCGTGAAGGAACTCAGCGGTGACCGCATCCACATAACGGAAGGGGCATTGTATCCGACGCTGCATGCACTGGAAGCCGACGGGTTGGTGACGGTGGAGACGGAGTTTATCGGAAAACGCGTCCGCAAATACTATTCCCTCAGTCCGAAGGGTTCATCCCGTATTTCCGAAAAGGTATCCGAGTTGACCGAGTTCTTCGAGACCATGCAGTTTTTACTTGACATAAAGCCCCAAACGGCCTGATGTATACCCTCAGCGAACATCAGATAGCGTTCATAGCCGATGACATACGTGCACGTGGCATCGAGCGGGTCAGCCTGCAGCACGACCTATTGGACCATGTTTGTTGTATCATCGAGGATACCTTCGATGGGAAGGATGACTTCGAAGGCTTCTATCGACGTACCATCGCCTCTTTTTACGAAAAGGAGTTGGGTGAGATCGAGGAAGAGACCATCCGATTGCTAACTTTTAAGAATTATTACGTCATGAAAAAAATAATGTTGGGAAGCGGCACCGCGTCGGTGTCTTTCCTTATTGCCGGAACCGTATTGAAGTTCCTGCACCTGCCCGGCGCCGCGATTTTCCTCACACTGGGGGTCGTGCTGCTAAGTTTCCTTTTCTTACCCCTCCTTTTTGTGTTGAAAGTAAAGGAGAAAGCCGCTACCGCCGACAAAATTGTATTGTTGGTTGGCATGTTCTGTTCGATCCTGGTGACGTTAGGTATTTTGTTTAAGATGCAACACTGGCCGGGCGCCAATGCTATGGTGATAGGATCACTGGCCGTTCTGCTATTGGTTTTCCTGCCGCTTTACTTTTATGCCGGAATCCGACGGGCCGAACGCAAACTGAACACGATAGTAACGTCTATGTTGATAGTGTCCGGTGCCGGATTACTGCTGATGTTGATTCGTACACCCACCGCCTCGCAGGAACTCTTTGTAGCCAAAACCCACGCGTTCGTAAGGGAAGAGCAGTTGGTATCGCGGTTACGGGCGGCCACCTGGCTTGACGGTCCGGCTGAAGTCGTATTCCAAAAGTGCCAGGCCCTGAAAGCGCAGTTCATCGCGGAACAAACAGGTATGCCTACCATTCCGCCCGATTTTGAAAAGTCTGGATTTGTGTTGCAGGACGGCTCCGTGGGTGACTACATCCATTCGCACACTGCGCAGGTAGATGCAGTGCGTAAAGCAGTCGAAAAGTACAATGCCACTGCTTCCGCCTGTTGCCAGATTTCACTTGATTACACCCTTTTTGATACGCCCCAACGGCAGTTAACCGAGGCATTGGCCGATCTCTCGTCTATTCAGATTTCGGTGCTGACCGCCGACAGGACTACGGCCATGAAATAAAAAAA
Source organism: Flavobacterium sp. HJ-32-4 (assembly GCF_022532105.1). Taxonomy (NCBI): domain Bacteria; kingdom Pseudomonadati; phylum Bacteroidota; class Flavobacteriia; order Flavobacteriales; family Flavobacteriaceae; genus Flavobacterium; species Flavobacterium sp. HJ-32-4. The sequence goes on along the minus strand of NZ_CP092832.1, from coordinate 3,166,046 downwards.
GGCGCCTCTCGGGGCGCCTTCTATTTTTACCGTAATCGTAACTCGCGAAGCGTCGACACGAATCGTTCCTGTATGCCCCCGTCGGGGTGCTGCCCATCACGGGTAATCCATTTTCCGGAGACTATTGTTCCCATTATGTCAGAGGCGTCCGACGTATACACGAAGGTGTTGCATCGGTTCTGTACACTTGCTGTTGCGATAAGTGGGGTATTGGCTTTCATCACGACGGCATCGAATGGTGATCCCACGGCGAAAAAGTGTTCGGATGGCTCTCCCATGGCGCGTCGGCCTGATTCCCACGCCATGCGGAGTGCGTTGAAACCACTGTCGCCTTTTCCCGGACGAAAATAGGTCGTCCGCTTATGCGTCGAAAGCCGCTGACCGTAATCGAGTAGCCGTAGTTCCTCAAACGGGTTGAGTCCAACGTGACTGTCAGTACCAATACTCCAGCGCCCACCTGCTGCGGCGAAGTCGGCATAACGGAACAGGCCATCGCCGAGATTGCCTTCCGTTGACGGACAAATGACCACATGGGCACCACTTTTCGCGATACCATTGACTTCCGCATCATCCAAATGGGTGGCGTGAACGAGGTGGAACTGCTCGTTGACTGCACAATGGTCGAGCAACCATTGTACGGGCCGTTTTCCGAGGAATACGATACTATCTTCTATTTCCTTTAATTGCTCCGATACGTGAATGTGGAACGGTCGCGAAGCATCCATCCCACGGGTCACTGCCACGATGTCCTCCGGTTTCACCGCCCGAAGCGAGTGGATGCCGGTTCCATATCGCGCGCCCTCATAATGACGACACGCTGCTGCCGTCGCTTCCAACAGTCTTCCATAATCGTCGGAGGTGGTGGAGATGAACCGTTTCTGTTTTTCCAGGGGTGCCATCCCAAAGCCACCCTGTTGGTAAAACATCGGCACAAGGGTAATACGGATGCCTGCTTTTTGTGCGGCTGCAATCAATCGACTGCCCATTTCAGCCAGGTTGTCGTAACGACGGCCCTCGCGATCGTGGTGTACATAATGGAACTCAGCCACCGCGGTATAGCCATGTCGTGCCATTTCAGCGTACAACATAGTCGCCACAGCCTCCATTTGGTCAGGATCGAGTGTTAGGGCCAGGTTGTACATCGCCGTCCGCCAACTCCAGAAATCGTCGGGTATACCGTCGCCTTCGTGTAATTCGGCCAATCCGGCCATGGCATATTGGAAGGCGTGGGAATGCGCGTTTTGGAAACCCGGAAGGGCACATCCTGCAATGGAATCGCCATCGCCCCCGGTTGTGATCGATTGGATGATGCCTTTTTCGTCAAGGCGCACGCAGGCGTCGTCAAGCCATCCGTTTTCTGTGAGAAGTCCCTTGAACCGATAGGTCGTCATGCGAGTTCTGTTATCAAAGATTCAAATACGCGTACCAACAATTGCCGAATCCGGGCCGCGCGTTCCGGATGCCATTCCATTTCGGTGTCATCCATATAATTGGTTTTGGCCATTTCCAGTTGAAGCGCATGCACACCGTAGTCAGGTTGGCCAAAGAAACGCGTGATATATCCACCTTTAAAAGGGGTGTTGTGTTCGAGTTCGTATCCGCTGCGTTGCAGCGCATCGTAGGCCGCAGCGATGACGGATGACCCCGCCGATGTCCTATCGTTGTCGCCCAGTATCAGGTCGGGAAAGGGCACCTCCTGTATTCCGGGCACTACTTTCCGAATGGAATGCGCGTCGAACAAGAGTACCTTCCCGTGTCGCGCTTTCAAATCCTCCAGTAACTCACCCACTTTCTGGTGGTAAGGTGCGTAAAATTCCGATACACGGCGTTCGATCTCGGCCTGGTCGGGTTCCGTTCCCTCATAGAGGCGGCGTCCGTTGAAATCGGTGAGGGGCACCAAGCCCGTAATCACACGGCCGTCATTGTAAAGCGGGACGCTTTTAGGGTCGCGGTTGAGGTCAATGACCCACCGACAGTAATGCGCGGTAATGAACGTAATGCCCATTGAGGGGGCAAAGTCGTAGAGTCGGTCAATAAACCAATCGGCGTCGTCGGGTCGTGCCGCCATTTCAGGATAGAGCCTCCGGCGGATGTCGTCGGGAAAGGCCACGCCCGAGTGGGGCGAACTGATGACGATAGGCACCTCGGGTGCGGTGGGGTAGTGGATGTCGTAAACGGCCATACTACATTAATTTAGGGAAGGATAAACGTACCGACGGCTCCGGCGCCCAGGTAGGCGGCATAGGCCCGTCCGTTTGCGGCGATCGAAAAGCCCTTCCCAACAGTCGACGTGTTAACGACAATCACCACTTTTTTGCCGTCTGGTGTCAGGAAAGCGACGTTTGGAAGGCCTTCTATGAGGTTACTTTCGATGCGCTTTGATCCGCGTCGGACGAATTTCGCGGCATGTGCCAGGTGATAATAGGCGACGTTTCGTTTCACGTTATCTCCGTCGAGGGTAATGGCGCCCATACACGACGTGCACCCTCCGTCATCGGTATGTGGGTTATACTGTGGGTCGGAGGCCAGGTTCCATTGCAGCACCATCCGGCTCCAGTTTCGGGAGGCGCCGATGGTCAGGTTCTCGACATTCCATTTAAGGTCGTTCGGGAAATCGCCCGGACCTCCTGTCCACTGTTCCGTGAAATAGAGGTTTCGGTCGGGATGTGCGTCGTGAACTTTGGTCAGCGCGTCAACAGAGCCGCCATAGAGGTGGAAGGCCGAACCATCGGAAAAGGCCTTGGCGGAAGGATCATCGAGGATGGAAATCGGATAATCCGGGCGGTCGCAGTTGTGGTCGTACAGGATGATTTTAGTTCGGATGCCTGCTTTCGCGAAGGCAGGTCCCAGGTGTTTTGAGACAAAAAGCGCCTGTTGTTTCGCTTCCATATACATACTGGGTGTGTTTCCCGGATGCAACGGCTCGTTCTGGATGGTAATGGCATCAATGGGTAGACCTTCCGCCTCCATAGCCTTGATATACTTCACGAAATACTGTGCGTAGGCTGGAAAGTATTCAGGTTTAAGGCTGCCGCCCTTGGCATACCCGTTGGTTTTCATCCAGGTAGGAGCCGACCAGGGAGAGCCCATCAGGTAGAGGCTGGGGTTGATAGCTTTTATTTTTTTGAGGATTTTGATCAGGCCGGTGCGGCGGTCGTTTTCGATACTGAACTGTTGCAGTTCCGGATCCGTCTGTCCGACGGGCAGATCGTCATATGAAAAGATACGGTCGTCAAGATCGGATGATCCGATGCTCAGCCGCAACACGCTTAATCCGATGTGGTTGCCATCCGTGCCAAAAAGCTCCTGTAAGAGTGCGGCTTGTGCTTCTGGTGACATTCGGCTGATCAGTTGCGCGCTTCCTCCGGTGAGGCAGAGTCCAAACCCATCGATGTCCTGGTAGGTTTTCGAAGCGTCCACGGCAATAGTTGTTTCTGACGGGACTTCCGCTTCACTCAAATCCGGTCGGCGACTGAACAGCACGGATTTATCAGGTGTGGTGAGCCAGAATTCCGCGACGGTTGCTTTTGAGGAAGTTTCAGTTTTGGGTGTGGGGGCGAGTTTTGGCGAGCAGGCGGTAACCAATGTGGTCAGCGCCAAAATGCCGATACGGTATGCTTTCATGTAAATCGGGTTTGCCCGCTAAAGGTACGAAGAAAGGGAGAAATGGGAGGTAGTGGTCGGAGGTCAGTCGCTAGTGGTCAGCATGCCTTACCACTTTTTATTTTTGGACTTTTCACCTACGTAAGCGATGCAAAAGAAAAACGCCGAAACCAAATGCCCGGCGTTTTACTGATTCTGATTGTTTTGATTGATATGTAAAAGACGAGGTGGGTTTTGGTTTGTTACAGTCGTAGTGATTTTTTTTTGGAAAAGTTGATTGTTGATAGTTCATGGTTCATAGTTCATAGTGGAAGGTTCTGTTTTGGAGGTTGACAATTGCCAGTGGAAAGGCATTGTTTACAGGGGCTTATTCTTTGGGACCGAAGAGGTTGCAGAAGTTGACTTGTAGCGTCGAAAAGACCTTCTTATGGCCGGCGAGCTGCTTCCTAAAATTTAACAAAAGGTACGGTTTTTCCGTATGGTCGACTCAGCTGCTTTCGCTAAGGGACGCATCCGCCCCTCCCCTAACGCAAAATACCCCTTCCCGACGACATAGAGGTACGGGAAAACCGCGTCTTTTGTTAAAAAATAAAAAGTTGATAGTTGAGGGTTGAAAGTTCAGAGTTCATGGTTCATGGTTCATGGTTCATGGTTCATGGTTCATGGTTGGTAGCGGAGAGGCTACTAGTTATTTCACACTATCAACTCTTAACCATGACTTTCAACCCTCAACTATCAACTACACCCGTTCCATACCAAATCCCTATCTTTGCGCGTTATTTCCAACGAATGCAATTCGAACTTCTACAGACTGATCCGTTATCGAAAGCGCGCGCGGGCCGCATCACCACCGATCACGGCACCATTGAGACGCCGATCTTCATGCCCGTGGGTACCGTGGCCTCGGTGAAAGGCGTGCACCAACGCGAACTTAAGAACGATATCAACCCCGACATTATCCTCGGTAATACCTATCACCTGTATCTCCGGCCGCAAACGCCGATATTGGAGGCAGCGGGTGGACTCCACAAGTTCATGAACTGGGACCGTAATATCCTGACAGATTCCGGCGGCTACCAGGTCTATTCGCTTTCCTCGAATCGGAAAATCAAGGAAGAAGGGGTGAAATTTAAATCCCACATCGACGGTTCCTATCATGTGTTCACTCCGGAGAATGTCATGGACATACAGCGTTCAATCGGAGCCGACATCATCATGGCGTTTGACGAATGCACACCCTACCCATGCGACTACCGATACGCCCAACGATCGATGCACATGACGCACCGCTGGTTGGAGCGCTGTATCTCGCGACTGGCGGAAACCCCGGTAAAATATGGGTATGAACAGGTGTTGTTTCCCATCGTACAGGGAAGTACTTATAAAGACCTGCGGGCACAGTCGGCTGAGTACATCGCCAATACCCAACAACAGGGGAATGCCATCGGCGGCCTCTCGGTAGGGGAGCCGGCAGAGGAGATGTATGCCATGACAGAAGTCGTGTGCGGCATCCTTCCGGAAGACAAACCCCGTTACCTGATGGGCGTCGGTACACCGATCAATATCCTGGAGAACATTGCCCTCGGCATTGACATGTTCGACTGCGTGATGCCCACCCGAAATGCCCGCAACGGCATGTTGTTTACGGCGCACGGGACGATCAACATCAAGAACCGCAAATGGGCTGACGATTTTTCACCGGTCGACGAAATGGGGCACACCTTTGTCGATACCGAGTATACCAAGGCGTACCTGCGTCACTTGTTCGTAGCAGACGAATACCTGGGTAAGCAGATTGCCACCATCCACAACCTTGGATTTTATTTATGGTTGGTGCGGGAGGCCAGAAAGCATATCTTAGCAGGAGACTTCCGGGGATGGAAAGACAAAATGGTCAAACAAATGGACAAACGATTGTAGCAGGGGTGGAGGGATTCCGGATACCGGGGTCATCTACCTGGAAGACTACGCCAGCCACACGATATGAGCATCATCGATAAATACCTTCTCAAGCGCTATCTCGCCACTTTCGTGGTGATGCTGGGTATGTTTATTCCCATCGGAATTGTGATTGACGTATCCGAAAAGGTCGGACGGATGATCCAGAATAAGGTGCCGTTTAAGGAAGTGGCGATATACTACTACGATTTTACGGTATATTTTGCCAACCTTCTCTTTCCCATCTTCCTGTTTCTCTCCGTTATTTGGTTCACGTCGAAGTTGGCGAATAATACCGAAATCATTGCCATCCTCAGTTCCGGTATTTCCTTCACGCGGTTTCTGCGACCCTATTTGCTGGGCGCCGGCATCGTATGCGTCATCGCCTTGTTGATGGGCTTCTTTATCGTCCCGAAAGCGAGCGAGGGGTTTAATAATTTCCGGTATATGTACCTCAGGGGAGGCGGTCGTAGCGAAATGCGAAAGACAACCGACGTTTACCAACAATTGTCTGACAACGAGTTCATTCATGTCTCTTCGTTCAACCAGGTGTCCAAACTGGGAAGTAATTTTACTTATGAGAAGTTCACCGGCGACCCGGGCCACCTGAAACTCCAGGTTAAAATCACAGCCGAACGGATCAAATGGAGCGAGACCCGTGAGAAATACATCCTCAGTAATTACCGCAAACGCACTATTGGTCCGTTCAACGACCGTATTGAAACCGCGGAGAAAAAGGATACGATTTTCAATTTCAAGGCGGAAGACCTGACACCTACGGTCTACGTGGCCGAAACACTGGCCTTGAGCGATCTCTACAAGTTTATCAACCGGGAACGCGAAAGGGGTTCCGCAGCCATTAATGTCTATTTGGTGGTATTGTATAAAAAGTACAGTATCCCCATTTCGGCTTTCATCCTGACCATCATTGCCGTGGCCGTTTCGTCGATGAAACGACGGGGCGGTATGGGCATGAACCTCGCTATCGGCATCCTCCTGGCCTTCACCTACATTTTCTTTGATAAGGTATTTGGTGTACTGGCCGAGAAATCGTCTATGCCTCCATTGGTCGCCGTGTGGATACCGAACGTCGTTTTTGGTATCTTAGCGTTTTACCTGCTACGGAATGCCAAACGATAAGGTCAAAAGCTACCTCCATCTTCATTTCATTGTTTTCGTGTGGGGCTTCACCGCCGTCCTCGGGAAAAAGATATCATTGCCGGCGTTGTCGCTGGTGTGGTTCCGGATGTCGCTTGCCGTATTGTTCATGTGGCTCTATGTCGCCTTTATGCGTATCCGGATGCGGGTACCGCTTCAAACGGTGGCCGCATTTTTGGTAGCAGGTTTCGTGATTGCCCTCCACTGGCTAACCTTTTTCCAGGCGATCAAAGTATCGAACGTGTCTGTTACACTGGCGTGCTTGTCTACCGGCGCTTTCTTTACCGCGTTTCTCGAACCGATTTTCATGAAGCGAAAGGTCGTGTGGTATGAAATCCTCTTCGGGCTGTTGGTCATTGGCGGACTGTGCATCATCTTTCAGGTGGAGTCGCGTTTTTGGGAAGGAATACTCCTCGCGCTGACCTCGGCTTTTCTCTCGGCGACCTTCGCCATTGTCAACGGCACCTTTGCGTCGCGGTTCGATGCGGCCGTCATATCCGTCTACGAAATAATAGGCGGGATACTTCTTTTGACGGTCTGGCTCGCCGTTACCGATGGTTTCGGGCCAGGCTTTTTCGAATTGTCATTGTCCGACTGGACGTACCTCGCCATCTTAAGTTCGGTGTGCACAGCCTATGCCTTCATCGCATCGGTGCAGGTGATGCGGCACCTTACGCCGTATACCGTCATGTTGACGATCAACCTGGAGCCCGTATATGGTATCCTTTTGGCCATCATCTGGTTGAAAGGGGATGAAAAGATGCGGTGGGAATTTTACCTGGGTGCCGCGGTTATCCTCGCAACCGTCGTGATGAACGGTATTTTGAAGACGCGGGCCAACCGGATCGCCGCGACCTCCGATTCGGGTGGAAACGGCATTGAATCGTAACCCAAATACTGTTATCTTTGTGTTTCCAAAATAAAAAATAATGGAATACCTCGATTTTGAGCTTCCCATCAAGGAACTCGTCGACCAGCTCGACAAATGCCAGGTCATCGGAAAAGAGTCGAATGTAGACGTTACCGACACCTGTAAACAAATCGAAAAACGGTTACAGGAGACCCGCAAGACCATCTATAAAAACCTGACAGCCTGGCAACGGGTGCAGTTGTCGCGCCATCCAAACCGTCCGTATACCCTCGATTATATCAAGGCGATGTGTGGCGATTCCTGGTTAGAGCTTTTCGGCGACCGCGCGTTCAAAGACGACAAGGCGATGGTGGGTGGACTCGGGAAAATCGGCGATCAGTCGTTTATGCTGATCGGGCAACAGAAGGGATATAACACGAAAACACGTCAATACCGCAATTTCGGTATGGCCAATCCGGAAGGGTACCGCAAGGCACTTCGCCTGATGAAAATGGCGGAGAAATTCAACCTGCCGGTCGTGACATTTATCGATACACCCGGAGCCTATCCCGGACTGGAAGCGGAAGAACGCGGACAAGGAGAAGCCATTGCACGAAACATATTCGAGATGACGCGCCTCAAAACACCGATTATCTGTGTGATCATCGGGGAAGGAGCCTCCGGAGGTGCCTTGGGCATCGGAGTAGGTGACCGCGTGCTGATGATGGAAAATACCTGGTATTCGGTAATTTCCCCAGAGTCGTGTTCGTCTATCCTTTGGAAAAGCTGGGAATTCAAAGAGCAGGCAGCCGAAGCATTGAAACTGACGTCTGCCGATATGACCAAACAGAAATTGGTCGACGGCGTGATACCCGAACCATTGGGAGGCGCCCATTACGATAAGGAAGCGGCGTATACCATCGTACAGGACCACATCCTGAAGGCCTTCGCCCAGATCAAAGACTTATCAACAGAAGAACTGGTGCGTCAGCGAATGGACAAATACAGCCGGATGGGAGAATACAAAGAGTAAACGTTGCGGTAACGATAACGTAACAGAATCCGGAAGTGTGTTCTTCCGGATTTTTTGTTGGTTATGAACAATAAAATAAACTTTTCAACAGTTCCGGGTGTATTACTTCCCCACATCCGGAGCGCTGATTTCGCTACATTCGTCCTATGGAAAATTTAAGGAATATAAGTCCGTTGCGCGTCGACAAATCGACCCTCATCAACCTCGAAAAAGGCAAGCTGCAACCGCAGGCCGTGGATCTCGAGGAAGCGGTGCTTGGGGCGATGATGATCGATAAGAAAGGGGTGGATGAAGTCATCGATATCCTGCAGCCCGACGCGTTCTATAAAGAGGCCCACCGCTTCATATTCGAAGCGATCGTTCAGCTTTTCACCGATACCCAGCCGATTGACCTCCTGACGGTATCGGCCCAACTGAAGAAAAACGGAAAACTCGAGATGGCAGGTGGCGACTTCTATCTCATCCAGCTGACGCAGAAAATTTCATCGTCGGCCCACATTGAATTCCACTCGAGGATCATCCTCCAGAAATACATCCAGCGAAGCCTGATCCGTATTTCCTCCGAAATCATTGAGGAATCCTACGATGAAACCACCGACGTATTTGACCTGCTAGACAAGGCGGAATCCCGTTTATACGAAGTGACGCAGGGGAACATCAAACGCAGCTCCGAAACCGCCCAAAGCCTCGTCATCCAGGCGAAGAAACGCATTGAGGAAATTGCCTCCCGCGAAGGACTTTCCGGCGTCGCTACCGGATTCGAGAAACTCGATAAGGTAACCTCCGGATGGCAGCCAAGCGACCTGATCATCATCGCCGCCCGTCCGGGTATGGGTAAGACGGCCTTCGTATTGTCGATGGCCCGAAACATCGCCATTGATTTCCAGCAACCTGTCGCGGTGTTTTCGCTTGAGATGTCATCCGTACAGCTCATCACGCGTCTCATCTCTTCCGAAACCGGTTTGTCATCTGAGAAGCTCCGAACCGGAAAACTCGAAAAACACGAGTGGGAGCAACTTACGGTGAAAGTGAAAGATCTTGAGAAAGCGCCTTTGTTCATTGATGATACGCCGTCGCTTTCAATCTTCGACCTTCGGGCCAAAGCACGTCGTCTATCGTCCCAATATGGCATCAAACTGATCATTGTCGACTACCTGCAGCTGATGACCGCCGGCGGAAGCGGAAAAGGAGGGGGGAACCGCGAACAGGAAATCTCCACCATCTCCCGTAACCTCAAGGCACTGGCGAAGGAACTGAACGTTCCCGTGATTGCACTGTCGCAGTTGTCACGTGCCGTCGAAACGCGTGGTTCCAGCAAACGACCATTGCTTTCCGACCTCCGGGAATCGGGTGCGATCGAACAGGATGCGGATATCGTATCGTTCATCTACCGTCCGGAATACTACAAAATCGACGAATGGGACGACGATGAGCATTCACCGACGGAAGGTCAGGCAGAGTTTATCATCGCGAAGCACCGTAACGGAAGTTTGGAAAACATCCGCCTCAAATTCATCGGTAACCTCGGTAAATTCGACAACCTCGACGAATACGGCGGCGGTTTCGATGACCTCCCTTCCAAGATGAACAGCGACGAACATCCGTTTGCCACCAAGCGCTTCCCGTCGGCCAACGAAGCCTTCGGCAGCAATATGAACCGTCCGGATGACGATGGTGACGTGCCGTTTTAAACCCTACTTTCAGATAAACAAAAAAGGCTGCCCAATCGGACAGCCTTTTCTCTTTATACACAGGTTTTTAATAGGCCACTTTTTTCGTGACCGTCGATCCGTTTTTCCCTTCCACCTGAACAATAAGCACCTGGTGCTCGATATTCAGGGCAAAAGTCGTGCGGGTCGCATTGATCTCGTACTTACTTGCTACCAAACGACCGCGGATATCGAAGATCTTCACCGATTGCATGTCAACGGTTCCGGAGTTTACTTCCAGCGATGTTCCGTTTTTGTAAACGGTTACGGTGTTATCAGTCAGTACAGGTTGGTCGGTACCTAATGTGGTCGTGTTATACACAATCTGGAAACGGTCGTTGAACGTTCCGGCTTCGGTTGCGAAGGTGTAATCACTGGCTTTGATATCGTGCAACACATTGGTTACATTGTCTTTAAGGTAAACCGCCTGGCTTCCGAAAAGGCCGTCGAAACTGTTTAGTGTGATGGTGTAATTGCCCGCTGTCGGCGTCTTGATACCCATTGGCACTATGTCACTGTCGGCGAACGGAAGCGCACGGCCCTGGATACTATACGCCTGGTTGTCGATAACCGAATAAAGTTGTGGTGCATTTTCCGGTATCATAGCACCATCATACAACGGCTCGATAGCATTGGTGGCATTTGAAACATAGCCGACAAGCGACTGGCTCATTACGGCCCCGTCTTTTTTCAGGTCGAGCCAGATGCGGTGGCGTTCCGGGGCATCGGTTACGTTTTCAGACGAACGGAAGAACTGGTTTTGATGGTTGTTCACCCGCATCGCATTGGTGAAGGTTACCGTTACGGAAGACGGAACGGTTACAAGGAAACCTTGTCCGACCTGGATCGTACCGTTCGGCACTTCACCACCCGCAGCGGCAGCAGCACCGGTGCCGTTATAGGAAGCATAGTTCGAAGCACCCGGCGCGGTTTGTGTGATGTGTGTCCAGAAATACAGTGTGCCAATCGATGGGTTGGCAGAAAGGAAGGCATCTGCGCTGATCGGCGACGGATACGGGTTACCAATCAGGTTATTGCCCAATGCCGTCGGCGCCACACCATTCGTTGCTTGGTAGGTATACGTACCGTTGTTTGGTACGCCTTTAAAGGTACCTGTCCAAGGTGCAACGGTAGACGGATGGTTATTCGGTGCCCGCACCATATAGCCTTTGGTAGGCAGGAAGTTGTAGGTCGCGGTATTTTCACCCAATCCGTTCGGTGCAGCGGTGAACAGCGCCTCGAAGCCATTGGTGTCTTCATTCAGGATGTAGAAGCGGTTCGAGAGCGTCTGGTTCGAGAATCCGAACAGGTTTTGTCCTGCCACCGGCGCCGACCAATAGATGTAGTCCTGGCGTTTGATGTTAGCCGTACGGCGTACAGAAACGGATCCGGTATTCGCATTTGTAGTCGCAGCCGGATTCTGCAGCAAGAGGCCGTTGTTTTCCAATACGAAACTGTTGTCGGTGGTATTGTTATTCACCACAGCACCCTGAACGGTCAGTGTTTGTCCGGACGCGACGTTAACCGAGCCGGAAGGTGTAACAGTAAGGTTGGCAGCGGTGAACGTACCATTCGTAGCCGTTGCGAACGGTCCGTCGATTACAGCGTCAATCTGGGCAGTGGGTCCGGTGACGTTTGACCACGCGGTGCCGTCCCAGGTTACGCTGGCCGGAATTACCGTTCCGTAAAGGGTGACATCGTCAAGTCGGAACGTACCGGTTGAAGAAGCGGCTGTTCCCGTTAGATCGGCGCGTTGTGTACCGTATGGATAGACGCGGAAGGTAACGGTTCCGCCTGCTGTTGTCACGAAATCACTAAAGTCCCACGTAGCCACAGTGCCGGTCGGAGCGGATAGGGGAGCGGCACTCCAGTCGGTGAACGTGGCAAAGTTGTCGGTACTGTAACGGACGGCAAGACGGTTCGGCGCACTGTTACTCGCCTGACGGAAGAACGAAAGTCCGGTCAGGTTGAGTTTGTATCCGCTCGTTGCCGAAACCGAAAACTCAATATACGAAGTCGTCACGACCGCAGCGGTAGCGTTCAGTGTGGTCGAGTTGAAGACGTTCGCGGTCGAGTTACACGTGATCGTATTGCGGGTGAGGGCCGCACCACTGGCATTGGCCGGCGTGACCGGCACGTTGCCGTTGGTCGGACAGGCCGATACGCCGGTGAATTGGTTCAGGTAAAGTCCGCTCAACACCGTCAGCGTCTGAGGTGTTGCGGCACTGCTGTAGTTGGTGCTTTCCGCCTGTGACGCGGTGATAGTAGCAGAGCCTGTACCCACGACCTGAAGTTTCCAAATACCGCCTACATTGGTAACCGTAGCCACACTCGTGTCTGATGACGCATACGTAATCGGGTTGAGTGCGGATGTGGCCGACGTAGCCGTCAGGTCAAATACCGGTTCGAGGTCGGTTTTCGTTGTAAAGGCAGCGAACACAATCGTTTGCAGGGCTTTATTGATCGTCCCGGTGAGGGTCGGTTGGGCCAGGGTGTAGTTACCTGCGTTCGGTCCGGTAAGGGAGTACGAAGTCGTAACCGGTTTATCGGTGCCGGCATTGGCGTCTACAAAAGCACCACCACCTGTCAGGCTGACGTTGTCGGATCCCACAATGCCTGAAAGTTGTGCGTTGGTAATCGTCGCAGTAGTCGTGCCATCGTAGGTCTTCGTGGTAACGACAGCATTCACGACCGTCAACTGTTTCGGATCGATCGTAAGCGATTGGGCTACTGGATTGGCTGGGTTGTAACCCGAACCGCCGGTTTGTGACGCGGTAATCGTAGTAGTACCCACACCGACGATGGTTACAGTGGCACCCGAAACCGTAGCAACGGCAGGGTTCGAGCTGATATAGCTAACCGGTAATCCGGAAGTGGCCGTAGCATTGAGCACAAACGGAATGTCCCCATACGTGCGGTTCGCCAACGGATCGAACTGGATGGTCTGATCGGTTAGTGAGGTATCTGCTACATTTAAAAGACGCGCTACATCCGGAGCCGCGAAATAGTCTGCATTTCCGGCCTGTGATGCGGTAATTGTAGTGGTTCCGACTCCCACGATATGTACTGTCGTACCCGAAACCGTAGCGACGGCGGTGTTTGAGCTGGTGAACGTAATCGGATTGATAGCGGCGGTCGCGGAAGTCGCAACCAACGTGAAGTCCGGATCGGATACATCCTTATCCGCCAAGGGATCGAACGTGATTGATTGCGTGCCTTTTGCCACGGTCACTACCAATGTTTTCGTACCGGTTCCGGCAGCATTGGTCGCAGAAATCGTTACGTTAAAGGTGCCCGCCTGTGTTGGCGTACCCGAGATGACGCCCGAATTGGTGTCGACGGTTAATCCCGCTGGCAATCCTGTAGCACCATAGCTAACAGGTGCATTGACGGCGGTGATGGTATAATCTGTAAAGACCGTTCCGACCGTAGCCGATGCCGTCAGCACGGTATTCGTTACGTCAGGCGCGATGAGTTTCGGTGCCATCGCTATACCTTTCGCAATTGATCCGGCCGGAGCCGTATACAGCACCAAATTATTGGCGGTGGTGATGCTAAGCGTCGCATTGTGGCCCGCTGTATCGGTCAAACGTACGACGTTGTTGGCAGCAAGCGCTCCCTGACCCGTTGAAACGAAGAGGTACGCGCCTCCCGCCTGTGGTTGGGCTGCGATTGAGAAACCTCCAAAATTAGTGGTATAGGTACCGTTTGCCGTCCAGTTGCCACCTACCAGCGAGTATTTCGCAATGGTACCGGCCGTATTGGACGTCGCGTAAATAAGATAAAGAATGTCGAAGGTCGTGCCGTTCGTACCCGATGAGATAAGGTAGAAATCCTGTAGGCTGGTCACCGAAGCACCCAAGCCCGGAAGAACGGTGAGGCTGCTTCCGGTAGGCGCCGCTATCGTGCCCACGGCGATGGTGCTGCTTTGCGCATATACGGTGCCGCCAAACGCTTTTACGCCACGGAAGTTTCCGGTCGGACTCGGCGTCGTGGCACTATTGGTATAGAAACCACCCTGGTCACCAATGAAGAAGTTCGTATTGTTCACGCTGGTCGCGCTGCGCGCCTGTTGGCCGGTCGTGCCGGTATAGGTCGTACCGATGGTAAACGTGGCCGTGTAATCGAGTGAACCGACACCTCTCGGGTTCAAGGCATTGACGTTGGCTGCCGTATCAGTGCTGTTCGCGCCGGTAAAGTACAAACGGGTACCGTCGTTGCTGGTTGTCAGATAACCGGTTGAGGTGGCGCTGCCTGAGAAACGAAGGGCGTTTGCACCTGTACCTGGAATAGCGGTAGTCGTAACGGCACCTGCCGCAGTCGGACTCAACTCGACGATGGAAGCAGTGGTGTTGGTCGAAACCGATGACGGGTTCGTCACCAATACGGCGATGTTGCCATTGGTGAAGGTGGAAGCCGTTACGGTCAGGAGTTGTGGAACGTCGGATGCGGCCTCGTAGTTTCCGTCACCGACCTGTGAAGCGGTGATGGTCGAGGTGCCGATCCCTACAATAGTGACGGTACTGCCCGAAACGGTAGCAACCGACGGGTTCGAACTCGCATACGTAACAGGAAGGTTCGAGGTTGCCGTAGCCGTAAGTGCGAACGGAGCGCTTGCGGTCGTTTTTGAAGGAAGTGCACCAAATGCAATCGTTTGGTTGGCTTTTGTAATGGTACCCGTCAAGGCAGGTTGTGTGACGAAGTAGTTGCCACTGCGCGTTCCTTGCAGGCCGAAGCTGGTTGTGACCGCGATGCCGGATGCCGCATTCGAAGAGGCGAATACACCGGATGTCGCGTTGGTAAGGGATACATCGTCAGTGTTGATTACACCCGACAACGTGGCTCCGCTGATGGTTGCTGCTGTCGTACCATCATACGGTTTGGTTGCGACGACGGCACCGGTTACGGTAAGCTCTTTCGTAGCCACCGAGAGGTTTTGTGCCACATCAGGGGCCGGGTTGTATCCGGATCCACCTGATTGCGAAGCGGTAATGGTAGCATTTCCGGCCCCAACAATCGTAACGACATCGCCGGAAATCGAAGCCACGGCGAGGTTTGAACTGCTGTAAGTCACCGGAAGTCCGGAGGAAGCGGAGGCTGTCAGCGTGAAAGTGGCATCGCCATAGGTTTTGGAAGGCAACGCACCAAAGGTGATGGTTTGGTTCAGGTTGGTGGCCGCCGAGACGTTCAGCGTCCGGTCGACAGAGGTAGCATAGTAATCAGCCGATTCGTCCTGCGAAGCGGTAATGATCGTGCTACCGGCCCCGACAATGGTTACGGTGTTACCACTGATGGTCGCTACCGAAAGATCGGAACTTGTATAGGTAATAGGGTTGATGGACGAAGTAGCCGACGTCGCGGTAAGCACGAAGTCAGGATCGCCCACCTGTTTGGAAGGAAGTGTGTTGAACGTAATCACCTGCGCACCTTTGTCGATCGTAATCGTTAGCGTCTTTGTATCACTTCCCAATCCATTGGTAGCAGTGATCGACACGTTAAAGGTACCGGCGTTCACCGGCGTGCCGCTTATGATACCGCTTACCGTGTCAAGTGAAAGTCCGTTTGGCAGGGTAGAGGTACTAAAGGAAGTTGGATTGTTTTGCGCCGTGATGGTATACGAGAACGTATTTCCGACTTCGCCAGTGGCAGTTAAGGCACTGTTGATGACCGGTGCGCTCGGGCACACGTTGAGCGGCGCATCTGCTGCACTGATGACCAGGGCGGTCGTACCACCTGTTGGGTTTACGGTATTGACAGCTGTCCAAACGCCATCGGTGTCGAACGCACATCCTACAAGGGTGTTGAGGTTGTCGCGTTGTTCAATCCGCTTGA
The DNA here is from genome assembly GCF_022532105.1 of Flavobacterium sp. HJ-32-4. NCBI lineage: Bacteria > Pseudomonadati > Bacteroidota > Flavobacteriia > Flavobacteriales > Flavobacteriaceae > Flavobacterium > Flavobacterium sp. HJ-32-4. Next base: position 3,149,923 of record NZ_CP092832.1, on the reverse strand, counting down.
CGCCATTGGCATTGCTGTTCGGGATGATCGCATTCCAGCTTCCGGCCGCAGTAGCATAACCCGCTACAAGGCTTGCAACGGTCACACCTGTGCTCTCTACCACGGTAGAGGCTAGCGGACGACCCGTTCCCGATGTAGTATCATATAATTGGACGAAGTTCTTAGCCGTCGCACTGGCGGTACTCTTGATGAACGTACCATTGGTAGCGGTACCCGTTGTGCCAAATGACAATACGGTCATACCAAGGTCGAGTGCCCGACGGTAGTACGTAAGGGTTCCGGTGGCGTTCCCGATCACAATCGTCGGGAAGATCGTATTGCCTGCGGTGAAACGGGTGTTTCCTGTATTGACGAATCCGAACCATCCGGTGTAGCTTCCGGTGGCATCGGTGGTAAGCGTTTCATAGTTACCCGGACTGCTGATGCTTGCGCTTGTACTGTAGGTAAACGTAGTACCCGCCGCGTTGAGCAACAACGGGTTCCCGGCGCCCGGGTTGGTGGTTCCGAGATCTGCCGAAGTGGCGCCGTTGATGAAATAACGATATTGGGTATTCGGTGCGAGTCCGCTGACCGTTGCCCGGAACATCACAGGAAGACGGGTAGACGTTCCTGACCCCATGAAGCGCGGCACCGTTACACCCGTAAAGTTGGCCTGTGTCAACAGCGGAGCGTTCACTACGAGCGGTTGCACCACGTTCGACGCGGCGTTGTAGTTGGCATTACCGGCCTGCGAAGCCGTGATGTTGGTAGTTCCAGAGCCGGTGATAGTGACGGTAGTACCTGAAACGGTCGCTACCGTTGCAAGAGAACTGGCAAAGCTCACGGGTAAGCCGGCGTCAGAAGAGGCAGTGATCGTGAAGGGTGCGTCTACTGTTTCTTTTGAAGGCAACGCGGCAAACGTGATGGTTTGATTGGCTTTGTCGATGTTTGCTGTGAGGGTCAGTGGGGTAAGCGAGTAGTTTCCGATCGCGGTTCCTGATAACGAATATCCGGTCACCGTTACGGTTTTTGCGGTGCCGGCGTCAGGGGTGTCAAAGGTGGCAACGGGCGTACCCACCAGGGATACGTCTTCACCTGATACCACGGTGTTCAAAACGGCTGTTCCGCTTAATGTGGCATTCGTGGTCTGGTCATAGGTTTTAGTGTCGGCTGTAAGACCACCAATTGTAAGCGTGCGAATGGTGATATCAGCGGAAAGTCCGGTAGGCTGCGTAAAGGTATAATTACCTGCTGCCGATCCGGTAAGACTGATCGTAGCCGTGACTGGAATCGCGGTTCCTACGTTGGCCGAATCGAATAGGCCTATACCGTCGTAGCTGACGTCATCCCCAGAGACTATGTTTGTAAGCGTACCGGAGATGGTCGCCACATTCGTTCCATCATAGATTTTGGAGCTCGCAACCGCTGCTGACAATGTCAACGGACGGGCAGAGATATCAGCGGTAAGCCCTGTAGGTTGCTGTAAAACATAATTGGCCGTTACACTGGCGCTTCCGGTCAAGGATGCCGAAGCGATTACGGTTTTTCCATTGTCGACATTCGCTGTTTGGAAAGCGGCCGTACCGTCAAATGAAACCGGATCGCTGTTGACAATACCTTGTAGCGTACCCGTAAAGGTAGTGCCCGTAGTGCCATCATATACCTTTCCAGCCGCCACGGCACCTGTTATGGTAAGGGTTTTAGGGTCAATCACGAGGTCACGGTTTACAGACGGTGCCGAATCGTATTGGCTGTCGCCCGCCTGCGAGGCTGTGATGGTGGTGGTACCGGCGCCTACGATCGTAACAGTGGTTCCGGAAACCGTGGCAACAGCGGGGTTCGAACTGCTGAACGACACGGTTAAGCCGGAAGTGGCTGTTGCTGTGAGGTTGAAGTTACTATCTCCGTAGGTGCGGTTGTTCAGCGCCGCGAACGAAATGGTCTGCGGGGTGAGCGTACCTGCCAAAATCGAAGCGGTGAGGCCCGTCGGTTGTTGTAAGGTATAGTAGGAAGCCTGCGTACCCGCAAGTGTGGAGGTCGATGTGACGGCAATACCCGTACCGACCGCAGCCGTGGCAAAGGTTCCAGTGCCGACGAGTGAGACATCATCTGTTCCCACAATACCGGAAAGGGTACCCGTGATTACGGCGTTGGTGTTCCCGTCGTAGGTTTTGTCTTGCGCCGCCGCATTCAGGACACTAAGACTCTTGGTGCTGACGGTGGTTCCGCCCGCCAACGCGATCGTTTGGTCGGATGCGCCGCTAGTGCTGTGTTGTATGGTGCCCGTATACGTTCCGGGAACGGCCGAAGCAGACAGGCGGACGTAGATCGTCGTCGAACTAAGGGTTCCGGTGCTGCCTATAGTGAGCGGCGCCACACTTGTTCCGACAGATGAAAAGTCGGAAGACGTAGCGATCTCAATACCAGCCGGTGGTGTGATCAATACGCCCTGCGTAAGATTAACGGCAGAAACGGTATAGGAAGTAAAGGCCGAAGCAGAACCGTATGTAGTGCTAAGTGCACTAAGGGATCCGCTCAGGCTGATGATAGGCGATACGTTTTGGGGAACGACTTCACCGTCTGCCAGTATCGTGGCACCGCCTGTATAGCCATCAAACGAGATTTTTGCCAATTGGGCTGGTGTAAGACCCGTTGCGTCCGAGCCCACAAACAGGCGACCTGAAGTGCCCGGTCCGCCAGCCGTTCCGGTCCAACCGTAAATGGTCAACGTACCGCCATTCCAGGTGATGCCGTTGCTCGCCTGAAAAGGAACACCGTACATCGATGCACCTGTCAATTCAATCGATGAGTTGGCATTAAGGTTTAAGGTGCCGAGGTTCTGGAAGGTTCCGGTGCTAAGTGTTCCGCCGTTCAGGATGACGGCAGACAAGGGGGAAATAGCCTCGTCCGAACCTAATACCAGTTTGCCTGCGGTAATAGTAGTGCTACCGGAATACGTATTTCTTCCTGTGAATGTGAGGGTTCCATTTCCAGATTTAACCAGGCTTCCCTCTCCCACTATAGTCGAGGTCAGGGTGGATACCGCCCCGTTTCCGAAGGTGGTGTTGCCCGATTGGTTCACCGTTAATATATGACCCGTAGCAAGGTTTATGGTCTGCGTCACGGTTCCGGTGGTAGCGGTAAACGAACTCGAGAGGCTGCTGACGGTTTGCGCGGTATTATTGAGATTAAGCGTGGTAGAGTTGGCACCTGTCTGCGCCATTACCAAAGCGCCGCTTCCCATAGAGGAGCCGCTCGACACCGTAAGGGTTCCGTTTCCGATCTGCGTCCCGCCGGTCAGTGTGTTGCCCGTACCGGATAAACGAAGGGTTCCGGCAGCCTGTTTGATAAGGTCGCCCGATCCGGTCATATTTCCAGAGAATGCCAACGTGTTGGTAGCACCATTCGCTTCAATCCGGGTAGCTGCTAAAAGGTTGACGGTGCCTGCCCAGGTGGTGGTTCCTGTACCATTGATGTCAAGCGACGGATTGGTCGTTTGGTTCGGGTTGAATTCCAATGCCTGTGAAGCGTTTCCGTATGTGCCCGCTACGTTGAAACGGAGCAGACCACCGGTATTGATCCGGACCGTACCGGTCGAAGGAAGCGCGGTCGTATTGTCGATTCTAAGGCGACCTGTAGAGGTACCGTTTACCGTAATGCCGCCATCAAAACTATTCGTACCCGAGAGGCGAAGATCGCCGCTACTTGTGAGGTTTAGGGTTATCCTTCTACCAACACCTGTTATACTACTTGATATGACGATATTTCCAGTGCCGTCTACGTTGATTACGTTATTAGTTGCATTACCTAACGCCAACGACATGGTCTGGTTACCACTTCCCTGTGTGTTTTGGATGGTAAAGGTCTGGCCACTGGCATTTCGCAAAATAGTGTTATCGATTCCGTTGACGGTGACACCCATAGGGCGGAAGGCTCCAACAGCGCCGGCTGAACCCGAGCTGTTTCCGATCAGAAAAGTGGCCGCTCGGGCACTGGTAATCTCAACGGCGCCGACTTCCTGGATACGGTTACCCGTCGTTTGGGTACCCGCATTCGTCGTACTGTTGAAATTGATACCTACGCCCGCGGTGCCGGTAGGGTTGGTACCAAATTGCGCGATACCGGAGGCGGTAGGCACATTTCCTCCCGTCCAATTACTTCCGGTGAGCCAGGCCGATCCAGTACCGCTGGTCCATAATTGGGCCGTAGCAGGTACTAGTCCGGCGAATAAGAAGACCGTCACACAGAGAAGAAACCGTGTCAGGCTGACCGGTTTGGCTACGTGCGATGTTTCGCATAGTGTTCCTTTCATGAGAATCGTTTTTTGCACATTAGGTTTGCTACAAAATTAGCTTGTAACAAGCATCTGATTTACAGCGTGTAATTATGTTAAGTTTAAGAAATTCAACGGTATATTAACGCATTGTAAACAGAAAAGGCCCTCCACACGGGACGGCCTTTACAGTTCGTTAAAATAACGTCTTATCGGACTAGTTTCGCGGTTTGACCCTTCGCATTTCGTACCAAGTAAAGACCCGGTCTAAGGGCGGTAACGTCTAACTCGGTGACGTCGTTGGCTTGCAGGATCGATTTACCCGCTACATCATATACGGTTACCGTTTCAGGTTGTCCGAAAAACACACGACCCGCTGTAGCAGGATTCGGGTACAGGCGGAAGGTCGGTACCTCAAAGTCGGGCGTCGACAACACCGTTGCAGCAATCCCGATATCGTCAAGTCCCAATTGCGCGCGACTTCCGGTGCCGCTGATGAAATAATAGACCCAGCGTACCTGAACCAGTGGTTGCCCAAACGTTTCGGCAGGCAGCGGTGTGTTGAAGGTTTGCGAGGTATTGTCCTCACCACTGATATAGTCTACCGTTTCCGGAAACTCCGTCCATCCCGCGTTAGGAAGCCCGCCACCGTTTCCGATGCGGTATTGCATCCGAAGGCCATACACGCGGTTGTTTTTCAGGATCGTGCGTCCCGTCCACGAAAGTGTCATCGTGGTGGCGGTGGCGACAGCTGCTGTATTCAATGACACCACTACAGCACCCACCCGGTCGTTGGCCATCATGCTGCCCGCTACCTGTGTCGGGTCGCTTCCGTCACACACCCCCGTAAACTGGGAGTTTCCGGTGTTGACGAAGGAGATACCATTCGTACCCTGTCCGTTGAAACGCGACCGGCTGGTCAGGTTGTACAAACAGTTGTAGTCTTCCACAAACTGCACCGTCAGGTCGGGATCGGTAGTGGCGTGCGTCCAGAATGCCATATTAGAAGGTCGACTACCCGCAGGTGAGGCCGCATCCCATTCTGAAAAAATGGACTGTTCGGTGTTGGCCGTTACCACGAAAGGCTCCGGATTGGTCAAGGTCGTAACAATCGCGCTACCAGAAAGGGCCACCGAAGCGGATGCCGTAGACGAGGTTAGCGTAAGCGTGCCATTCGTGGTGCCTTCGTCAGACGCATTCATCCGCACATACACCATGGTTCCCGATGGAAAGGTACCATTGCTGGGGGTCAGGGTCACAGACGGGCCAAAGCCGCTTGTTACCGAAAGGGATACTTCGTAATCGGTGGGCGCCGTGATGACAACGTCTTCGGTGAGGTTGTTACCGGATACCGTGATGGCCTGCGCGGCGGATGGTGTACCAACCACTTGTGCGAACGACAATGTGGTGGGCGATACGGCCAATGTAGGTACGGCTACACCTCCGGTCGCGATTGTCACGTCGTCAATCACGAGTTTGGCCGCAGTAGAGGTGCCGGTGGTACCGCGTGTGACATAAAAGCGGACCCAAACATCGGATTGGCCGTCGGCCGTAGCGGGTAGGGTGTAGGTATACGATCCGAACGATGTCTGGTTGGTATTAGGGAAGGATCCCATCAGTTGTGTGCCGATCCAGGTTGCGCCACCATCGATTGTGGTTTCCATGGTCAGGACGGCATCGCGGGTGCCGTCGCCATTCAGCATGGACTTCGCGACAAACGAAACCGACATGCCGGATTGCCCCGAGAGATTAAGATGCACGCGTGCGTCCCCCGAAAACGAACTGGTGGGGATGATGCTCATCGCCGCCGGGTCTGAGCTAAAATCGGTGACATCGCGGAAGATGCGGTTGGTAGCCGCTACGGTATTTCCCTGCCAATCCGGAAGGAAAGCGACGTCGGTTCCTTCGGTAAAGGGATCGTCAAAACTCTGCGTCGCAGGAAAAGAGGCAATCTGCGCCGTGGCGGCCGCCGATACCAGAACTATCAGGAAACGTAATTTTTGTAGCATATCGTTATTATTTAAAGGTCAGTTGTAGGCCAAGGCGAAACTGTTCGTCCCATTTCAAAGGGTCAATCGCTTCTTCTTTCCAAATACGAAAGTACTGGAATTTTACCATTGCATCGAACCCGTTGATCTGGTAAGCGATGGCGGGAGAAAAGCGCTGCGAGTTGCCGGGTACGAGATCACTAAGATCAAGTTCTTCATAGCGGGCGGAAAGCACCGTGTGCCAGTCTTTGATAAAGTAGTTGGCCTGGGCCACATAGCCGCCTGCCAGGAGATACCCTTTGGTCTGGCTGGACGGCAGGTTCTGGAGGAGCGGATCATCCGGCAGGGTCGGAAGGCCTTTTATCTGATGCATCTCGAATTGGGCCGAGAATCCCCTATATTGGAAGGCAGCGTCAAATCCGTACACATATTTTTTTCCGTTGAGCACCTTCAGTCCGTATTCCCCTTGGGCATTTGCGGGAAACTCCTCGCCGTCGGGAAGTACCTTATTGGCGTAGCGTCCGTTGATGCCGATAGCAAAAAGCGGTGTCGGGCTTACATTCGCATCAATTTCTCGGTAACGGACGCGGGACGGATACGAAAATTCGAACCGCGCTGCATATTCGGGTTGGCCGCTTGCGTCGTTATCACCGTTTAGCGAAAGTTCCCCCAAGCCGGTGTAAATACCGACGTAGGCGTGAAGGCGCTGGTTCCAGAAATCTTTCATCAGTGTAACGCCCACATCGCGTTGGCTGAACAGGCTGCCCCGCGTCAGTTCAGGGCGTTGCCAATAGGCAGAGTACATAAAGGGCACCATGGAGTTGCGCGAGTAGAAGAGCTTTCCATAGCCCGCCTGTACATCCACAAATCCCAATCCTTTATACACTAGATAAGCGTCCATCAATCCGGGGTTTTCCGGATCGAAATCGGCGCCGTTTGAACTTGCGGCCTGATCGGCGAAGTCCATCTGGAGTTCATATTCCCACGTATTTCCAATCCGCCCTTCTAACTGAAGCTGGGCATCGCGCAGGCGGAAGCGGTCTTTCTGGTGGTCGTCTTCCCCCGGTTTGAGCGAGCGCATATTGTAGTACGACGACACCATCCCGGAAATTTCCAGGACGTGTTGTCCGTTGGTGATCGAAAGTTGGGCGTGACCGCTTGCCGCGACGAGCATACCGGCTACCAAATAGGCTATTTTTTTCATCTTAAGGGGCAAGTGGGAGATCGAATACATACAAACGGCGCCGGTCATCGGAAAGGATACGCAAGGTGTTATCTGTTGAAAACGTAAGGCCTTCGGGGTTGAGCACCGGCAGCACCCACTGCGCCAGCGGTCGATAGGTCACCGGATCCAGTTTGAAAACGGTCCGGTCTTCGTCGCTTAACACCCATACAAAACCGTCATGGAACGTAGCGGCGGAAATGTCGCGCGCCAGTTTCAACGTGGTTTCATTGGTCACCTTAAAGTCGCGATCGACTTCAAAAACCACCGTTGGATCTTTTTCGGTAATCAACAGGAACTTTTGCGTCGTGGGGTTGTAGGTCAGCGACTCATATCCTTTGTTGCGGCCACCGGCGTACGGCAGTGTGACGGTCCGTTGCAGGGTAAGCGTGGCTCGGTCGAACAATCGTAATTTTCGGAGGGATTCTTCCACCACATATACGAAACGGTCATCGGCAAAGACGGCTTCATCGTCCATTCCGCGGTAGTCCGCCTTACGAATGATCGTGCCGTCGGCCTGCGTTTCAAACAGGAAGCCCTGGTCGCTTACGATATAATAAACGCCATCTGGCGCCACACAAATGTCGGAGGGCTCCGGTATGGATAGGTCATAATGTTGGGTAGGGACCAAACGGGTCTTTTGGGCACCTGCGATCCCTGTGCTCAGCAGGCACGATGCCAGTAGGAAGGTTCTCATAGGGATCTGCCGCTTATAGCTACGTTGTCAATTCGGTTGTTTCCGCTGGTGCCACTTGCTGTGGTACCACCGAAACCGATGCGCAACGCGAAGTTGGGATTGTTATCTGCGCCTGGGATGGCGCCAAAGTCCAGGGTGACGACGGAATAGCTTGGGTCGATGCCCGGACTGAAGGTCGTGACCGGAAGGGAGGCGGTGATGAAGTTCACGCCGTCAATCGTATACGAATATAGCTGCTCGCTGGCCCCGGATGAGGTGCGGGTGGTGGCAAATGAGACGACAATGTCTTTATATCCGGCGGTGGATGCGTTGATCAGCAGCGCCCTCGTATCGGATGGGTTCCGTATCCGAAGCGCCAATCCTGCCGGTGCGCTTTCCTGTGCGTTCAGGTCGGAGCCCGGATTCACCTGGTCGAGGTAGCCCGCGCCTGTTCCAGGATAGGTAATGGAGGCTGCGCCGCCGGCCAACAACGAACTGTCGGGTGTGACCGTCGTCAGCGTACCGGTGGGCAAGGAATTGAAATTCCAGTAATGCACGAGAAAGACAGGAGAGGCGGCTGTGATGGTAATCTGAATGACAGCCGTTGTGCTGCCACCTGCGTTGGTGGCGGTTACGGTATAGGAGGTCGTAGGCGTTTGGGTAGTGGGCGTGCCGCTGATGCTGCCCGTAGTCGTATCAAGGGTGAGTCCGTCGGGTAGCGCCGGATTGACACTATACTGGATACCACTTCCTGTAACGGTCGGTTGAACCGGTGTGATGGCCGCACCCACCGACCAGGTTTGGGGCGAAGGATAGGTGAGGTTGGAAGGGGCGGTGATGGGAACCAATGGGATTCCTTCTACCGTTACGTTATCAAATCGGTTGTTGCCGGATGTTCCGGCCGCCGTATCGCCGCTGAAGGTAATGGCAAAGCGGAAATTCGGATTGTCATCCGCTCCCGGAATATCGGAAAAGTCAAGCACGACGAGGTCGTTCGTCGGATCTTCCTTCGTCGTGAATCCAGTTAGAACAAGCCCGTCGGACGTGTAGTTAACGCCATCTACGGTGTAAGCATATGATTGCTGCGTGGCACCTGATCCCGTTCGGGCGGTGGCAAAGCGAAGCACGATGTTTTTGAACCCGGTGGTCGGAAGGGCAAATCGCAGCGTGCGTGTGTCGCTTGGATTCCGGGCGCGAAGTCCTTGTCCGGCCACATCGCCGTTTTGGGCATTTGTGTCGTATCCCGGGTCGAAGGCATCCATGTATCCTGCTCCTTCACCTTCATAGGTGATAGCGGCACCCGTCACCAGAGAGGCATCGGGTTGCACAGAAGTCAGTGTGCCGGATGGCAGGGAGTTAAAATTCCAGTAATGCACGACAACGGCTTCCGGATCGGGAAGTACGGTGGTGTCGGCCAGGTCGCGGTCTGTCGTGCAGGAAAGTAAAAAGGCGGGTACGAACGCCAATAGGTAATGTAGCCTCATGCGATAACTTTCGCCAAAAGTAGCGGTAGCGCCTAAGCACAACGTTAGCAGTGTATTACGGCATCGTTACGATTGATAGTAGTACATTAGGATAAGGTTAAAACTGAGGAGGGGAGAGGGGTGAGAGCAAAGAGGAAAAAGGAAAGAGGAAAGATGTATGACGGGATTCTGGCCTTGAATTAGATAATAAGAAAATGGATGACACCTAGGGGTATGGGTTAGTAATTTGTCACCATCTGATACTTTATCCATACAGTATCCATACAGTATCCATACAGTATCTATACAGTATCCATACAGTAGCCGGGTCGTATGACCCGTGCTAAAATAGCTATACAGGTTACTACATAAGTCCTGTTTTCGTTATACTGACCCGTCCTAAAATCACGTGCCTGCGATAGAGGCATTTTGTCAGCCGCGTTGTATGTTCTTCAACACCATCCCTTTTTCATCACGTTACGGCAAAAAAAAAGAGCCGCTTGTGGGCGGCTCTTTCCGTATGGTTTTGTGATGATTAGAAAATCACTTTCTTCGTTACGGTTGCACCGTCTTTCGACACAATCTGCACCAAAAGTACCTGTTGTGTAGCCGAGAGGTTCGCAAACGACGTAGCGGTAGCATTGATGCTTTCACGTGAAGCTACGAGACGTCCGCGGATGTCGAAGATTTTAACCGATTGCATAGCAACCGTTCCAGAATTGACTTCCAGCGATGTTCCGTTTTTGTATACGGTTACGGCATTGTCGGTCAAAACAGGTTGGTCTGTACCCAATGTTGTGGTGTTGAAAACGATTTGGAAACGGTCGTTGAATGTTCCGGCATCTGTCGCGAAGGTATAGTCACCTGATTTGATGTCATGCAACACGTTGGTCGCATTGTCTTTAAGGTATACTGCCTGGCTTCCGAAAAGGCCATCGAAACTGTTCAGTGCAATGGTGTAGTTGCCGGCCGTAGGTGTTTTGATACCCATCGGCACGATATCACTGTCGGCGAATGGAAGCGCACGACCCTGGATGCTATACGCCTGGTTGTCGAGCACGGAATACAGTTGCGGTGCATTTTCTGGGATCATGGCACCATCATACAGTGGTTCGATACCATTGGTTGCTTCTGAGACGTAGCCCACAAGCGACTGGCTCATTACGGCACCGTCTTTTTTCAGGTCAAGCCAGATACGGTGGCGTTCCGGACCTGTTACGCCGAACTCAGACGAACGGAAGAACTGGTTTTGGTGGTTGTTGACACGCATACCGTTGTTGAACACGATCGAAACAGCGGCAGGTACGGTGACCAAGAAGCCCTGACCTACCTGAATTGTTCCATTTGGCACCTCGCCACCGGCAGCAGCGGCAGCACCTGTTCCGTTGAAGGAAGCATAGTTAGCAGCACCTGGTGCGGTTTGCGTAATGTGTGCCCAGAAATAAAGGGTACCTACCGTTGGGTTGGCAGCCAGGAAGGAAGTTGCGTTAATCGGTGACGGATATGGGTTACCGATCAGGTTGTTACCAATGGCCGCAGTAGCTACGCCATTCGTTGCCTGGAACGTATACGTACCGTTGTTTGGTACACCTGTAAAGGTACCCGTCCATGGTGTTACGGTAGACGGATGGTTGTTCGGAGCCCGTACCATATAGCCCTTCGTAGGAAGGAAGTTGTACGTAGTAGCGTTTTCACCCAAACCGGTTGGTGTGGCCGTAAACAACGCTTTGAAGCTGTTGGTGTCTTCGTCCAGCACGTAGAAACGGTTCGAAAGTGTCTGGTCAGAGAAATTGAACAGGTTCTGGCCTGTAACCGGAGACGACCAGTAGATATAGTCTTGTCTTCTCATATTCGCCGTACGGCTGATCGAGATGTTACCCGTATTCGCTACGTTGTTCACCTGGATGAGGTTGGCGTTACTTTCAAATTCGGCGGTTGCGCCTGTGTTGACGGTCAGTGCATTTTGAAGGGTGACCGATTCACCGTTTGTAACGGTCAGGGTACCACTGTTTACATCAAGAGAGTATGCGTTGATAGAAGGCTCACCGCTGGTTGAATAATCTCCTGCGATGGTTGCTACTACCAGGCTGTTCGGTGCGCCGGCTGACCAGCTTGTTCCGTCCCAGGTTGTACGTCCCAGAAGGTAGAAATTGCGGAGACGTGTTTGCGACGTTCCGGCGGTCATCAGCACACGGAGTTTCCCATTTGTACTTGGGTAGGACGCTACGTTAATGTCATAGGTCAACGTAGTGTAGGAAGACGATGGTGGAGCAATAGTGGTCAAAGTCGTATAGTTGGCACCGCCGTCGGTTGAAATCTGCAACTCAAGTGTCTGGCCATTATTACCGCCGAAAGTGGCGGTTTCGAACTCCACGCGGAAATCACCTTCCTGTGTGAAATCGATGACAGGTGTATCAAGATACGCTCCGATGCTATTGAAACGAAGGTATGACGTATTGAATGCCGCATTGCTTGCAACAAAACCTTGCACCAAGGCCACGTCAACAGTCGATTGTGTGCTGAAAGTGTTGAAGTACGGAATGGTAAAGGGTACGACCACTTTTCCGCTCACGGCAACCGTAGCATTTGCAGGTGCGTTTCCGCCCGAAATCGTCACGGTTCCCGAATAGTCACCGGCTGTGGCGCCCGCTGCCTGTCGAACATATAGCGGAGCATTCGTAAGCGTGCCGCTGGTGTACGCCACGTTTACGGAAGAAGAGAAGTTTGTATTATCCGTAGAAACCTCAAATCCGGTTGTAGCGCTGGCGGTCACGTTACCGGATGCAGGCGTAAGATTGGCAGCCGTGATACCGATGGTTTGAGAAGTGGAAGGACCAGCGCCTTCAAAATAATTGAGTCCGGAGATCGTAGACGGAGCAGCAGAAATTTGCGGAACCGGGCTCGCTTCTACAATACCATTGAATTCAAAACTGTTCACGCTGAATGTCGCACCCGAGTTGGTAGCACCCCATGCATAGAGACGGAATGTGATCGGACCTGATACGTTTTGGAACGACGTATCGGTCAACGAAATGGTTGTTCCGGTAAGCGTCGCTGTTCCGATATTAGCCGTATAGTTGTCGAGGCTTGACCGCAGTGCAGCCGTCGTCACACCGTTTGTAGTAGAAAACTGTGCCGTGTAGATAAAGTTGGTAAAGTCGATCTGATAACCCGCAACTGGGGTCAGTGTGAATTCGAAGTATGCCGTAGTGTCAAGATTGGCCGTATCCCACGAACTGCCATTATAGCGATCATTTGCACTGGTTCCGTTTACACCCGCCCCACGGCCGATACCCGAAACGGAAATATTGGCATCAAATGTTTGTCCGTTAGTATACGGGTTTGACAGCCCCGGGTTGGTTCCGGTGATGGGGTTAGCAAAAATTGGCGCAGGGACGATGTTGAAAGCCGCGCTCACTGCAGGCGTAAGCGCGCCAAATGAAGCGGTAAGGGTCAATCCGGTTCCAATTGCCGTGTGGGTGATGGTCGTAAAGGAAGCGACACCGCTCGTAGCGGTCGCTGTAAGCGGCGATGTCGATAATGTGCCGCTCGATGTAAGGCTGACAACTGACACGAAATCGAGGTCGCGACGGTTGTTCACGTCCGTAGCTTCTACGGTTTGCGTTGTCATCGCTACGTTCGTGACGGTCTGTGCCGCCGTCGTGGTAAAGGCAAGCTTAGTAGCCGTTACCTCGATACGGTTGTTGTCGCCTGCAATCGAAGACGAAGCACCGCCCGCGTTGGCAGCCGCAAAAAGAGAACCTGTCGGATCAGAAGTGGCAGACGATATGGTCAACTGCGGTTGGGCGTTATCGGTCACCGTTGTTTTAAACGTAACGCGCACCGAAAAGATCTTGGAGGCTCCCGACGCTGCGGAAAGGCTCAAACCGGAGAAGCTTGTCGTAGCGGCAGCGGTTACTTCCGCCAATTCCGTAGTTCCGTCGTAAAGCGCTATTTTTTCGAGGTTGGATGAACCGGTTACGCTGAAAGAAAGCGCCGTGAGGGTAGTAGCCAGACCATCATTGAACGGTGATCCCGTCACATCGTTTAGTGAGAAACGGGCTATTTCAAAACTGCTCGCCGTTACATCCGTACCGGTAGAAGTGAGGTAATCGACGTTGGCAGTCGGCGTGAAGGTGCCGTCGGCGGTGATCGTCGATACCGAGTTCGTAGAGGAAACAATAGGGCCCTGGTAGGCACTCGCCACTTCCGCACCGGTCAGCGTGCCGGACGTAGCCACAGGTGTCACACGGAATGACAGGTATTTCCCGATATCATTCGAACCAGGTTGGTAGGTAATCGAGGTAGCGCCGCCGATAGCGACCGCGCCTGCGCCTGCCGCATCGTTTGCACGGAACCAACGGAAGGTTGAAGTACCTTCCGGATCGTTTTCTGCATCCGAATAGGTATAACTTCCTGTATGGGTATTCCCTGTAGCCAATGGACCCGTGAAGGTCACACTTGAAGCCACCGGAATATTGTTTGTCGAAACGTTGGCCGTGATGCTGAAATCGTCAATGGCAAGTCCTTGCGCGTTGGTCGAACCGGCAACACCCGTGTAGGTCCATCGGAGGTAGTATGTCGCGCCGTTGGCGATGCTCAAACCGGTGATGGAAAACGACTTCGCCGTCGCCGCCGGAGGGTTTGAAATCACCGTGTTGTTGGCATCTGCTGCATATGACTGGTCTCCTGGGTTTGCAGCGGTAGTGGCAGTGGAGGTACTACCGTGGAAGAACGTCCAGTCGAACGCCCGGGTTCCGCTACGGTATTTTTCATAATTCCAGGCCAGGTCAATCGACGTAATGGTTGCGCCTGTATTGTTGGTGAAGGCGTACACGATAGACCGGGGTGACGAAAAACCGCTCGTCGATAGAAAGCCCAACGCCCGATCTGTAGCCGTAGCCGTCACGCCATTGGCGAAGTTGTACACACCGCCGGAGCTTGTGCCCGTTAGGATACCCGCGCCGCTCGTTCCGGCTGCCGCGGTAACTACCGTCGTTCCGGTAGACCAATCGGTACCAATTTTAAAACCGGCTGGTACACTCGCGTTGTTTGCCGAACCAAGTCCGTCAAAATTCTGTGTGACAGCAGAACCGGCTGTTGTAATGGAGACCTGCGCCACGCTCTCAAGCGAGAACAACGCCAACGCAACTCCAAAAATACTCAGTAGTAACTGTTTTCTCATACAATAGATTTTACCTCTTTTAAGGGGCACAAAGATAGGGCATAAAAAGCGCTTTTTGGCGATTTTGTGCTCTAAAATGTCTCGCATTTTATGCACATTGTTAATAACTTACGTCCAAAAAGACACTTTTTTGCGGATGATTTGCCGGGGGGATTTAACAAAAAATGTACACATCGGTCATAGCGGATGATGTATCTTCGGCAAAAATTCAATAAATGGCGTCTCGTTATCGCATTCTCGTCATTCTGTTCCTTTTCATGGCCCTGTCGGCGCGGGCGGGTTTTGTGTTGCTTCCTATGGATGAGTCTACGCAGCAAAACCACCTCAAAGCCTATGGCATCACCTATTGGTGCCTCGAACGGCAATACAAGGCCAGTTGGCTGCTGAATTACCGCGGCGGCTCCTTCCTGTTGCCGGATGCGGCCGAAATCCGTAAGGAATGCCAGATCCGTGGGGTAAGCTTTGAAGTACTGTCTGACGCAGAGGCAAACGCCATCCTGGAAGAAATCTCCAGTCCGTCCCAAAACATGGAGACGGTCATTCTCGAAAAGGCCCCTAAAATCGCCGTTTACACCCCGCCGGGCAAGCAACCGTGGGACGATGCCGTGACGATGGTGCTGACCTATGCCGAAATCCCTTTCACGGCCATATACGATGAAGAAGTACTGGCGGATGCGTTGATCCAATACGATTGGCTGCACCTGCACCACGAAGATTTCACCGGCCAGTACGGACGGTTCTATGGCAGTTACAAAAACACGCCCTGGTATATCGAACAGAAGAAAGATGCCGAGGCACTGGCGACGAAATTGGGATATACCAAGGTGTCGGAGGAAAAACTCGCGGTAGCCAAGAAAATCCGGGATTTCGTGATCGGCGGCGGTTTTATGTTCGCGATGTGTTCGGCGACCGACAGTTTCGATATCGCGCTTTCGGCGGAAGGTGTCGACATCTGCGAAGCGATGTTTGACGGAGACGCTTCCTCACCGAATTACCAAACCCAAATCGACTACACCCGTACGTTTGCCTTCAAGAACTTTACGCTGGAGCGCAATCCGAACGTATATGAGTTCTCGGATATCGACACCACCAACAAACGTGTGGCAGCGGTCCCGATGGAGAAAGACTATTTCACCCTGATGGATTTTTCGGCCAAATGGGATCCCATCCCGTCGATGCTGTGCCAAAACCACACCCAACTGGTCAAAGGGTTTATGGGACAAACTACGGCGTTTGAGCGTGACCTGGTCAAAACCAATGTGTTGGTGATGGGTGAATGCAAACTGAACGGCGAGGCGCGCTACATCCACGGGGAAATGGGAAAAGGCATGTGGACGTATTACGGTGGCCACGACCCGGAGGATTACCGCCACCAGGTGGGTGATCCGCCAACGGTACTCGACTTACATCCCACGTCACCCGGATACCGACTGATACTCAACAACGTATTGTTTCCGGCAGCCCGCAAGAAAAAACAAAAAACCTGATCCATCGATCAGGTTTTTTTTAGTTATCGCATCTGGCTGATGTCGAACCAGTACCAGCGTTCTTTGCCGTTTGGTTCTCTCATCCGTACTTTTTCATATTGGTTGCCGTTGTCATCCTGGATGATGTTGCGTTTGATGAACTCGCAATCGGGGCACCATTTCTTCAACACATCCGCTTCTTCCGCCGCCGAGGTCACGTAAATGGCCCGTGCCATGGAGGAACCGTCCTGCGGCAGGTTTTTGGCATCCTGATGTGCGGCGCATCCAACGAGCGCGAATGTTATCCCTAGGAATAGCTGGCGCATTACGGGTTGTTGTCAATAATATAATGCAGGACTTTATCCATCAGGTGCACCCGATCTTTCCCTACCACGTTATGTTTGTGCATGGGATAGGCGAAGAAATCGACCTGCTTTCCGGCTTCGATGAATTTTTTCAACAAGGCGAAATTCTGTTGCATGACCACCACGTCATCGCTGGTGCCATGAATCAACAACAGTTTGCCCTGCAGGTTGTTTACGTAGGCCAACGTGCTGTTTTCCGCAAAGCCCTCCGGATTTTCGGCTGGGGTATCCATATAGCGTTCGCCATACATCACTTCATAGTACTTCCAGTCGGTAACCGGTCCGCCGGCCACGCCCGTGGTAAAGGTACCCGGCTTCCGAAGCATCAGGCTGGTGGTCATGAACCCGCCATAGCTCCAGCCATGTACCGCCAGGCGCTTCCCATCGACGAAAGGCAACGATTTCAGGTAGCTGACGCCGGCAAGCTGGTCGTCCATTTCGTTCAGCCCCAGGCGCCGGTGAATGACGCTCTCGAAGGCCTTCCCGCGGTTGTCAGAGCCGCGTCCGTCAACTGTAAATACCAAGTAACCTTGTTCGGCCATCCAGTACATCCAAAGATTGGCGCCGTCGAGCCACGAGTTGGTGATCAGTTGGGCGTGCGGCCCGCCATATACATACACCAAAACCGGGTATTTTTTCGACGGATCGAAGTTACTCGGCTTGATCAAACGGGTGTAGAGGTCGGTCGTACCATCGGCTGATTTGATCGTACGGATGTCGGCCGTACCGAGTTCGTAGCCTTCGTACTTGTTTTTGCTTTCGAGCAACACCGACGCTTTTCCGTTTTTATCATATAAAAGCGATCGGGAAGGCGTATTGTGGTTGGAATATTCATCGAAGACCCAGTTGCCATCCGTGCTGAACGACACGCGGTGCACTCCCTCGTCTTTGGTCAGGAGGGTTTGTTTTCCCTTAAGGTCGACCTTGTAGGCCAGCATGTTGGTCGCGTTCGGTCCGGTGGCCGAGAAGAAAATCGTATTGCCGTTTTTGGTGCTGCCCAGGATATCGCGCAGCACGAAACGATTGGCGGTTAGTTGCTTAATCAGTTTTCCGTCGAGGCCGTAGTAATACAGGTTGTTGAACCCATCTTTCTCACTGATCCATACGAAATTCGAGGAAGTCGTTGAAGGGAAGAACGCCGGGTGTTCCGGTTCTGTCCACGTGGCGCTCGTTTCCTGCAACAGGGTACGCACGAAAGCGCCGGTCGCAGCGTCATACAGGTTCAGTCGCATGTCGTTTTGGCCCCGGTTGAGTTCGGCAATCAGCACATACTTCTCATCCGGCGTCCACGACAGGTTGGTCATATAGTCGTCGGCTGCGCCACGGGGAGAAATGTAAACCGTCTTTCCCGATGCGAGGTGGTAGATGCCCACGCGTACTTTCTCGCTGGTCTGTCCGATCATCGGATACTTGATGGATACCAGTTTACCCGGTGTTTCATTGATATCGAGCAGCGGATAATCGGCTACCCCCGTCTCGTCTTTTTGGTAGAACGCGAGGTAGGTGGATTTCGGAGACCAGAAGATGCCGCCTTCGATACCGAATTCGTTACGCGAGATGGTCTGCCCGGATACGATGCCTTCTTTTTCGTTGGTAATGGCCGTGCTTTTACCCGCTGCATCCGCATAGAACAGGTTGTTTTTCTGGGTGTAGGCGACCTTGGTGTAGTCAGGTGACGGCGTTGTCGACTCCATTTCATCGTTCAGGTCGAGCAGACGGCTTCCGGTTTTCGTGCTGACGGAATAGGCGTAGAGATCGCCACCGGCCGGAATGACGAAGGTCGAGGCATCGCGGAAGATAATTCCGTTGAAACTGTTCGCTTTTTCGCCGAGTGCTTTGTTGACGTCGTCAAGCGTGAGCCATTCAGACGCTACGCGGTCTTTGGCGGAGGCGCTCATGAGCTTGCGGCCACCGTCGGTCGTATAAACGTAGCGATCCGTGTCGGGAATCCACTGGAAACCCGCCATCATATCGGCACGGAACTGGCGGTTTTGCTGCAAGACGCTTTCTTCGAGGGTCAGTTTCTTTTTTTGGGCGGATGTTATCGCGGTGGCGCCGAGCAACATCCAAAGGAAGATTTTTTTCATAGGTGTCATATTGGGCCGAAGCACAAGTGCGATGGCGTCCCCAAAGATAGAAAAACCGACGACGCTGACGGAAATGGGGAATAGTGTATTTTTGGGGGATGACAATACGTCCTGCCACCCCTGCTGACCTGGCCCGTATCATGGAGATACTCGACGAGGCGCGCGCCATCATGCGGGCCACGGGCAATCTTACGCAGTGGACGAACGGGTATCCCTCAACAGACATTATCCTTCAGGACATCCAGTCGGATTGTGGTTTTATGTGTGAAGAAGGAGGGAAATCGGTGGGCTACTTCTGTTTGATGACAGGTGAAGACCCTGATCTGAATTACCGTGTTATCGAGGGCGCGTGGCTCGACGATGCACCCTATGGTGTCATCCATCGCCTGGCGTCGGCGCGTTTGGTAAGGGGTGTGGCGCAGGCGGCCTTTTCGTTCGCTTTTTCACGTATTGGAAACCTTCGGGTCGATACCCATCGCGATAATGTGCCGATGCACCGCTTTCTCCAAAAGGAAGGCTTCCGGTATTGCGGCACCATCTATGTATCGGATGGAACACCCCGCGATGCGTTCCAGAAAAAAAGGGCGTAAAAAAAGACAGAAAGCACTTCCCTTGTTTCTTTCGCCTCCTGATAGGACGCTAACGCACGGGCAGGATTTCGTTCGGAATCCACCCTTCCTCGCCGGTTGCAAGGTGTTTCGCCCAGGTCCAGCCGTTTAGTGTGTGCAGCGGTTCTATGTACGCTCCTTCCAACACATCCAATTCTTTGGCTGAATAGGGTTGTAGTACGCGCCCTGTCGTCTGATCGGGATCCATATCCAGTATCTGCATCGGAATCCAGCCTTTGTGGGTGTCGGTTTCCGCCCAAATCCACCCTTTCCAGTTCGGATCGGTTTCTTCTTCACCCAACCGCACAAGATCGCCCGGTTGCAGTATAATCGGGTCGAGGTATTGGGCGCTATACGATTTTGTTACCTGCAGTGAAATAGGTTGCTTTTCCATACTACCGCATCATTTACTCCAAAAATACGACAGCGGGGCTTCTGCTTGCATCGCCTGACAACAAAAAAAAACTGCGAACCGGAGTCCGCAGTCTTCTCAAACAAAAAATCCTATGTATAGTCTCTTAGTAGCTTATTGTTTGACCACTTTCAGCGTACGTGCTACACCATCCGCGATGATTTTCACGAGATAGGTGCCGGCTGATAGTGGCGTCATGTCGATACGCGCATTCGCACTGTTCACTGATTGTGTCAGTACTTGTTGCCCCAGGAGGTTGCTTACCGCTACCGATTCGATATTACGGATGTAGTCGAGGTTCAATACGGAAGTAACAGGGTTTGGATACGCTTTCAGCGAGCTGAGGTCGTTGTCGTTTACGCTAAGTGAAGAAGATACTTCAATATCAAGTTGGCCTTCTGCTTCGTCGGTGCCGCTGGCATAGTAACCAAAGTTGATGTAGTATACAGTTCCCTCTTGTGAGCCTTCGATGATGAAGGTTTCGGTGTCGCCTGCCAAACCTTCGTCAACACTTCCAACGCAGGTAAGAGCGCCACAGTCGCCTGTGAATACGCCTAGTTCGCCGTCGATATCAGACGTGGCTGCAATGGTGATGTCACCGCCGTCGCCCACGACTGTATACCAGGTGCCGTCGTTCTGGCCTGGTGCACAACCTGTCAGGAAGCCATCGTTGTTGGTGGCCCCGCTGTCGTCAGACGAGTTTGAATACGGCAACGTGGTGATGGCGATAGCATCGGCACAAGCGTCATTTGCCGGTGGTGGTGGCGGTGCCACTGTGGTGAATGTCCACTCGGCACAGCCTTCTGCATCGCCCAGGGTATTGGTAGGAACGACTTTCCAGTAGAAGGTCGTGCTGAATCCGGTGATGGTCAGGTCAATAGATGTTTCGGTAACGGTGTCGATCAAATCCGCTTCTGTCAGCGGCTGAGTCAAACCACCGTATATTTTGTAGCCGTCTACCGGACCTCCTGTCGTAGGTGCGTCCCAGCTAAAGGTTACGTCTCCGGTTGGTACATCTACAGCGCCATCGGCAGGTGTTGGGTTAGCCGCGCAGTCGGGTAGGGCTGCAGGAGGTGTTTCACGCGTTACGGAAATCGTAAAGTTGCCTTCCGGGTTATCGGTGAATCCGCTGTAGTTCGCTACGTTGATGAAATAGGTGGTTCCTACTTCCGAATTGAGAACCGATAGGGTTTCTTCGTCACCGCTGCCACCGTTATCGATGGTATCTACGCAGTTGAAAGCACCGCATGATCCGCTGAATACGGTAACCTGTGGGTCAAATCCGGCGGCTGGATCTACCACGATATTTACGTGGTTGCCGTCTCCGGTGAAGGTAAACCAAAGGCCGTCGTTTTGGCCGTTATCACATGTTTCGAGGAAACCGTCGTTATTGGTCGCACCGGCACCATCCGTTTGCTCATACGAATATTCATCCATTTGGGTGGGGATGACGTATGCACCGTCACACGCGTCGTTGTCAGGAACACCAACCGCTGCCGAACGGGTTACTTCAATGGTGAACGGACCTTCGTCGTTATCGGTGAAGCCCGAGTAGTTGCCTACGTTGATGTAATACGTGACGCCTACTTCTGTCGTCAATAAGCTGATGGTTTCGGCTTCGCCTTCGAAGGTGTCGTCAACCGTTCCCACACATGTGGCCGCGTCGCAGCTACCGCTGTAAACACCGATCTGTGAATCGAAATCGCTGCCGGCAGATGGTGTTACCGTGATGGCAACCGCACTACCGTCTCCTTCGAACGAGAACCAGAGTCCGTCGTTCATGCCGTTTGAACATGTGGTAATGAAACCAGCGTTGTTGGTCGCTCCGTCTCCGTCGGTCTGCTCGTAGGTATACGTTTCGCCTGTTGGAATGGCAATAGCGCCCGCGCAGGCATCGTTTTCCGGAAGGGCTGCCGGTGCCTGGCGTGACATGCTGAGGGTGAAGTTGCCTTCAGGCTGGTCTTCGACGTCGTCAAAATAACCGACGTTTATATAATAGGTGACGCCCGCTTCCGTAACGAATTCGAGTTCTTCTTCGTCACCTGGGAAGCCTTCATCGATGGTGTCTACACACTCGAAGGTGCCACATGAGCCACTGAAAACCGCAAGTTGTGGGTCGAAATCCAGATCGGGCGTAACGGTAATGGTTACCTCGTTTCCGTCTCCTTCGAAACTAAACCATGTACCATCATTTTGACCATTGTCGGAACAAGTCAGCAGGTAGCCGTCGTTGTTGGTGCTACCGCCACCGTCTGTTTGCTCGTATGAATACGAGTCCCCCGTAGGAATCGAAATTGCGTTGGCACAATCATCGTTCGCAGGAGGTGGAGGTGGTGTGCCGCACAATACGTAGCGAGAGCGGATTTCTTCCTCCTCACCGCACGCATCGTCGGTATGGGTGTAAAAGCGATAGTCGCCCGAAGCATCGGCTGTCCAGGTCAGGGGACCTACGCCGAATACGACAGCCGTACTGCCATCTTCATTCGAGATGGTGATGTAATCGGTGTCAATAGAACTTGAGAAGGTGTAGGTTTCACCTTCGGTAAGCGTCACCAGAGAGTATTCGCCGGCATATCCGTAACCAAACGAAAGGTCGGTTGGCGAAATACCGTTACAATCTGGCACCGCTGTTTCGTCCGGGTAAGGGACGCCACTCAGGCATTGGGCCGACGAAAGAGCCGACATGCCGAGGGTAAGCAGCAGAAAAGTAATTTTTTTCATAAGAAAAGTAAAATAATTAAGAGCCTAAAGTTAGAACCGTGTCAGATAATCGAAACTGCCAATTAACGTGCTGTTAACGAAAGTTTTAGAGTTTCGAAATCCTCCGGAGCTCCTAACGTATTGACTCAATACGTTAAACAACAGCCAATAAAAAAACCCTACCTGAGAAAATGTTAAAATTTTTCTTGGGGTGCGAATAATAGGAGGAACTGATGAAAATCAGGGTTTTGTGAATAGGGTCTTATACCTTTGTTCCTCTAAACAATCTGCAATGACAGCCGACAACCAAAACATACGGATTTTTGCCACGGCACTGCTGCTCACCTCCGGACTCGCGTGGTTAGAGTGGGGGACGCATTCCCAATGCCTTTTTGCGATGGAGTTTTATTTGCTGACAGGCGGGGCTGGAGAAGGTACGTTTCTTCATCCGGCCGTGGCACTGCCACTTCTTGGACAAGTGCTGTTGTTGGTGGCGGTTTTTATGCCGCGCCGGTGGCTACTGCTCACGGGCATTCCTCCTTTGTTCTTATTGCTGCTGCTTGTTTTCCTGCCGGGCGTCCTGGCGGGAAATGTGCGGATGGCGTTGTCGCCCTTGCCTTTTCTGGTGCTCTCGGTCCTCGCGCTTCTGGCAACCCGAACTAAGCGGAAAAGAAAAAGCCGACCCTGAGGCCGGCTTTATTGTTACATCGTACCGTCTTCGTTTTCTTTGTCGAGGTACTCCTGTACGATTTCAATGGCGTTGGCAACCACATCGCTCAGCGCGACGATAAAGGTGCCGTCGGTAGCGGAATTGATGGCATGTCGTATGGCTTCGACTTCCTTGGTGATGATTTCGTAGGTGACCGACTTATTCGCTGCCGCAATTCCTTCCAGTATGAGTCCGTTGATTTCGTCTTCGGTGCGTCCGCGAAGGTGTTTTTCCTGCCGGATGATGATGTGGTCGAACATACGGGCGGCAATGGTGGCGCAATCGCGGATGTCTTCGTCGCGACGATCCCCTACACCGGCGATGATGCCGATTTTCCGATTGGCTTCCACGCTGCCCATGAATTCCTCCACTGCCCGATAACCGGCCGGATTGTGGGCGAAGTCAATCATCACCTTGAAGCGCTTGAATTCGAAAATGTTCATACGGCCCGGTGTCTGCGCGACACTTGGGATGAAGGTTTGGAGTGAAAGGCTGATATCATCGGTCTTAAAGCCCCACAGATAAGACGCCAGCGTGGCGGCCAGCGCATTGGCGATCATGAAACGGGCTTTGCCTCCCATGGTCAGCGGCACGTGGCTGGCGCGTTCTACGCGGATTTTCCATTCGCCTTTCTTAATGGTGATGAAACCGTTTTCATATACGGCCACGATCTTGCCCTCGCGACTCAGGCGTTTGGCAACAGGATGTTCCTCGTCCATCGCGAAGTAGGCTACGTTACAGTGCAGGTCGGCTGCAATCTTCATACAGTAGTCGTCTTCTGCGTTCAGTATGGCCCAACCGTCTTTCTTGATGGCTTTGACCACCGTCGCCTTCACGCGCATGAGGTCCTCCAGGGTATGGATATCATTAAGGCCCAAATGGTCTTCCTGTATGTTGGTAATGACGCCGATGTCGCAACGGCTGAACCCAAGTCCGGCGCGGAGGATGCCGCCTCGTGCGGTCTCCAGCACGGCAAATTCCACCGTCGGGTCTTTCAGGATGTATTCCGCGGAAAGAGGTCCGGTGGTATCTCCTTTTTCCATCATGTGGTTCTGGATGTAAATACCATCCGATGTCGTAAACCCGACGCGATAACCGTTGTTTTTGACGATGTGCGCGAGCAGGCGGGTCGTGGTGGTCTTTCCGTTGGTTCCGGTCACCGCGATAATCGGGATGCGACTTGGTTTACCCGGTGGATACAACATATCGATGACCGGCGCGGCCACGTTGCGCGGAAGTCCTTCCGACGGGGCAAGGTGCATCCGGAAGCCCGGTGCTGCGTTGACTTCCAGTATACAGCCTCCCGTTTCCTTGAGCGGTTGGGTGAGGTTTTCCGCCATGATATCGATACCGCAGATGTCAAGACCGATGACGCGCGAGATCCGTTCGCAAAGGAAGATGTTCTCGGGGTGCATGAGATCGGTGACATCCACGGAAGTGCCGCCCGTACTCAGGTTGGCGGTGGATTTCAGGTAGACGATTTCCCCGGCTTTCGGGACGGTCTGCAGCGTGTAGCCCAGTTTTTCGAGCAAATCTTCGGTATCGCGGTCGACTTCGATTTCGGTCAGGACGTTTTCGTGTCCGTATCCGCGTCTCGGATCTTCATTCGTAATCGCAATCAGTTTTTCAATGTCGTTTTTTCCCATCGCCGACCACATGCGCCGGTACCCGTTTGGCGGCGGCAACGAGTTTGTTGTCGATAACGAGCACCCGAAAGTCGAAGCCGGTGATGAATTTTTCGACGATGACCCGACGGCTGTATTTTTTGGCGTACTCGAGTCCTGCTTTCGCATCTTCCCAGTTCGTCACGTTGATCGAAGCGCCCTTTCCGTGGTTGCCGTCAAGGGGTTTGATCACAATCGGATAACCGATCTTGCGGATGGTGGTATCAAGGTCTTCTTCGTCTACGCAGATACTACCGCTGGCAACCGGGATGGAGGCCAGGTCGAGCATCCGTTTCGTTTCTTCTTTATTGCAGGCGATGTCAACGGCGATATGGCTGGTATTTTGGGTGATGGTGGCCTGGAAACGTACCTGGTTGACACCGTATCCCAACTGTACCAATGAATTTGTGCCCAAACGGATCCAGGGGATGTCGCGGGCCACAGCCTCTTCGACGATACTGCCGGTGGAAGGCCCGAGCCGTACCCGTTCGCGGATTTCGCGCATCTTCTGGATGTCGGCGTCTAAATCATACGGAACACCTTCGATGAGCGCTTCCGCAATCCGGACGGCACTTTCTGCCGCAAAAAGGCCGACGTTTTCTTCTGTGTAGGAGAACACCACATTGTAGATGCCGGGTGTTTTGGTTTCACGCGTACGACCGAATCCGGTTTCCATGCCGGCCAGCGTCTGTATTTCGAGCGCGATATGTTCGATTACGTGCCCCATCCACGTGCCCCGGTCGATGCGGGCGAAGAAGCCGCCGCGTTCGCCTTCTGAACAGCGGTGTTCGATCAGTGTGGGCATCAGGGCTTCGATGCGTTCGCGGAAACCAGGGATTTTATTGGTCGGTTTTTCCTCCATATCCTCGAGGTCGAGCCGCATTTGGATGAGTTTCTTGCGTTGGACGCTCCAGATGTTCGGGCCGCGAAGCGCCTGAATCTTAAGTATTTTCATGTTCTACCGGGTGTTTTGTTTTTGGTGGATGTAGTAGTTCTTTTCATCATTTTAAGAAAAAGGATGAAAGACGTTGTCTAAAATAGGGGAATTGGTGGAAGAAAAAAAATTTTAGTTCGCTTGTTATCCGTCGCGGTCACCGTCTTGTTATCTTTAGAACTTCCGGTCTTCGCCACTTCCGAACTTCCCAACTTTTTCCTATTTTTACCCACCACACATTATATTTATGGAAATTAAAGGCAAACTTATCATTATCGGGGGGGCAGTTGACAAAGGAAGTTTTACCGAAACCGATTTTGATACCAACGTCGCCAATAATCTCAACTTTTTTGAAACGGGCATCCTGAAACGCATCCTGAGCGAGGCGAAACACGGAAAGGAATCCCGCTTTGAGGTCATCACTACCGCCTCGAAAATACCGCGTGAAATAGGCCCTGAATACCAGCGGGCGTTGCAGTATCTCGGCGCGACCAACGTCGATGTGATGCACCTCGACAAGCGGGAAATGGCGATGTCGGGCGAGATGATCGACCGTTTGAAAGCCGCCGATGTAGTGATGTTTACCGGTGGCGACCAACTTCGGCTGTCGTCTATCCTGGGCGGCACGACATTTCATGATTTGCTGTTGGATAAGTACCATAACGAAGAGTTCATCTATGCCGGCACATCCGCCGGTGCTGCTGCGGCGTCACAAAGCATGATCTACCAGGGAAGCAGTTCAGAAGCGCTGCTAAAAGGAGAGGTGAAGATTACCAGCGGACTCGGCTTGATCGACGGTGTCGTCATCGATACGCACTTCGTGCAACGGGGCCGTATCGGGCGGTTGTTCCAGGCGGTGGTCGGTAATCCGAGGATTTTGGGTGTGGGATTGGGAGAAGATACCGGACTCCTCATTCGAAATAATACGGAGATGGAGGCCATTGGTTCCGGACTTGTCATTCTCGTGGACGGTCGTGAAATCAAAGACACCAACCTTACGCAGGTCGAACTCGGGCAACCGATTTCGATCAACCATCTGGTTACGCACGTGATGAGTAAATACGATACCTACGACCTTCGGACGCACAAAATGCATATCCAATCTTCCCAATACGTCTGATGAAAGTCATGATCCACGGCGGTTTCTTCTCGGAATCGTCGACCAGTGCCGAAACCAAAAAAGCCAAACAGGACGCGTTGTTACGGATTGTACGTGACACGTATGCTTACCTCACCGACCATTCTGCGCTTGAAACAGTGGTATACGCTGTTCAGTTGTTGGAGGACGATCCGTTGTTCAATGCGGGTATCGGCTCACAGATCCAGTCGGATGGGAAAATCCGGATGAGCGCTTCCATTATGGACGGGCGCACCCAGAAGTTTTCCGGCGTCATCAACATCGAAGAGGTCAAAAACCCGGTTGCCGTTGCCTTGAAATTGATGGAAGTCGACGACCGCGTGCTTGGCGGCGAGGGTGCGACAGCATTTGCCCGTAGCCAGGGATTTGAGCCATTTTCTACGGAAATCCCACAGCGCCGTACTGAATATGAGGCTAAGCTGGCTGCCACCGGAACGGGTACCGTGGGATGTGTCGCACTCGATCAAAACGGCCATCTGGCAGCGGCTACTTCTACAGGCGGCAAAGGCTTTGAGATTCCCGGACGTATCTCCGATTCGGCAACCGTGGCCGGTAATTATGCCAATACGCATTGTGCCGTCAGTCTCACGGGCGTGGGCGAAGACATTGTCAGTGGTGCCGTTGCAGCGAAGATCGCCACCCGCGTCACCGATGGTTTTTCCCTTCAGGACGCCTGCACCAAAACCTTTTCCGAACTCAAACCTTTCGACGGGTTCGCCGGTGCCATTGCCCTGGATGCGAAAGGTGCGATGTACCACCTCGATTCACATCCGACCATGGTGTTTGCCAGTTATGACGGAGAGGTGGAGGAGGTGTTTGGGTAGGGAGAGGTGGATAGTTGATGGTTGAGGGTTGATAGTTGATGGTTCATAGTTCTTGGTTCTTGCTTCATGCTTCATGGTTCATGGGGTACCCCCTAATCACTCCATTCTTAATTTCTGACTCCTTCTTTTGAAACGCAAACTTCCTTCTGAAGAATTCCTACGTAAAGACCAACTGATCCGCAAGACCCAGTTTGACACCGTGTGGTATTTTGAACTCTCTGACATTGGCGCGTGGTTGGGGGAAGACCTCGACGGTGTCGAAACCGTCGTGCTTCCGATTGTGGAGGAGGGTGAAACCGTACTCAAGAAGTGTACGTCCCTCACAGATATCCGCCGGTTTTTGCGGGATAAGGGTGTGATCGACTAATTCGTTTTAAAGCATTTGTCCGCCGGATACTTCAATCCGTTGGGCATTGACCCAGCGTCCGGCTTCCGAACAGAGGAAGGCCACCACGCCACCGATGTCATCCGGAAGGGCTACGTTCCAAATTAGTCTGTGGTGCACTTTCATCTGCGGGATCTCGCGCGCTGATCTGCTTATTCTGTCACGACCAAGACCACTTTGTTGAAGTCAGCGGCGGCGTTGATGACTTTCCGATAGGCTTCGAAAGAGGCCAGCGGGTATTTTACAGCGTTGTAATACTCCACATTCTCGATGGTCACCACGTCACCTTCCTGTTTCCATTTGCTGGTAAAGGCGCACTGTGTTTTCCCGTCGAATTCGCATTTATAGTCCATGTCGAACTTCTCGAGGTTCTTCACTTTTGCCCCTTTCGGCAGCAACAGGCGGATGGTGCGGGTGTAATAGTGCGGATAGTCGATCTCAACAGGCAGTACACGCGTGGTTTCCTGGTACAATTCCATTTGGCGTCCGATCACGAGTCCGGCCGACAAAAGGTGGTTGCCTCCGGCTTTCTGCATCAGGTCTTTCCCGTCGAACGTGAGGTTCATGATAAACGGTTTCCGTCCGACGTTGTCAAGGCCGTCGTTTTCAGTTGTCAACGTTTCATATTCGGCCTGGGCGGTGTAGTTTTCGGCTATTTGTTTGAGGAACTTCTTATAGTTTTCAGCGTCCACAAAATCTTTTATGGGTTGGAAGTTGATGGCAGAATTCCCACCATAGGTCATTTTTGCCGTGACGTGCGGACTGTCCATATCTTTCGTGAGATCGATGGTGATGTCCTGGTAATCATGGGTGATATCCGACCCCGGGAGTTCGATAAACCCAATTTCACCGATACCCATCGCCACGCCGGCGAATGTTTTTCCTTTTACGAAAAGGCCGTTGTTATGCCCCAGTCCGGTTGGGAATAACGGAATGCGGTATTCCACTGACAGCGGCGCCAAATAATGCTTTACCGCCGGGAAATAGAAGAGGAAATCATCGAGGTTTTCATAGCTTTCAAAATCGCGGTCGAACGGCACCGATTCGCGATCCGAGGTGAATACCACCTGGTTCTCAATGCCCATTTTTTTGAACAGCGCCAGGTAGAGCATCAAAAGTTCGGTCTGGTTGGCTTGCTTGGATGTGAGGATGTCAGCAAATTTCTCGCGCGACTCGAGGAAGCGGTTATAATTGATCGACTTCTTCACCTTGTTCTCGACGTGCCAGATCTGTTCTTCGGGATCGGACGACTTCGGAATCTGCGCCACAAAATCGTCAATGGCTTTTTGGTCTTTCTTTGAAAACTCGGGGTTCATCCGCTCGTAGAGGTTCGTGGCGAACTCCTTGAAGCTATTGATATTGTTGGCGCCGTTGGCATAGTTGGCCTGTAGCTTATAGCGCCACATCCGGACGTTGGCGCTGAGGTTGGAGTACGCTTCGTCTTCTGATAATCCGGCGATGTCGGTGTCTTTGATTCCCAATACGACTTTTTCTTTTACGCTGGCTGTATCTTCCACGGGTTCTGCTACGCCATTGTAGGATTTCGTCTTGAACTTCAGGTGTTTGGGATAGATGAACTGGAAGTCGAGTGCCGCAATAGGGTATTCTGCCTGCAATCGGACGGTTTTGCCTTTTAATTCAGGACCTTCTTCCAACACGAACAGTCGCTCGATAATGGCGCCTTGTTCGAGTCCGTTTATAGCGAAATAGTGCAGTTTGACGCCGCGTTCTTCATCGACTTCTTCTTTAATATCGTCCGATTTGAGCACAATGACCTTTCCGTTTGGCAGGATCACACGCGCTTTGTTCGCCAGCACGCTTTCGTCTATGTTGAAAGGGATGTAGATGCGGTTGTTTCGTTCGACGGCATCGGGCGAGTTCACGAAACGCTGTTCGTGGAAGAGGTAGTATTGTTTCGCCACATTGCCGGAAACGGACAGTTCAATTTTTACATGGCGGTCCAGAATGGCTTCTTTTTCCGTCTTATACTTTTCGGGGATGGAGATGACGCCGGGTTTCGGTACCCAGTCATAGGTAGTAAAGGAATAATCCTGGGCCATAACGGGCAAACAGGATGCCGCTATCAGCACGGCGGCGAACAAAAGTCGTTTCATTTTTTCTGGGTGAGGATGATCGATTCGGTATAGTTTTTTCGAAGGGTTTTGACGATGTCGTTCCATTTCGAGAAATCGTCTTTCGTAAACAACATCTTTTTCTGTTGGATGTTGAGGTCAAGCGTCACTTTTCCGGGCGTTGTCTGGTATTTCAACGAAGCCACCAGAAGGTCGTTGTCGAGCAGCAGGTCTTTCGGAACGTATTGTACGGTATAGCCCGCTGGCAGCGCCAGTTCATAGCGCGATTGGGTAGCCGTGAGGAAGTCGAACTCGTAGGGACTCACGCGGTCTTTTTCGATATCCGCCCGCTCATAGTATTTGTCGAGGCAAAGGTTGATATAGATGTCGTTATCGGCTTTCACGACATAGTTGTCAAGGTCAAAGCTATAGTCGATGACATAGGGTTTCTCGCGATCGGCAAGGTTCGCTTCCGTGAATTCCTTCAACTGGAATTTGTTGTTGCCTTTCAACACGAGTCCTTTTATCATGTCGAACCGCGTCTTTTTAGAGGCGTCGCCGATTTGTGCGAGCAGGTGGCTTCGGCTATAGCCTTCATACGACACCTTTCCGGAGCCGGAGAGTTTGTCTTTTTCAAGCGTGAGGGTTACGGTTTCGGAAATGCGGTTTTGCACAGCGGGCACGACGGGCACGGTCACGATTTCATAGCTGTCACCTTTGTTTACCAAGGCTTCCTTCCCCTGGATAAATGCGGTTGGGATGCCGTATCGCGTGTCTTTGTCCGTAGCATCCAGGAAAAGGTAGGTGCCGTCTTTTCGATATGCGGCGATCATGTGGTCGTCTACCGCAGGTGTGGCGAGTTCGGAATAGGTATAGGGAATCGACCGCGTACCGATCCAGGCAATCGATACATCGGGTACACCGGCGTAATGGCTCATGGAGGTAATGATGCTGGCCATGTCTTTGCAATCGCCAAAACGGCGTTCGAATACGGTGCCCGCTTCCCGGGGGATAAACCCTTCGTAGCCGTTTTCGAAAGCGATGTATTTGATATTGTCTTTTACCCAGTAAAAAATAGCCTTCACTTTTTCCTCATCCGACGCGCAGTCTTTTGTGATATCGAGCGCGAGTGTTTTCAGCGCAGGCACTTCCGTTTTGTTGAGGTCTTTCACAAATCCCTGGTAATAGGCAAACAGGCGATCTGTGTCGTTCAGTACGTCGATACGTTTGTTGTCGACCTTATATTCCTTCACGAAAACATTGATGTGGGGCATCACGTAGAGGAAGCCGGGTGTATTGTCCTCGTACTTCATGGGTTTTACATCCCGCAACGTCCACCGGTAAATCTTGTTTCCTTTCTTCTCGGTGGTCGTAAACTCGATACGGTTGTCAGGGTCATTGAATACCTTGTACCCGATTTCGATATCCTTTTCTGCCCTGATTTCCAGTGTGGATTGTCGTACGGGCAGTCCGCCGCCAAAGACGAATTTGTGCAACAGATGGGGATCGGTGAACTCGGTCTGGTATTCGTATACTTTCTTGGCTCCGGCTTCGAGGTTTGGGAACACGAGGCGTCGCTCGCGCACATCGTCATAGAACACCGAACTTTGCCGGGCCCCTTTTTCCGTGACCTGCGTTACTTTTATTTTCTTCTCTTTGCCGTTGTTCGGAATGACCGACCAGGCCTCATATCGCTTGAGTTTTACGAGGTCGGAATACGAAAACGACTCTTCGTTATTGCCGATGCCCGTTTCCGACAGGATCATCGACTCATAGCGGTTGTCGAGCAGAATTTTCAATTTGCGGTCTTCTATCGAAATGTCGTAGACCTGCGAATCATCGAGCACGACTTCGTTGAAACCTTCGTATTGTTTTCGCAGTTGTTCGAGCGGTTCCTGTGCATAGGAAACGCTTCCAACAAGCAGCAAAAAGCTGTATAGCACGTTGTTATTTGACCTCCACAAGGAAACCCGAATCATATTTTTTTGTTTTAGTGACGACACCGTTTGTGTAAATCAGCACATCGCCCTGCAGGTTGTCGTTTTTGTAATTTGCCTGAAGGCGCAGTTTTCCGTCCTCGCCAAAGCTTTCGTATAGTCCGTCAAGGTCGCCGTTGACGAAACGCTCGATGCGGGCGGGTTTTCCGTTTGCGTAGTATTCAGTGCGTTTTCCTTCGTACAATCCCATTTTATAGTCTGCTTCAAGGGCCGGTTTGCCATCGGCATTGTATATCGCATATTTTCCGTCAATCATCCCCCTGATATAACGGAAGGAGGCGGCTGTTTTTCCGTTTGGATAGACAGAGACAATATCGGCGGTACCGTCTTTGATCTCAACCTTTTCGTCAAGTTGTCCGGATTTGCCGAACCGGATGTAGTATTCCGGATGGTCGTTCGTGTCGTATACTTTCAGGATCGGTTCGCCTTTTTGGTTATAATAGGTGATCTCGCCGGTTTGCTTGCCGTCGAATTCCGTATATTCAAATAACTTATTCTTATTAAGGTAGAAACGCTGCACCGCTCCATAGGCTTTGCCGTAGGTATAATGGTGTATCGTGCGGAGGTTGCCGTTCAGGTCATACATCCGGACCTCACCATGTAGGAGACCGTTGTAGTACGCGTATTCATTCATGGGAACGTTCGCGGGTCCGTTTCGCTTGTAAGTGCCATTCAGGCGACCATTCCGGAATTGGGCGTCAACGATTATGCTGCCGTCCGGCTCAGTGGTTTTGAACGGGCCGTGGAAACTTCCGTTGACCAGTGTTATGTCGTAGCCTTCACTTTTCGGGGTATAGCGGTAGGAGAATTTACCATTCATTTTCCGGAAGTCGACGGTGGTTACCTTTTCGCCCGACGGATTGAAGATATCCCGCTTGTATACTTCGTCTTCAATCAGGTAGTCGTTTTCACGCATTTTTCCCGTTGACCAATATTCGACATCACGGAGGGTTTCGCCTGCTTCGTCAAAGCGCTCGCGGCGGATAGATCGGTCGGGATTATAGAAGGTCGCAGGCCCATTTGTTTTTCCGGCTTCGTAATGCTCGACAGAGGAGAGGACGCCATAATTGTAGCCCTCGTCAATACCGCTTACTTCGTCTTTATCGCGCGCTTCAATAGAGGCCAGCGAGCCGTCGTCGTTATAAAAATAGAGTACACCGTCGATGTCGCCGTTTTTATATGGAATCTTGGATACCAGGTTCCCGAAACGATCGGTGTATTCCCAGACTTTGGTGCGCATCCCTTTTTCGTATTCGCCCTTGGTGAGCACGTGTCCGTCGAGGTCTTTGATGATGAAGGGCTTTTTGGAAAGGCTGACGGGTACCGGTTTTGGGTTGTTGCGGGTATACTGGACGCCGGCTTTCAGGTCGTCGGACTTGAAATTATGGTCGAAGTAGCGCTCGCCGTGGTCGTCGTAGTAGGTGACCACCTGTGTCTCTCCTTTGTCGTTGAAGGCCGTGGTTTGCGACAATACGCCGTTCGGGTCGTAACTTTCCGATTTCGAAGGATTTCCGTTGACGTAGGTGGTGACGGCCTTTACCTTGCCGTTTTCGTAATACGACTTCAGTTCGCCCTGTATTTTGCCTTTGGCGTACACTGCTTCGCTTTCGATGGCTTTTCCATCGTAGTAGGATACGTATTTTCCGTCGTATTCATCCTCAATGAAAGACGTCGTTACCTTGATATCGCCCACCTCGTTATAAGACGTGAAGGGGCCGTCGCGCATATCTTTCTTATAGGACGCTTTGCTTTCGATCGTTCCGTCCGCGTAGTAACAGGTTACGACACCTTCGCGGTTACCATCCACGAAGTTGCCCTCACATTGTTTGCCTCCGTTGGGTAGGAAGCTGGTCAACGCACCATGTCGCTTGTCGTCTTTCATCTCCTGTGCCAACGATATCTCCCCATTATCATAGTAGTTCGTCCACTTGCCGTTGGCTTTACCGTCCTTCATGTTTTTCTCTACGGTCAAACGTCCTTTTAAGTCGTAGTAACGTTGGAGTCCGTCGAAGTCTCCTCCCTTGAAATTCAAATCGCCCGACTTACCGCCAAACGAATTGAACGCCATCACTTTTCCATCGAGTTTTCCGTCTTTGGTGGGGCCCGCGAAAATAGGGTGTCCGTCCTGATAAACATAACGTATAGCCTGGCCTGTGCCGTAGAAATCGGTAGTGACGGTTGTCATGAGTGGGACGAGGTCATCCGTCAGGTTCTTTTTGGCGAAATTGACGATTTTCTTTTCCTGGGATTTTAGTTTTTTGCCCAATTCATCCTCCAGGACCAGCAGCATATAGTAGCTCATCGGTTCGAACTGGTTCGTATCCATCATTTTCTTGATCCACGGACCGTACGTGCGCTCATAAAAGCCGTCGCCAGCCGGTTGGGAAGCCATGAATTCGCATACCGCCTGGACCTGGCGTGTGATCTTTTCGTCGAAATCCGATTTTACCTTAAAGGCGCTCCGAAGGGGAAGGCCGTTTTGGAGGATGGTTTCGATTTCACCGAAATTATCGCCGGTTTTTGAGAATACGACTTTCCCTTTCTCGAGGAAGTTCTCGCTGAACTTTTTATCGAGAAAGCTGATCGATTTCGCGGCGTTTTGTCCGGTTGGGGCAATCATCAGGTAGGTCAGTAGCGATAGTGTCGCCTCGGTGGGTCGGCCATTTTCGAGCGCCAGTACGCCCAGCATGTAATGTGGTGACGCATACAGCGGATCGTGCTCGATGATATCTTCGAGGATGTCAACCGCTTCCTGTTGTTTGTCCATCCTGATATACAACAATGCCTGGTTGTATAGAAGACGGGAGAAACGTGGGGTAATCTTGGCACCTTCCGTGAAAATCTTTTCCGATTCGGTATAGGCTTTAGCGTCACTCAGGTAACTGCCATAAAGTACGTATAGATCGGGGTTTTCCGGAAAATACCCCTCCCGGTATAACGTTTCGAGCACGGCCTTTTCGTCGTCGCCCTTATCGCTTTGGGCCAGTGCGAGCGCTTTTTCGTATTGTGCCGTTGCGTACTTGGGGTCTAGTTTTGCAATTTTCTCGTACTCTTTTATGGCATCGGCGTAGTTGCCCGCATCGTGTAACGTAATGCCTTTGTGGATGATAGAGTCGGTGTTGTAAACAAAAGTGTAGTCTTTTTGGGCGAAGACCGTACCGGCGCACATACTGAGTAGTATGGCTGCGAAATATCTCATGTTGTTTGGTTTTCCTCAAAAATAGCCGTTTTTACCACACGGCAATGACCGACGTGCTAAAAAGTTAAGGACACAAAAAAATACCACCGTTAGGACGATGGTATTAAGGTTGGATTTACATGGAACATAGAAACCCCTTTACTATGTTAGCTTCCATCACCATTGAACTATGTAAGAAGTACAGTCCAAAGGTAAAACGTGTTTTTGACCTGTATATGCGTATTTCTACGTGATTTTTATCGGAGGTGCATTTTTTTTTGTCAGATATCCCGAATGTAATCTGCGTACTCGAGAAAAAAGGATTCGAGCGCGTTCATCCGGTCCGCAAAAAAGTCAAAAATGGCATTCCAGTCGTCGCGACGGCTGAGGCTGAGTCCGTTACGTGTCGTCGAAATACGGCTTATCGGTTTGCCATTTTCGAGGTAATGGTCCTTTTCAAATACAAAATCGTCGCCGAAGTCACTTTCCAACAGGCTTTGCAGCGATTGTAGCTTATCGAAGTAGGCCGCGCGTTTTTCGTCGTCCCGCGATTCGATGTCGAGCAGCACCATCGCTTTTTTGTTGTCGACATGGAACTTGAGCGACACATCCTTGATTTTCGTGTCGTATAACAACCACTTCCGCGGGTAGCGTTCGGCGAAGGCTGTCCAGAATTCCCGTTTCAGGCGTTGCGTTTCTTCTTTACTGTACATCGATTGGCATTTTCAACCGGAAAGCGTACCTTTCTGACACTATTTCAGACTATGGATTTTACGTCTTTTCTTCGGCTCGTTCCAAAGATAGAAAAAGAAACGCTGCCCGGGGCCGATGCCCATGAACGCATGGCACCATTAGAGCGGGCCCGGATGATGAAGGCGTTTGACCCTGCCACGACCCAAACCCGAAAGGCTGCGGTCATGATGCTGGTGTATCCGAAAGAAGAGGTGGCGCATTTCGTGTTGATCGTACGGAACACGTACCCTGGCGTTCATTCCTCACAGGTGGCGTTTCCGGGTGGAAAACGCGAAGACAGCGATGCCGACTTCGAGGCAACAGCATTGCGCGAGACATTTGAAGAAGTAGGAGTGCCTTCCCATGCGATTAGGGTGGTACGCAAGTTCTCTGAAATTTACATACCACCCAGTAATTTCCTCGTGCATCCGTTTTTGGGTTACTGCACCGATCGCCCTGATTTTCTGGCAGACCCGGCGGAGGTGGCGGAGGTGCTGGAAGTGCCGTTGGCCGTTCTGCTCGATCCCGCAACGATGGAGGTCGCGCAAATGGATACGTCCTACAGCAACGCGATTCCGGTGCCTGGCTTCCGGATCTCGGGTCGTATGGTGTGGGGTGCCACGGCCATGATGCTGGCGGAATTGCGGGAAGTATTGGAAGTTGTGAGACGCGACGCCGGATTTTCGTAAGTTTGCAATCTTGTCTCCGACGACTATGGCATTATTTAGGCGAAACCCCTTCGGCCACATTCTTTTCCTGAAGCGCATCCTGATTTTGGTGGTGGGCGCTGTCACGCATCGTCGTTATCGGGGATTCAACGAGTTACAGATTGAAGGTTCGGAGATTATCCGCGACCTTCCTCCGACAAATGTGCTGTTTATTTCGAATCACCAGACGTATTTCGCCGACGTGGTGGCCATGTTCCACGTGTTTTATGCGTCGCTTAACGGTCGCGAAGACAGCATCCGCAACATCGGTTACCTGTGGCGTCCGAAGTTGAATGTCTATTACGTGGCGGCCAAGGAAACGATGCAGTCGGGCTTGTTGCCACGCATTTTGGCCTATGTTGGTGCCATTACAGTTGAACGCACCTGGCGGGCGAAAGGGCAGGACGTCAAACGCGAGGTCAACCCGAACGATACCGAGAATATCCGTGAAGCGCTTGACGACGGTTGGGTCATCACGTTTCCGCAGGGCACGACGAAATCCTTCAAACCCGTGCGAAAAGGGACCGCGCATATCATCAAAGCACACAAACCCATTGTGGTGCCGATTGTAATCGATGGGTTTCGGCGGTCATTCGATAAAAAAGGACTTCGGGTCAAGAAGAAAGGCATCCTACAATCGCTGGTCATCAAGGAACCGCTGCAGATCGATTATGAGAATGAATCCATCGAATCGATCGTAGAAAAGATTGAGTTTGCGATTGAGCAGCATCCGTCGTTCCTGAAAGTGATTCCGCCGGAGGAGATCGAAACGGAGAAAGAGTTGGATAAGTTGCGGGAGTGGAAGGTGGATTAGCGAATTAGCGAATGTGTGAATTAGCGGATTAGCGAATGGTACACTTCTTGCCAGCTATTTATTCTACTTCTCGCGTTAAAGCACAATAACTGTCGATCGACGTTGCTCGCCTGCGATCTGTCACTTCATTAGCGAATTCGTTGATGATACCGCTATTCACTGATCATCCTACCAATTAAAAGTTCGGCTTCAAATCTGTCTGCGGAGACGCGCTGTTCCATTCGGTAATCAGCTAATTTGCTCACATTACCTCCCTTCCTCACAACGATCTGTCCCTCGTCCTACAATAAAAAAGTCCCGGTTGACATTCGACGTACCGAGACTTTATCTTCCATTCGCTAATCCGCTACTTCACACATTCGATAATGTGCTGACTAACGTCCCATCCTCACGACGATCCGTCTCTCTTCGCACAATAAAAAAGTCCCGGTTGGCATTCCATCTCCCGAGACTCGATATTTCATTCGCTAATACGCTACTTCCCACATCCGCTAATTTGCTGACGTAACGTCCCATCCTCGCGATCCGTCCCTCTTCCCACAATAAAAAAGTCCCGGTTGACATTCCATCTCCCGAGACTTACTATTTCATTCGCTAATCCGCTAATTCATCCATTCGCTAATTCACATTCGCTACTTAACAGCCTCCACCGTATACCCCATTTTCCGCAACAGCCGGATAACGCCATCAGGTCCGCCGAGGTGGGCAGCGCCGACTCCGAAGAACGTCGGCTTTTCTTTGATAAGGCGCAGGATGCGGGGAATCCAATTTTTGTTTCGGTCTTTGAGTAAGACGTCGCCAAACTCGGCTGTGGTACGGTTTTCTGATTTTTCGCTGGCTGCTACCAGGGCGTCGAGGTCTTTATCGCCATAGAGTTTCACCAGTTCCGCTAACTCGTCCATGTCGTTCTGGCCGTCGCCGCGCGCGGTTTTCACCAACTCTTCCATCTGGATTTTGTAGGGTATCGCATCAAATACAGCCAGTTGTTCTTCCACCGTCTCGAGTCCGAACGTCTCCTCTCCGTAGTTTTTCGCTTCGGTCATCAGCGCCTCCTCGATTGATTTTGGCGTACATCCCAATGCGGCGGGCAGGAGCATGGCGCTTAGCATCATGGGCTTCATCGTTTTCATGGCATCGATGCCAACGCCCATCTTTTTCTTGAAGAAGGCGTCCACCAGCTTATAGTCGTCAGCACTTGCCAGTCGGTCCATCGTTACGCCGTCTTTCATGTTGATGCCTTTCATCATACCCGGCATCATACCGGGGTCGTCCATATCCAACTCCAGATACAGTTGTTTGGTAGTGGCAATGGCTTTTTTAGTAGCGTCGTCAAGCGTATTGTCGCACGTCATGTGGATGGTTCCATACAGATACGACGTTTGGATTCCATTCCCCGATATCCTCCATAAGAGCGATTTCTCCAACGTCTGCGCGCTGGCCAAAAGGCTGCTGCCCAGGGCAATAAAGGCCAGTAACTGTTTCATAGTGTATCTATGCGTTTGAGTTCGTTGTAATTACGGTAAAGTTTTCGAAGCAGGATACCATATAGCAGTCGGTAAAACAGCCAGGCGAATCCGATGAATACGGCCATGAAGACGATGGCGGCAAATACACAGACAATGGCCCATCCCTGGTGGTTGCCGTCGCCGAGGAGTTCGCGCAGTTTCTCGGTCTGTGGGTTATAGTTATACGCCAACACCATACCGATGATCAGTCCGACCCCCATCATTCCCAACTGGAAACCCACATACCACTGCACCGTCCGACGGGTCTTCAATATGGCCGACATCAGGTTGCGTGTAGAGGCTGTTGTTGAGATGGCCCGGTAATTCCGGTAAAAGAGGTAAACGAACAGCAATACGACCCCATAATTCAATACGTTAAGGGCGATGTACGAAACGTTGATCCATTGCGGAACCGTTTTACTCATATAATCGTCCTGGCTAACC
The DNA here is from genome assembly GCF_022532105.1 of Flavobacterium sp. HJ-32-4. Taxonomy (NCBI): domain Bacteria; kingdom Pseudomonadati; phylum Bacteroidota; class Flavobacteriia; order Flavobacteriales; family Flavobacteriaceae; genus Flavobacterium; species Flavobacterium sp. HJ-32-4. The sequence goes on along the minus strand of NZ_CP092832.1, from coordinate 3,110,396 downwards.
GTTAGTCCAAGTCCGAGCCAAAGGGCCACCTCCAGTATGCTGATAATCAGGATCCACTTCACGATCGACGACGATCGGCGGTGGAGCATCGCATAGATCTCCCGCTCGTCGAACGCCGTGAACCCGTGGTCGTTTTTCCAGGCTTTTTTTAATAAATCCAACTCTTCCATGTGTACTTCAGGGGTTGAGTAATTTTTTTAATTTGGTACGTATACGGTTCATCCTCACCCGGGCGTTGACCTCCGTGATACCCAATGTTTCCGAAATTTCCGCGTAGTCTTTGTCTTCGAGATACAAGAACACGAGTGCTTTCTCGATGTCGTTCAATTGCTGCACCGCCTGATACAACAACTTGAGTTGTTCCTCTTCCTCGTAATTGTATTCCTCCTGTCGGATGAAATGCCGCGTACCGTCGTATTCCGTCGTAGCGACGCTGCGGGTACTCTTGCGGTAGAGCGTAATCGCCGTATTCAGCGCCACACGGTAGGCCCAGGTCGAAAACTTACTTTCGCCCCTGAACTTCGGGAAGGCCTTCCACAACTGAATGGTGATTTCCTGGAAGAGGTCCTTGTGGGCGTCCTCTCCATTCGTATACAACCGGCATATCTTGTGGATAATGTTCTGGTTGGCCTGCAATTGCTGCACAAACGATTTCTCCAGTTCTGCTGACATACGTCGGGTTAGTAAGGCGCGCCGGTCATTTGTTACACGCCAGCGGTGAAATTACGAAAATAGATGTGATTTTTTGGTGGGGCGTGCCGGCGCCATTTTAGTTGGCAGTAGGCAGTTGCAGTAGGCAGTAGCAGTATGCAGTAGCAGTATGCAGTATATTTCTATATTCAACTTCCCGCAGGGCGCCGTCAGGCTGTCCGCTATAGCCCTTTGTCCCGCCCCGCATTTTGCCATCCGCGCCATGGGCTTCCTGCGGTCGCCCCCGCTGCGGTGTAAAATGTCGGGCGGTCCGTCAGGGGCTGCCGCTTCCATCCCTCACGCGGGAGAATGAACGAGTAACAGGGAACGATGAACCATGAGTTGGGGAGAAGAAGAAAGAAGAAAGAGGAAACAGTAAAGAGGGGAGGAGGAAAAAGGAAAGAAGGGTATACGACGGTTTATCAATAGCCTCCCTTAAGAAGGAGTATCCAATAACCCAAAACCCAAAACCCAAAACCTCAACCCCCCACTTTTAACATTTTCGGTGGTTTTCCCGTAAAAGGGTCTCGTCGGGAAAACGTATTTTGCCTTCAGGGAAGGGGCGGATGCATCCCTTACGGAAAATCCAGGAATGGAGCAAACGGGAAAACCGCATCTTTTGTTAAAGTTTTGGATTTACGTAACGCTGATGAGGGTAGAAAAACTGATTTCAGATGGTGAACGGACCGTTTCGTAAGTTGCTGATAATTAAATCATTTTATGTAATTGAGGCACAGCGCTACACCTGTTCGGCGGTAACGGTCTACAGCGGCTTCGTCCGATAATAATTCACCAGCAAATCCACAAACTTACTATACCCTTCCATGCCGTCTTCCTGGCTGTTGGCTTTCAGAAAGGTGTCGTAGAAGGCCTCAAAACCGTCGTTGAGGAAGGTTTGGTGCGCGTCCCAAAAGTCGCGCGACTCTTTATAGTTCGCCCTGATGCCCGCGTTGATTTTCACCAGATAGGGTGCTGAACTGCCTTCCTTGCGTTTTTCAAGCGCCGAAAGGCAATACCGCAGGGCATACGCATAGCCGCTGTATTGAAAGTACGGATCAGACGACGAGACATTCGCCAGAAAACCGATGAAATTGGCTTCACTTTCCGACGCATAGCCGATCTGATGGGCCATTTCATGACAGGTCGTCATCGGAAAGCTATACATCGGCACCAAGCGGTTGACCTGTGCCTCGCCCGTAAACGGGTTGAGATAACCGGCAAATCCCATATAGGTCAGGGGCAGGCTGATGAGCGATGTCTTGGTACTTTGGTTTTCAAACGAAAAATAGGGATGTGAGACCGAGAGTGTTTCGTAGGCCGTCGTCGCCCTGTCAAAAATGGTATCCTGTGAATAAGGCACCGATACTTTTATGTTTTTGTCACCCGTGACGGCAAGATGCGCCTGATTCGTGCGCTCAATCAACCGTTCGGTAAACGCCGCCAAATCGGCCTCGGAATATTCGGTCGCAAACCCCATTTTCTCATGCAGTCGCAACCGGTAGTAGTTGAGCCCCCAACCGATATGAAACAAGCAGTATGCTACCGACACGATATTCACCATCCGAAGGACGTGTGCTTTCCCATCCGTTTTCCAGGTTTTACGGATGCGCCACAGCCACCTTACGACCGTCACGATCAAAATACCATAAAGCAGGTCCCCCACCGAAAAGGGCACCCAGCCTAACAACAAACGCCAGAACGAACTGAGATACGGGTAGAGTCCGCAGCTGTAAAATGACTCCACCACCTCCGGAAAAAACGAAAGCGTTTTGACTACCACTACCTGCAGCACCAGGAATAACGACAACCAATATTTTTTGTGCGGCATGGTGTAAAGGTAGTATTTTTGTGGAGGAAGGAGCAAGGAGTGAGGAGCGAGAAGAAAGAGAAAAGAAGTTGAAAAGGAGCAAAGTGCAATCGTCAACCCTGATCCTCAACCCTGAACCCTCAACCCCGAACTATCAACCCTGAACCATCAACCGTGAACTATCAACCATCAACCCTCTATATGAGCGACATCCGCAACCTCGAACCCCAAGCCCTCTGGAATAAATTTGCCGACCTGAACGCCGTGCCGCGTCCTTCGAAGAAAGAAGACCGTGTCATCGCGTTTATGAAAGCGTTTGGCGAGAAACTGGGGCTCGAAACCTTTGAAGACGACGTCCGCAACGTCATCATCCGCAAGCCGGCCACGCCCGGAATGGAAGACCGCAAGACCATCGTCATGCAGTCGCATCTCGACATGGTGCACCAAAAAAACAACGATACGGTATTCGATTTCGATACCCAGGGCATTGACATGTATGTCGACGGCGATTGGGTGCGGGCTCGCGGTACGACCTTGGGCGCTGATAACGGACTCGGGGTCGCGACCATCATGGCGATACTCGAAAGCACCGATATTCCGCATCCGGCCATCGAAGCATTGTTTACAATCGATGAGGAGACGGGTATGACGGGCGCGCTCGGACTCAAAGGCGGCATTCTCACCGGCGACATACTGCTGAACCTCGATACGGAGGAAGACGACGAGATCGACATCGGTTGTGCCGGTGGCGTCGACGTTACGGCCGTGCGGGAATATGAAGAGGAGGATACCCCGGAACACTCGGTGGGTTACACGGTTACGGTCAGAGGTCTCAACGGCGGGCACTCTGGGATGGATATCCACAAAGGACTCGGCAACGCCAACAAAATCATGAACCGACTGCTGTTCGACGGATTTGAAAATTTCGGTCTCCAGGTAGCGGAAATCAACGGCGGCAGCCTGCGCAACGCGATCCCACGGGAGAGCGTGGCCAAGGTAATCATCGCATCGATGTATGATGAGGCGTATGTGTTTGATATGCAGGAAACCATCAACGATATTAAGGCGGAATATAAAACGACAGAACCGAATCTTGATATTCGGATCGAGAAGTCGGAATTACCGGCTAAAGTCATGGATCTCGGTGTGCAGGAAGGCCTGCTGCGTGCGATTTACGCGGCGCATAACGGCGTGTATCGTATGAGTGCGGATATGCCGGATTTGGTGGAGACGTCGAATAACATTGCCCGTGTGGTGGTCGGAAACGGACAGATTTCAGTGCAATGCCTGACGCGTTCGTCGGTCGAAAGTTCGAAGTTCGACCTCGCCAATGCCCTGCGCTCGGCTTTTGAACTGATGGGATGCGAGGTAACCTTTTCGGGCTCGTACCCGGGTTGGACACCGAACGTGCAATCGGAAATACTCGACATCGTCACGTCGATATACGAAAAGCAAAACGGCAGCAAACCGCATGTGGTGGCCTGCCACGCCGGACTCGAATGCGGGATTCTCGGGACGAATTACCCCGGTATGGACATGATTTCCTTCGGTCCGACGATTCGTGGTGCGCACAGTCCGGATGAACGGGCCAGCATTTCGTCCGCCCAGAAATACTGGAAATTGGTACTTGAGATATTGGCGAACATCCCTGCGAAAGCATAGAGAAGTCCTAAAAGCAAAAAACCTCCGGCGAACTCCGGAGGTTTTTTTTGTGAAGTATGCAGCCCGGATGGGAAGCGGCACAACGAAGGCCAGACGGTTGTGACGGCCGGGAGGGCGCGGCGACCAACGGAAGCCGCGAAAGCCCGTTGCCGGAACACCGGGCGGCCGAGGCGTAAGCGGACAGCCGGAAAGCTGCCCCCCTTATTTTACTTTCTTCAAACGAAATACCTCCGCCGCGGTTTTGCCGTTTTTGTGACCGGATATAGTAGCCACCAGGCTGTCGCCCGGACGGCGCTCATAGACGATTCTGGTCGGATAGTCGTGTTGCGGATTCTCGAACACCATTTGTGTCTCGGTGCCCGACGTGCGGCGGAAAGCAACCGGCTTTTCGTTGTTTTGTCCGGGAACCGAAACAATGTAGTCAAGGTATCCATCGCGTGTCAGCACCAGGTCGACGCTTTCGGCAAAGAGCGTATCGTTTCCGGCGACGAAGTAGGACGCGCCCTTGAAGAGTGAGTCGCTTTCTTTTTGCCAGATTTCAGACAACACACCGTCTTTCGATTGGTTTTCCCAACGGCCTTCCATCCAGGAGGCCGCATTCAGGAGCGAAGTGGCTTTGCGGGAGGGCTTTTCGGCGGGTGGTACTGACGCCTCTTTCTTGCCGCAGGCGGAAAACAGTACCGTCAGGGCGACAATGGGTAAAAGGAATCTCATGAACCTACTCCTTTTTATTTTTATAGTTGTCGATGTCGCGTTCGATGTCGTCGACGCTTTTCTCGATGCGGCTGCGGAACGATTTCCATTTGGCCTCACCCTCGGCTTTGTAACTGTCAAGCTGTTCGGATAGGCGCTCGTTACGGGCCTCGAGGGTATCGATTTTCGTTTGCAGTTTCTTGCGGCTCTCGGCGTTTTCGCTGGCGAGCTTGACCTTGAACTCGGCGATGCGGCGCTCGTTGTCGGCGATGATTTTCTTGGTTCCGGCTTTCAATTTGGCGTAATCAGAGGTATCGGTCGCCTGCGTAGCGTCGTATTCCGATTGCGCTTCGGCCTGTTCTTGTTGGGCTTCTTTCAAGTCGTCTTGGGCTTCTTCCGCCTGCTCGTTGGGCGATTTGCAGCCGAAAGCCAGTGCGATGAGGGTCGAGTAGAGGTACAGGTTCTTTTTCATGTGGAGGGATTTTGGTGTGGGATATCAGGAGGAAGCGCCTTCGACGATCCACCATTGGTTGCCATAAGGGTCTTCGAAGCCGGCGGTGTAGCCGTATTCCTGGGTCATGGGTGCCATCAGGGAAATGCCGCCGTGTTGGAGGCCTTTATTGTATATCGTGTCGACATTTTCAACATAGAGAAACATCCCGGCCGGCTTTGCGGTAAATTTCTCATTGGCTTGTGAAAACATAATGACCGCATCGTGCAGGCGAATTTCACCGTGCCGGATGGTGCCGTCGCCGAGACGCGAGAGGTATTGCTCTTTGGCTCCGAATACTTCTACTGCCATCGTGAAAAACGTCTGTGCGTCGTTTACGATGAGGTAGGGCATGACCGGAAGATAATGTGACGGAATCTTCATGGCGATTTTTGTTTTCTAAGATACAGCGTCACGCTGAGAGACGGAAGCGGGTTATCAATACTTTAACGACTCAGAAGATACGGTATCCGAGCAGTAACCTAAAGCCGCTATAATCGATATTCCAATCTTCCCAAAGCCGTGAAATCTTGTTTGGTGTTTCGTAACGCGCTTCAAACGACCATTTTCGTATCGTACAACCGGCGCCCAAACCAAATGAGATCGTTTTGCCGACAGCAATGGCGGAACGGTTGAGATCCGGTACGGAACCCGGTGCGTCAACGGCGAGGGACGATCGGAAAGGGATATTGAAATTGAGTTGCCCGCCAATAAAAACGGCATCGGTTTGCGTGAAAAAGAAATGGTGCCGCATGCCGAGAGGAAGCTGGAGCCTGTTGAGATGGCTGTTCACCCTTACCGTTTTTGCCTGATGGGTATAGTCGTTGTCCTGATTGATCCGCTCGAAATTGGGCGATACGAATAGTGACCATTTATTACGCCCTAATGGGAGCGTGTATTGGGCATCAAATGCGACGACCGGTACCACGGCGGCGGCTGAAAATGAAAAGGTTTTATTGTAGTCTGAGCCTTTCAACTGGGCAAACGACACGCCCGCTTTGAGCCGTAGTTGCCAATTCGTCTTCCCGGCACTACGCCGGTCAACTGTCGCTGTGGCTGTTACCGCTTGCGGTTGGAGGGATAAGAAAAAAGCAGAAAGACTTTTTTCGGTGTAATTCAGTTTTTCAATGGTCTTTTTATCTGATGCCGGGCTTCCGGCGAGTAGAAAAAGTTGTTGCCGGAAGAAATTGTTCGCACCGATGGAATTATCCTCTTTCAGGTATTCCTTATATACCAGTTGCACAGGGGTCTCGCCCTTTTTGGCATAGAAAAAGCGCTGTGTGCTTGACGTCGTATAGGAATAAAGCGTCGTTTCGCCTTCTATTACTACCTTTAGAAAGACGGTTTGTTTTTCCCATTTCGGTTGCTTTTCGGTGCTAAGCGTCTGTGCACTCGAGCCGGATACGTCGATATCGACCGTATAGCGTTCGAATTTTGTTACCCCGACTGAAAAAGCGCGGAGTTCTTCCATTCCGATGGTTTTGCTTTCGTCTGTCTCTGTCAGTTTGTAGTCCATTTTCTTCGGACTGTAGAACCAGCCGATATCACGAACCAGACAATCGGTGCGCTTGCCGTTGTTGTCGATAAAGTAACCGGGTTCATAGCGTACTTGGGCGTACAGGCTTGCCGTGACGCACGTAAGTAGTAGTAATAGTAATCTCATATTTTAGAAGAGTTTATACGTAACGACCATCGTAACGCTTTTGTATTTTACGGTATCGCTATTGTAGTCCACCAGCTCACGCTGGCCGTTGTAGCGTACATAGAGGCCGAGTACGCTCCATTGGTAACCGGCCGACACAAAGGCATTGACGCTTGATTCCATCTGTAGATCGCCATAGGTATCCTCGAATTCGCCGTGTCGCAGGAATGCGGCTGTTATACCGAAGTCCAGCGACAGTCGTGAGCGTTTAGACAGATACATGTAATAGCGGGCACCAAATGGAACCTCGACTGCGTCATAGTGCATGCGCGTATCGTTTTCTTCCAACACGCTTACAGGTACGGGTTTATAACTCGTAGTGCCAACACCTGCGAAAGCGGCCCATTTTTGGCGGTTGAACCCGAAGATATATTCGGCTTCCAGTGCAAAGTAGGCATTCGTATGTGGCTCGAATTGGGCACTTCCGAAAGTAGAATGGTAGTCGACATGTGCCAGACTTATACCCGCTCCAATTCGTAAATTGAAATCGCCTTTCTCTGTTTTGGTCATTTTTTTTGCCGATATGCCATTGAGTACGACAAAGGCTTTGGTCAGGTCTCGTGTATCATAAGATATTTCGTCGACGTTTAGATCGGTGTCGGTCCCTACCGTTTTCTGTAGTTGTCGCAGTTGTTCGCGGAAATGATTGTTGACGCCTGTTTTTTCCTCGATGACGTATTTTTTGTAGACGAGCGCCACGATGGGACCCTCCGCTGCCGTTGCGTAGAAGAACCGTTGTACGTTGCCTTTTCGCCATCCATATAAACGCGCTTTATCGCCGTCGACCAATACTTTCAGTAACACTTCGGCGTCTTGCCATTCCGGATCACGTTTCTTGGAATAGTACCCTACATTGGGCGAAGACATGTCAAGGGTTACTTTTGCCTTTACATACGAGACGATCGAGTCGATATGGAATTCCTTTATCTCTCTCAGCGTAAGTGATCGAACATCGCCATTTTCCCCTATTTTGTAGGTGAGATCCTCCGGATTGCTGACCCATCCTTCATTGCGGATAAGACAGGTAAACGTCTTGCCGGAGGCGTCGGTGATGGCACCCGGATCGAAGGTGACCTGCGCTTGAAGAGTACCCACGAACAGCGTGAGCCATAAGAAGAACCGTGATTGCATGTGTTGGTTTGGTTTCGGGCAGCAATTTACAATTCATCCCCAAAAAAAGACAATTCGGAAAACGTTATTTTTGGAAGCGTGGCCAAAACACCAACTTTGCGTCATCAAACCAACTCACATGAAGTGTCTACTACCTCTTTTCTTTTTCGTTTCTCTTTTCTCCTACGGGCAACGCACGGTATCCGGCACGGTTACCGACCCGAAAGGCCGTCCGTTGGAAGGGGCGAATGTGTTCCTCGACGGAACGTATGACGGCACCTCGACCGCCGCAGACGGTACGTTTTCGTTTGCAACAGCAGAAACCGGAACCCGACTGCTCCGCGTGACGTTCCTGACCTTTGAACCGTTCAGCCTGGAAGTTGACGTGGCGGCCGCTACGAATCTATCCATTCGCCTGAAAGAAAGCGTGAATGCTCTGGATGCCGTTGTGATTACCGCGGGCACCATGGAAGCCGGTGAAAAAGCGCGCGTATCGGTGTTGAAGCCGCTTGACATCGTCACAACAGCGGGTTCAGCCGGAAATATTATCGCCGCCTTGCAAACGCTCCCCGGCACGCAAACCGTCGGCGAGAGCGGTCGGTTGTTCGTGCGTGGTGGGGAAGCCGATGAAACCCAAACGTTTGTCGATGGCGTTCGTGTGCCGCAACCGTATGGTGCATCTGCCAACAACATCCCGACCCGTGGGCGTTTCTCGCCGTTTTTGTTCAGTGGGATTTCCTTTTCTACAGGCGGCTATTCTGCCGAATACGGAGAAGCCTTGTCAAGTGTCTTATTGCTGAACACGATTGATGAACCCGACCAGGAGAAAACGGATGTGTCGCTGATGACGGTTGGCCTGGGTGTCGGCAACACCCAAAAATGGAAGAAAGATTCGTTTAGTCTTAATACGGCCTACATCAACCTGGCGCCGTATCAGGTGGCGATACCGCAGGCTGTCGACTGGAACCGCCCGTATGAGAGTTTGTCGGGAGAAGCGGTGTACCGGCACCACTTCAACGACGGCGTACTCAAGGTCTACGGAGCGTTCGATGCCGCCCGGTTTGACCTGAATCAGGTCGACATCAACCAACCCGAAAAAGTGCGCTTTGACTTGGCCAACAATAACTTTTACTTCAATTCGGTCTACAAAGGCATTATGTGGGACAACTGGTCGATACACGCCGGAGTCGGATTTGGCTACAGCCGAAACGGAATCGGTATCAACCTGGATGACGTGTCGAACGTAGAAACGGCCGGACAGGTGAAACTGAAACTCCAGAAGAAGTTCTCCGATCGCGTGAAGCTGACGGTCGGCGGTGACTACTTCCGTACGAAGTTCGACGAGTCGTATTTGGGGAATTCCGGTGGTACCTTCCAGTCGGGCTACGACAGCGGCATCGCAGCGGGTTATGTGGAAATGGATGTCTTCCTGTCGAAAAAATTCGCATTCAAGGCGGGTGTTCGTGCCACAGACAACCACTACATCAACCAGACGGATCTGTCACCGAGGGCGTCGTTGGCGTATAAAGTCTCGCGTTTCGGACAGTTTGCGCTGGCGTATGGACGGTTCTCACAAGCACCCCGTCAGGACTACCTGAAATACGAGGACGCATTTGAAACGGAGAAGTCGGGACACTATATCCTGAATTTCCAGTATGCCCGCGACGGGCGTACCTTTCGGGCCGAGACCTACTATAAAAACTATCGTGACCTTGTGTCGTATGATACCGAAACGTCACAGTCGAACTCGGTTTTCCGCAACGACGGGTTTGGCTATGCAAAAGGCCTCGATATCTTCTGGCGCGACAGCAAGCTGATCAAGAACCTCGAGTACTGGGTGTCGTATTCGTTTCTGGATACCCAGCGGGAGTACCAGAATTATCCGACCGAGACCATGCCGGGTTTTGCGACCAAGCACAATTTCTCGCTGGTAACGAAGTTTTTTGTGAGCGAATGGCGGTCGCAGATCGGGATTACCCATAGTTACACGTCGGGTAGGCCGTACACCAATCCTAATGAATCGGGTTTTCTGTCAGACCGCACCCGGCCGTATCACAACACCAGCCTCGGTTGGGCGTATTTGTTGAGCCAGCAGAAGATACTCTACTTCTCGATTTCGAACCTCTTCAATGTGGCAAATGTGTTCGGGTATCAGTACGCCAACACGGCCGATGGTTCCGGACGTTTCCCACGCCGGGCCATTGAACCCACGGCCGATCGCTTCTTTTTCGTGGGCTTCTTTTGGTCGATCAGCGAAGACAAGAAAAGCAATCAGTTGAATAATTTATAAATGCGCATCGGTTACGACGGTTGGTCATCCAAAAACGACGTTTCGTCCCACTTTATTAGTAGCCATTGCACAGACACCGTACTTTTGAACCATACTTACAACCTTTAAATCAAACGATTATGACACGTACCATCATTACCTTTACCCTGTTCCTCTGCACCCTGCTCGCATCGGCACAGGACCGTTACCAGGACGGCATGAAAAAAGCCTTTGCCCTTTGGGACGAAGGAAAAGACAAAGAGGCATCAGATCTTTTCGAGCGCATCGCCTCTGCCGAAAAGAGCAACTGGATTCCTACGTATTATGTCGGCTTGGTCAACGCCACCTCGGCTTTCAAAACCAAAGACAAAGAAGTAATCACCGCCTTGCTGACCAAAGCCCAGGACGCACTAGACCAGGCATTTCTGGTTTCGCCCGACAACGCCGAACTCAACGTCTTGCAGGCACTGATTTACACCGCCTGGATTGTCTACGACCCCATGACCAATGGCATGAAATACTCGGGCATGGCGATGCAGGAATATGAAAAAGGAGAGAAGCTCGCGCCCAATAACCCGCGCGTCGTATTTGGTAAGGCCGAGTTTGAAATCGGTGGCGCCAAGTACTTCGGGAAAGACATCACCCCCATGTGCCAGCAGATTGACCGCGCGATCGAACTGTTTGCGACATTCAAATCGGATGTGCCGTTTTACCCGCAGTGGGGACTCGACCGCGCCAAGGAAGCACAGGCGCAGTGTGCCAAAAAATAAATCTGTTTCATCCGATAGCGCTCTGATATGAAAGCCACTTTACACTCCAACAGAAGACAATTCGTAAAAGCCGTATGGTTGTCGATGGCGCTGTTCGTGATCCTCACACTGGTCGATTATGGGTTTAACGGGGCCCTTCCGTCGGTGGCCGATTTAGGAAAAAGCCTGACCTACACCTTTGTGTATACGGTGGTAATCTATATGGCCAATGCGTTTCTTTTCAGGGCCGTGGCGCGAACCGGCGACGGTTTCTCCGCCCGCTCGATCATCAGTGGTGTGGCAGCTTCTATGGTGATGTCGATGGGTATCGTGTTCGTCATCCGCTCTATCGATGCCGTGGCGGTCAAACGGATGTCATTCGACGACTTTCTGGCAAAAGAGCACATAACGAACTACTTTTTCTTTTTCATCATTACGCTGGTCATTACGCTGTCGGTCTATGCCATTACCCTTTACAAAGCCTATCAGGAACACCGGGTAAAAGAACAGAAGATCATCGCCGGAACGGCTTCCGCCCAGTTCGAAAGCCTGAAGAACCAGATCGATCCCCATTTTTTATTCAACAGCCTCAATGTATTGAGTTCGCTGATCGAGGAAAACCAGGAAATGGCGCAGCGCTTCACTACGTCATTGGCAAAGGTCTATCGTTACGTACTCGACCAGCGCAACAAAGAGCTGGTGCCGGTAGAAGAGGAATTGTCGTTTGCCCGCACCTACATGGAATTACTGCATATGCGGTTCGAAGACAGCATTACGTTCGAATTGCCAACGGAGATTGAAAATCCGGATGGAAAAGTTGTGCCTTTGTCACTTCAGTTGCTGTTGGAGAACGCTGTCAAACACAACGTCGTATCAGAGAAACGCCCGCTGCACATCCGGATTTCCATCGAAGCCAATGAACTGGTCGTCGAGAACAGCCTGCAAAAGAAAGAGGTGCTGTCGGAACGGAAAGGCGTCGGCCTTCGCAACATCGTTGAGCGGTATGCCATCCTGACCGACCGACAGATGACCATCCAGGAAACGGAGACGCTTTTTAGTGTACGCCTTCCGATCCTGTCGAAACTCACCTTCCTTTCCCTCGACGATGCCTTTGAAACCGATACGGCGTATTACCGGGCGAAACGACGGGTGGAAGACCTCAAAGGCTTCTACGCCAACCTGATTGCCTACTGCTGTATCGTTCCGCTGTTGATTTACATCAATCTCAGCTATGGGCCCGACTTTTACTGGTTCTGGTTTCCGGTGTGCGGATGGGGTATGGGGCTCGTCCTCCATACGTTTTCCATCTTCGGCTACGGCGCGCGGTGGGAAGAGCGGCAGATTCGAAAATTGCTTTCAAAAGAACAAACACGTACCTGGAAATAATACATAACCAAACATATTAGAACCAATGGAAACCTATCAAAACGAAGACGAACAGAAATACCGCCGCGCCAAGAAACGCGTGGAAGAAATCCGCGGTTTTTACGGAAACCTCACGGCTTACATCGCCTTTAACATCTTTTTCCTTGTCATCAACCTTATGACGTCGCCCGACCAGCTTTGGTTTTTCTGGCCGATGCTGGGTTGGGGAATCGGGGTCTTTTTTCACGGCATGAAAGTATTCAATTATTCGCCCTTTGGAAAAGACTGGGAAGAACGGAAAGTCCGGGAATTCATGGAACAGGAAGAACGTCGCCGTAAAACATTTGAATGATGAGAAGACGATTTCAAAGCACGTTTCCGGAAGATCGCTATAGCATCGCGGAACGAAAGGTCAAACGCATCAAGAGTTTCTACGGGCACCTGGTGGTCTATATCATCATCAATTGCGTCCTGATCGGCATCAATATGTACTACACGCCGGAAGACCAGAGTATCTTCCGCATCTGGAATTTCTCGACTGCCATTTTTTGGGGTGTAGGCCTCGCCGGTCATGCCTTCAGCGTATTCGGACTGAACCTCATTTTCGGATCGAATTGGGAGGAGAAGCAGATACGGAAATATATGGAGAAGGAAAAACGCGAAAAGTGGGAATAGCCCGCCATACCTTACGATCCCTATGAAAATCCTTATCATTGAAGACGAAAAGCCGGCGGCGCGACTGCTGCAACGGAAGATCGAAAAACTCGGTTATCCGGTATCAGATATGCTGCATTCCGTCGCCGAAGCGATTGATTGGTTTCGCGAACAGCCGCATCCCGACCTGATTTTTCTCGATATACAGTTATCGGACGGATTGTCGTTCGAGATCTTTGAAACGGTGGAGATCAAAAGCGCGGTTATCTTCACCACCGCCTACGACGAGTATGCCCTGCGGGCCTTTCGGCTGAACAGCATCGATTACCTGCTCAAGCCCATCGACGAAGACGACCTGCAGAAAGCCATCGACAAGTTCATAGAACGGCAAAACAGCCGTACGCCGGCTTCACTCGACCTACAGGCCATCCGGAAATTACTCGACGGGGGAACGCAGAAAGAATACCGCAAGCGCTTTACGATCCGGGTTGGGCAACAGTTGAAAATGATCGGAATCGAGGAGGTGGAATGCTTCTACAGCGAAAACAAAGGCACGTACCTGCACACCTTCGATAACCGCGATTACTTACTCGACCAAACCCTCGAGCAGTTGGAAGGCGAACTCGACCCGACCGATTTCTTCCGCGTCAGCCGGAAATTCATCCTGCCACTGAAAGCTATCCGCGAGATCCTGCTCTATTCGAATTCGCGCCTCAAAGTGATACTCCCATCCTACAAAGCCGATGAGGTCATCGTAGCCCGGGAGCGCGTATCGGAATTTAAAACCTGGATCGGTTAAGTAGTAGAAACTGCTTTTGGTTTTTTCCCTGATTCGAGCAACAGGAAAAACTGCAAACCAAACAACAGGGCCGCCGCGACGACGTGGAAGGTCTGGCTACTGAACGGGAAATCGAAGTAATACATCGCAATCCCGGTGACAATTTCCAACAGGATAAGCGCCACGATCCAACGCACTTTCGAATGTCCGAGTTGCAGCAGGCGGTTGCGATACAACAACAGGCCGTTTACCAGCAACACAAGTATCGAAAACGACCGGTGGATGTAGAACAAGAGTCCGGAATCGGCCAGGAAGTCTTCCGTTCCCTGTGCATCCACCGCCTGTCGCACCTGCGTACCCATTGCAATCTGGAGGATCGACAGTACCAACCCAATCCAAAGGGCGGTACGGAAACTGCGGTCGTAGCGGAAACGGCTGGTCGCGGCGTCTTTTGCCAGGTGGATGACATATAAAATAACGGCCACAATCAAAAGAGCCACCAGCATGTGAATCGTGATCTTCGCGGGGTTCAGGACGGAATAGACGACCCGTGCGCCCAGCCACGCCTGGAAAAACATCAGGCCAACGGTCAGCCACGACAGCAGTATGATGCGTCGTTTTTGGGTCTTGAAGGAAAACACCGCCATCAATAAGACGGCGAGCCCCGCCAAAGCCCCTACCAGGCGGTTCAGGTATTCGGTCCAGGTGTGGGCCGCATTGAATATCGCGTAATCGTGTTTGGTATACGGACGCCAGTTTGCAGCATCGAAGGTGTCACCTGTTGTGAAATCGCCTTCCGCCACGAGCAGTTTTTCGTCGTGTATGATCACCTGTCCGTCTTCAAAAGCGCGATGCGGTGCCCATGTCAACTCTTTGATGTCGGTAGGCGGAATATAATAACCAAAGCATTTTGGCCAGTCAGGGCAACCCATTCCAGAGCCGGTCATGCGCACCAGTGCCCCGGCCACAATCACCAGATAAACTAAAATAAGGGAGGTGCGGGCGAAAAAAGTAAAGCGTTTCATGGGGTTAACGTTTTAGTCCGATGGCGGCCGCTTTCCGGAGCATGAAATCAAAGGCTGCGCCATGCTCGTTCGGGATATCTCCTTCGAGGATGGCCTCTTTGATGGCTTCTTTCAGGATGCCGACCTCGCGTGACGGCGGGATGCTGAAATAAGCCATGATTTCTTCTCCGGTCACCGGCGGCTGGAAGTTGCGCACGTGGTCGCGTTCTTCCACTTCGGTGATTTTACGGCGTACAATCTTAAAATTGCTATGGTATTTCCGGAATTTAGCCGGGTTTTTGGTCGTAATATCCGCCTCACAAAGCACCATGAGGTCTTCGACGTCTTCTCCGGCGTCAAACACCAGGCGACGAACGGCGGAGTCGGTCACGATATCCTGTGACAGCACAATCGGTCGTGAACTCAGTGACACCATTTTCGCCACATATTTCATCTTGTGGTTCAGCGGCATGTGCAGGCGTTCGAATATCTTTCGCACCATTTTGCTTCCCACGAATTCATGTCCGTGGAACGTCCAACCCTGCCGCTTCGAAAACCGCCGTGTCGGGGCCTTGCCAATATCGTGCAGCAGGGCGGCCCAGCGCAGCCAAAGGTCGTCTGTGTGGGCAGCAATGTTATCCACTACCTCAAGCGTATGGTAGAAATTGTTTTTATGGGTATGTCCCTCGATCTCCTCGACGTTGTTCAGCGCGGTGAGTTCGGGCAGGATGCGGTCGAGCAACCCTGTTTGGTGCAACAACAGGAAGCCTTGTGAAGGACGTTTCGTCACCAGGATTTTATGCAACTCCTCTACGATGCGTTCGCCCGAGATGATTGAAATACGTTCGTTGTTGCGTTGGATGGACGCCAGGGAATCCGCATCAATCGTAAAATCGAGTTGGGAGGCAAAACGAATCGCGCGCAACATCCGTAACGGGTCGTCTGAATAGGTGATATCGGGGTCGAGCGGCGTCCGGATGCACTTCGCTTCCAAATCGGAAAGTCCGCCGAACGGATCGAGCAATTCCCCGAAATTGGAGGCATTCAGTGACAAGGCGAGTGCGTTGATGGTGAAGTCGCGCCGGTTTTGGTCGTCTTCCAGCGTGCCGTCTTCCACCAGCGGGTTCCGGCTGTCGGCACGATATGATTCCTTTCGGGCGCCTACAAACTCGATGTCGGTGTCGTGGTACCGCAACATCGCCGTACCGTAATTCCGGAACACCTGTACTTTCGGTTTGTGGGGCAACAGCGACGCCACCTTTTCCGCAAGCGAAATGCCACTTCCCACAGCTACGATGTCGATGTCTTTCTTGGTTTCGCGCTCCAAAAGTAAATCGCGAACGAAGCCTCCTATAACGTAAGCGTCGAGATCAAGTTCACGGGCGGCTTTCGAAACCAGTGTAAATAAAGGTGTGTCGAGTGCCGGAAGGAAATAAGTGCCTGTTTTCATGCGTCATTTCCGGATGATCTTCACCTGCGCATCTTTGGTTAGTTTGATGATAGAGGAGGGACGTCCGGAGATTGTATCGTGGTGCAAATTTACGACATAGTCAACGCCCGCGATAATTTCCGGACTGATTTCTTTGAAGCTTTTCGGAGTGGCTTGCCCGGATAGGTTGGCGGAAGTGGAAACCAACGGTTTTTTCATCCGTTCCATCAGTTTGTAGCAAAAAGGCGACTTCACCACCCGGATGCCCAGACTGTTGTCGGCCCCAATGATATTGGGCGCCACGTTGCGGGGTTCGTCAAGAATGAGCGTGGTAGGTCGTTCGGCATAATCCATAATCTGCCAGGCGACCTCGGGTATTTCCCGAAAAATCTGGTGCAGCATGCGATCGCCGTTGACCAGGCAGATCAGGCTGTGCGCCTCGGCCCGCTGCTTCAGGGCATATACCTTCGCCACCGCCTCGGGTTGGGTGGCATCGCAGCCGATTCCCCACACCGTATCAGTGGGATAGAGAATGAGGCCACCGTTTTGGATCACCTCAAAGGCGTTGTGCACTTCCTGGGAAATAAGCTCCACGTTCTTTTTCTTGCGAAAGTATGAAAAACGCCTTGTATTCCTGCCGAAATAGGGCGGTTCCAACGAAAACATCGCATTTCGTCGAGGTAATTTTGTACCTTTGCAGTGCAAAGAATGCTATGAGATTACTACAGTTTACGGCCGCGGACGGATGGCGCGGACACGAACAAAAAATCATTTACCTCTATGAGGCGTTTCGCGATTTCGGCTACGTGGAAGATCAATGGATCGTCTGCCGTAACGACTCGGCCGTCTTGCGGGTGTCGCGCGAAAAAGGATTGCAGGCACTCGGGTATGATTTCAAATCCGAATACGACCTGAAGTTCGCGAAGGTGTTGGCCCAGAAGTGCCGCGAGTTACGCGCCGACATCGTCTTCATACACAGCAGCAAGGCGCATACCATCGCCGTGCTGGCCAAGATGTTCTTTGGTCTTGACATCCCGCTGGTGCTGTGCCGTACGATGATTGAACGGGTTGATACCAATTTTTTCCGCAAGTGGAAATACAATTATAAAGGTATCGATAAGATCATCTGTGTCTCACAGCCGGTGGTCGACATCCTGAAGTTTGCCGTACGCGACCACTCACGCCTTCGCATCGTCGGAAGCGTTACGGATGTGGCGCGTTTCCCCAAAACCCAACCCGACGGCCTGCTGCGACGCGAATTCGGCATCCCCGATGATCACGCGATCGTAGGCAATATCTCGGCCTTCCAGCCGATGAAAGACATACCGACCTGGGTCAGGACGGCAGCCGAATTGCTGAAACGGGGGCGCAAGATGACCTTTGTATTGGTGGGTGAGGGCGGACTCGAAAAACAGATCCGTGAAATGGTAATCGAACTTGGCATCGAAAAACACGTTGTTTTCACCGGATTCCGTCGCGATATTCCCGATGTCTTACCGGAATTTGACCTACTTCTCTTCACGTCTGACAATGAACCGACAGGTGGTGTAATCCTGGAGAGTTATGCCTGTCATGTGCCAGTCGTAGCCACGCGGGCCGGTGGCATACCCACCATAGTGGAACATGAAGTGACGGGGTTGTTGGCCCAAGTGGCCGATCCCGTCGATTTTGCCGACAACGTAGAGCGCATGCTGGACGACGCTGAATTGCGCAACCGCTGCGTTGAAAACGGCTACCGCTTCCTGATGGCGACCTCTACGAAAGAGGTCATATCCAAGCAGATGATTGATGAATTGCAGGAGGTTTTGGACCGTTATCCTAGTCGCAAAAGCTAAACCTATTTCTTGACCCGGTAGAGTCCGAGTGATTTTTTGAACAGTTTGTTCAGCATCACCCATTTGACATACAGGCGGTTGCGGAAACTGAGGAAGCGCCATTTCGAGACCGGTAACAGTGTATGCTGAATGCGTGTATCGATGGCCTCTGAGACGATGAATTGTTGCCGTAAGTCGTTCCAATCCACATTTCCATATCCGTCGAATTCATTCACCTTGTTCTTTTCGTGGATGATTGACATCCACAGCCTACGGTGAGTCAGGGGACGCACGCGCGACTCTTTCTTCCAATGGTTGTGGTCGTTTGCCCATACCGTACGTGGCTGCTCGTTTTTCTCGATAAGGCTGATAAAGGGATTGAAAACGTGTTCTTTTTTGCCAAGCATCATAACCGGCTCGACCTGCAGTGAATAGCCTTTGTGGACGTCGATGGCGAGATAGTCCTGGCGGTCGAATTGCTGCTGCACTTCTGCGATGAAGTCGCGGTGGATGCAATCGTCATTATCGAGCCGGGACGTGATGAGGTAGGGCTTTTCCGAGCGTCCGACGAGTTGCGCGATGCTGTCGTAGAACGCCGCCATTCCGGCTATATAGTGGATTTCGATGAACGGATGCGGGGCTGTCATCTCGGCCATCTGCTGTCGGAAAGCGGGTGCCGTGGTGTCGTCGAAGAACAGTAGCCAGCGAAAATCTTTGTTGGATTGTGCCGCCACGGAAGGCAGGCAAAAATTGGCGAATAGGGCCAGGCGCTCCGTCATCCACTGGTCGGTTAACAGGGTTTCGCGATTTTTCGTCAATTCCCATTTCGGATTGCGAAGGTTGAACCGCGTAATCAGGAAATGATCGAATTGCGCTGCCATGGCTGTTATTTTTTATCGTCGCGGTAGAGTTTCCGCAACTCGCGGTACCTTTCCCTGACGCTCAGGGCATTCAGGTAACAGATGACGAATCCTTTTTGGCCGTCAAGGATACCCAGTCGCACCAGGTATTGGTAGAGGAAGTTATACAGCGCGTGGCCATGCCAATGGAAAAAGGTCGGTTTGAAACCGCTCTGGAATTTTTCCCTTGCCTTTAACTTGCCGTATGTGAGCATTTTGCCTTTATAGCTTTCGTAATCGGCGTAGGAATAATGTATCAACTTGTTGCGGAACACCCCGATGCGTCCGTCAACATCGAGTTTCTCGTGCACGAGGCGCTTGGCGGTGTAACGCGCTTTGTCTTTGCGGAAGAGCCGGAAGATACGATCGGTCTGCCAGCCACTGAAATGAAGTACTTTTCGCTTGAAAAAGAACTTCCGGTAAAACAGGTAGGCGTTTACGGGTTCGTTGCGCTCGACCGTCTCCAGGATCTCCTGTTTTAGTTCGGGCGTCAGACGCTCGTCGGCATCAATGAACAAAATCCAATTGTTTCGCGCCATATCGATCGCGAAATTCCGTTGGGCCGTGAAATTCTGGAAAGGGTGTTCTATAAATGTGACGTACGGGAAGGATTGTGCGATCTCCTTCGTTTTGTCCTTACTGTATGAATCGACTACTATTACCTCGTCTGCAAAGTCCAAATCAGTCAAAAGTTCCCTCATGTGGGACTCTTCATTCAGCGTTATGATAAGAACCGAAATGGGGGCCTTACGGGTTAAGTCCATTCATTAGCAATTGTGCAACAAATATAATTTATTTAGTACTTTTGCAAAGCCCGAAGCCAAAATTTATGAAAATTTCCGTAGTCGTCAGCACCTACAACGCCGAGAATTGGTTGGAGAAAGTTTTGATCGGATACAGTGTGCAGACATACAAAGACTTCGAGCTAATCATTGCCGACGACGGGTCACGCCCCGCCACACGTGAGCTGATCGAGCAGTATGCCGCCCATTATCCAGTCCCTGTTCGCCACCTTTGGCACGAAGACCTCGGCTATCGCCGGCAGGAAATCCTGAACGTAGCCATCATGGAGGCGCAGCACGAGTATATCATCATGACCGACGGCGACTGCATTCCGCGTAAGGATTTTGTGGAAGTACACGCCCGTTACGCACAACGTGGACGATTCCTTTCCGGGGGCTACTGTAAACTGAATATGGAGGCCAGCACTGCTATCGAACCGGATGATATCCGCGCCGGACGGTGTTTCGATGTGAAATGGCTCAAGAAATTCGGTAAGGTCGGTTTCTCACAAACGCTCAAACTCCGGGCCGATGCCACACTGGCTAGTGTATTGGACACCGTGACACCCACTAATCCTTCGTTCAATAACTGCAATTCGTCCGCTTTCCGCGACGACATGATTGCGATCAACGGCTACGACGAACGCATGAAGTACGGTGGACCCGATCGCGAGTTCGGTGAGCGTTTGGAAAACAATGGTATCCGTGGACTCCAGATCCGCCACAAAGCGATCTGCCTGCATTTGGACCATGCACGGGGCTATAAAACGCCTGAAGGACTCGCCGCCAACCTGGCCATCCGGAAGGAAGTGAAAGAGCGTAAACTCAACTGGACACCTTTCGGTATCGTCAAAGGCGAAAAACCGACTTCCTAACTTTTATTTTCTGTTCTTTTGGAGGAAGTCGACCAGCACGGGTGCGATAAGGTCGGGTGTGAACGCATCATATAATTCCAGCGCCTGGGACTTCATCTCCTTAGGTGATTTGTCGCCATAGAGTTCAGGCTTAACGTCTTTCAGGTGTATCGAGACATTGGTGCTGCCGTTTTCGAAGGAACTCCACGCTTCTTTTTTGATCCACGTAGAGAAAATTGTGAAGGTCGGGATGCTGATGGCTTTTGCCATGTTCACCGCACCACCTTCGTTGCCAATCAACGCATCGCAATGTGCGGTAAGCGCAAGAAATTCTCGGATGCTACCCGGAATGAGGTCCAGTCGGATGTGTGTCTGTGTTGCAGGTAAACAGGCATCGAAAATCGCTTGTGCTTCCGCGGCTTGCGAGGGCATATAATTAAAAAGTAAGGTCGCCTGGGTGTGGACTACAATCGTATCAAGCAACTGGGCCATGTAGGCCGTCGGGTACGTTTTTGTCCTTCCGCTGCCGATGACCCCAATCATATAAACGGTGGCGTTCGGATCGATTCCGGCTGCAGCCATTCGCTCGCGTCCCATCGCCAAATCGTCCTCTGACAGCCAGATAGTGGGGCGGATATCGAAGTCCGGACGTTGTGCCACGAGCCCCAATAGATTCATCCGGTTTTCGAGCGCCGTTCCGGCTGTAGTGCGGGGTGCTGGCAGTTCCCGGACTGTTTTGGTATAAAAGAAAGACGTATACCCTTTATGGAAGGCCACTTTCGTCTTTGTCCCGGATGCCAGCGCCATCAGGTTGCTCTCTAGCTTCCCGTAGGCGTCGATAACCACATCGTACCGCTCCTTCCGGATGGTTTTCAGGAACCGTAGGAGTTCCCGTTTGCTGTTGTGCATCTCCTCCGTAAACAACACCAACCGGTCAATGTTCGGGTTTCCTTCCACCACCGGCTTCGTGAACGGATAGATCGCATAATCGATCCGCGCGTCCGGATACACCTTCCGCAGGTTGTTGCAGATGATGGAGGTCGCGAGGACGTCTCCAATCATTTTAAGCTGTATGACGAGGATTTTCACGGAAGGAGTTGGGAGTTAGGAGTCAGGAGCAAGGATCGATGAGCGAGTTCATTCCGACGGCTTTCAACGTTCTGTCCACCCCTCATTGTTACTTGTACATCGTTCATTGTTCATTACACCGCCACATCATACTCCCGCAACGCTTCATTCAAACTCGTCTTCAAGTCTGTCGAAGGTTTACGTTTGCCGATGATGAGCGCGCAGGGCACCTGGTAGTCGCCGGCAGGGAATGATTTGGTGTAGCTTCCCGGAATCACGACGGAGCGCGCCGGTACCACGCCTTTCATTTCAATGGGAGTGTCGCCCGTGACATCGATGATTTTGGTGGAGGCGGTCAGGCAGACATTCGCGCCCAATACCGCTTCGGCTTCCACGCGCACGCCTTCCACAACGATACAGCGCGATCCGATGAAGGCCCCGTCTTCGATGATGACCGGCGCGGCCTGCAACGGTTCCAATACACCGCCGATACCGACGCCTCCGCTGAGGTGGACGTTCTTACCAATCTGGGCGCAACTGCCGACGGTGGCCCAGGTGTCAACCATAGTACCTTCGTCAACATAGGCCCCGATATTTACATAACTCGGCATCAGGATCACGCCCTTCGAAATATACGCCCCATGACGAGCGACGGCATTCGGCACGACCCGCACGCCTTTCGCCGCATAATCGCGCTTCAAGGGCATTTTATCATGGTATTCAAAGATGCCGGCTTCAAGGGTTTCCATTTTTTGGATCGGGAAATACAACACCACGGCTTTTTTCACCCATTCGTTCACCTGCCACCCTTTTGCGGTCGGTTCGGCAACCCGAAGGGTGCCTTCGTCAAGCAGGTTGATGACGGTGCGGATGGCGTCGGTTGTTTTGGTATGTTGGAGAAGGGAACGGTCTTCCCAGGCGCTTTCGATGAGGGAGCGGAGTGTGTCCATGCAGTTGTAATTTTACGGCAAATATACGCGATTTTGGTGCGTTCGACTGGGCAGAATTTCGTAGCTTGCCGTATACCATTTTCGTATGAAAGATCATTTTTCAGGCGTTTCCGGGGGGTATGCTGCCTTCCGTCCGGATTATCCCGGGGCGCTCGTGGCGCGCATCCTTGCCCTGACACCGGGTCGTGAACGCGCGCTCGATGTCGCAACGGGAAACGGGCAACTGGCATCCAAACTCGCCCCGCATTTCCATCATGTGGATGCGACGGATATCAGCCATAACCAACTGCAATATGCACACAACGAGCTGAATATCCTCTACCATGTGATGCCGGCCGAGCGACTTGATTTTCCTGATGCTTCCTTCGACCTCCTGACCGTGGCACAGGCCGTGCATTGGTTCGATTTCGACCTGTTTTATGACGAAGCGACGCGCGTGCTGCAACCGGGCGGTATCATCGCCCTGCTCGGGTATCAGTTGTTCCATAGTTTTCCCGAAGCCGATGCCATCGTCCGACCTTTTTACCATGACGTCGTGGGGCCGTTCTGGGACCCGGAGCGCCACTGGATCGATGAAGGATACCGTACGCTTCCCTTCCCCTTCGACGAAATTCCGTGCGAGCCCATGAGTTATAAGGTCAGCCGTACCGCGGAACAGATACTGGGCTATCTCGAAACCTGGTCGGCCGTGACACAATACAAAGCCCATTTCAATGAAAACCCCGTTGACCAAATCCGGCAAACGCTTCTGGAAGTATGGGGTGACGGGCCGAGGGAAGTGGTTTTTCCGTTACTTTTGCGGGTGGGTAAAAACAAATAAGATGTACAGGTTTTTCCATCTCCTAACAGCGCTTGCTCTATTCTCAATCGGTACCTGCGTGGCACAGAAGAATGCCGACTTTTCGTTTTTCAAACCGGGTTACAAGGTAAAGAGTAGCTACGGTGCGTGTCGGGCTTTCGAGTCACCGGTTATCCCGAATTACGGTTACACCTTTCCCGGCGGACTGCGCGAGCCCCGATATTATTTTCCCATCCCCTCATTGGCCGAAGGGATAGCCACTAATTTCGACATATTGAAAGAAGCGGAGGGAACGTCGGACACGCTTGTTATCCAGGTGCGTCGTTTTGGTTTTTCTGAAGAATGGCGCGATGGTAAGACGACCGCCCGATTTTTCTTCAAAGCGTATGCCTACGGCCGTTCCAAAGCCGATTATCACCTGTTGGCTACCATCGACACAACTACGGCTGTTGTTACCGACAAGCCGTTTGACGTCAATATTGTCGTTGCCAGTCGGGTGGTTAACGATTTTCTTGCGTCCACCATGGCACGCCCTTCGTCCGATTATCCTGTAATTTCCTGGGACGATATAAAGGCCATCGACGACTATGAAAAAAGAAAGTCACCGTTATATTCGTCCGACCAGTACGTAGATGGCCTCTACACCTCTTTTGATCGTCTTCGCATGATGGAGCCCTCAACTACCTCGTTTCAGGTGGAACGGAATGCAAAAGGGAAACTAAAGAAAATCAGCTATAAGGATTTTAAAGGCGACTTCATACCGATGGAATTGGAGCAAGTGTATGCCATTGTCGAAAACGGCATAGCGTATATCGTTCACGAAGGAAAACTGGAGACACTTTACAAAAGGGAGGGCGAGTTGTATTTTGAAGGAGATGTGATCGTCGGACCCAATGGGGAGCAAGTAGGTGCGATGTCCGTGTCGTTTGGAATAATGGGAGGCGCCTTGTACAACGAGATGAGCAAAAAAAGGGTACGGCATGAAATCCGGATCCGGCAACTCGACGGTGAACGCATTCCCGAACGTGCGATTAAAAAAGAGAAAAAATAATGCGCATCCTCGCCCTTGATTACGGACATAAACGCACGGGCATTGCCGTCACCGATGAATTGCAACTGATCGCATCCGGACTGACGACGGTCGAATCGCCGAAACTGCTCGATTTCCTGGCGGCGTATTTTGCTCAGGAGAAGGTGGAAAAAGTCGTATTGGGCGAACCCAAACAGATGGACAACACCGCATCGGAAAGCGCCGTGTGGGTAGAAGCCTTCCTGACCCAGTTCAAGACCCGGTTTCCGGATATGCCCGTCGTGCGGATGGACGAGCGGTTTACCTCCAAAATGGCGTTCCAGACGATGATCGACAGTGGACTGAAGAAGAAACAACGGCAGAACAAAGCGCTGGTTGATGAGATTTCCGCCGTCATTTTATTGCAGGACTACCTGAACCGTCGGTAACGCTGGCGACACCCTTCCGTTACATTTATTTAGGATTTGATATTCCCTTTTTCTACCGTCGGTCTGTATCTTTGCGCCGGCCTTTTTCATGTGCCTTCCTACTATGATACGACTGATTGCAACCGATCTCGACGGTACCCTTCTGGATGACGAAAAACGACTCAGCCCTGATTTCTGGGAGGTCGAACAACAACTGGTCGATAAAGGCATCCTGTTTACGGTGGCCAGCGGACGCCAGTTCCACAACATCGCCAAAGTATTCGAGCGGATTGCCGATCGCACGGTGTTCATCGCCGAAAATGGCAGCTATGCCTATCATGCCGGAACAGAGATTTTCCGCGTTGCACTCGACCCCAAACACGTGCATGATTTCATCCGGATCGGGCGCCAGGTGGAAGGGGCCGGACTGGTGGTGTCGGGTAAAAAAGCGGCGTATATCGAAAGCCGCGAACCCAGGTTTGTAGACGAAGTCATCCGCCATCATGATGCGCTCGAAATCGTTGACGACCTCCTTCAGGTTGAGGACGATGTGTTGAAATTCACATTAGCGGATTTTGGCGATATCGTCACCAATACAGCGCCGCGGTTCGAAGCATTTGCCCCTCATTTCAATGTGGTCATTTCCGGGCGTTACTGGATGGATATCACCGACAAAACCGCCAACAAAGGCACGGCACTCCGTCATGTGCAAGCGCATTTTGGGATCAGTCGCGAGGAAACGTTGGTCTTCGGCGATTACTTGAACGACCTCCAGATGATGCAGGAAGCCCGACTCAGTTATGCCATGCGCAATGCCCATGCCGATATACTGGCAGCAGCCTCGCATGTCACCGAGTCAGACAATAATGGGTTTGGTGTGACGGAGACCATCAAACGACTCGTATTGGCCTCCTCTTAAATATTGTCGATTTTCCGCACCGCCTTGACGATGCCTTCCGAAAGGCTGACGAGCATCACCAACTGCTCCACAATCAATTGGTTTTCCTGTAAAAGCCATTCGTTTTCCTGTCGGCCCGCCTCCAGCAGTTCGCGCTTGCGTAATTCGCGCAGTTCCGTGAACCGCAGTTCGAGGTTTTCGGCCGGCAGCGCATGTGTCAATTGTGGAGTTTCGTCCAAAAAGTCGACCGCCGCTTCCAGGTTGCGGCCGATGGTAGACATTACGACGTTGAAGGCTTCCGTCGCTTTGCCGGTATGGTGCGTCTGGATGTAAGTGCCCAGCGAGGCCGAGGCCGATAACAACGAGTGGTTAAGTTCGACCAGTTTATACAAAGGTGCCAATTGCCGCTGCTTTGATTTCGGCTCCTGTGTCATCCGTTGGAAGGACGCCATAAGATTGCCGATTTCCACGAACGCGATACGACGCGAGGTACGGTAGGCCGGCGTGGCTTCGCCTTTCGTAATATAATACTGCGCGATTTCGGCAAGATAGGCCCGATTCGCCTCGATTGATTTCCGGATGTAGGTACGTATGCTCAGGAACTCCCATGACGGCCACAAAAAATGGTTCGCGGCAAAAGCAAGGGCCGCCCCCGCCAGCGTGTCGATTATCCTATATTCGACATACTTGCTGCTTCCGGGCACCAGGATGCCATACAGTAAAATCACATAAATCGTCACAAAACCGGCGCCTATCTTATAATTAATGGACGTAAAGGCAAAACCCAGCAACATCGACAGGATGGCCAGCGAGCCAAGCCACGTCGCATCCCCCGTGATTTTCAGGATGACGAAGCCAATGAGCCCCCCCACGACGGTTCCGGCCAGCCGGTCAAGTGAGCGCTGTTTGGTAAGTCCATAACCGGGTCGCATGATGACCACTATCGTCATCAGGATCCAATACGCGTTTTCAAACAGCAGCAGTTTCCCCAGGACGAAACCCGCCATCACGGTTACCGTCAGGCGAAGCGAATGGCGGAAGAAGTTGGAGGAGAAGCTGAGGTTTTCCCGAAACGTCCGCCACGGGTAATACTCCGGCGCCATCATGCGCTCCAGTCCACGATCGCGTTCCTTCACCTCGAGGTCGGTTTTGGTCGAGATGGTGCGTTCGATCATTTTGATCTTCTCGATCTGCTTCTCGGCGTAATGCCGCATGTTCGAAAGCATCAGCACCCCTTCGCGCGCCTCGTCGCCGTACCGCAATTCGTATTCGGCAATCACACTTTCAAGTGCCTCCAGTCGCGGTAAAAGTGTGCGTTTCGACACATAATTGCGGTTGCCGGAAATACTCTTCGAGAGTTTTTTCAGGGTGGAGGCAAGGTTATAGGCCAGGTCCTGATAAACGGCCAGGGCTTTGGGAAAGTCCCCGAATTGCCGATGGAGTTTCGAGTGGTCGAAGGCGGTGGAAAGGGCCAGTTCGAGGATGTCGACACAGGACGAAAAGACCAGCAGCATCCGGCGGTTTTCACTCGAAATACCCGATGTCGATCGCGTCCGGATGAGGATTTCCCGCAGGTTTTCGTGTATGGTATTGAGTTCTACCTGTAGGTGCAATTGCCGTTCCAGTATGGTGTCGCGGTCGGCCCCCAGCGTCCAGAGGTCGCCCCGGTATTTCATGTATTTGGCCGTCAGGCGGATGCATTCCGCGATCTGTAGTTGCACATACCGATGCGGGAAGAGCACGTCATACAATAGGGAAATCGAAAGATAGAGGAGTCCACCCGCCAGCAAGAGCCCGGCATACACACACATCTCCCAGCCTTCATGCACGTGGGCGAAAGCGAGCGACACCGCCAGGAGGCCGGAAAACGATACCATCGTGGCCCGTTGCCCGTAGACCGAAATCATCGCCATGAAGAACACGCCGCCGGCCAGCAACGGATACAGCAGCGCCGGATAGGGAACCAGCAGGTTGACCAACAGGTTGCTGCCCGCTACCAGCACCGCCGCGGCGAATACGCCTTTGACCTTGTGCCGAAAATTACTCGGGATGTCGCTGGGATAGGTGAGAAGGGCCCCGATGGCGATATTAAACCCGATATCGGTATAACCGAAGTGACCGAGCAGCAACACCGGAAGTACCGCTGCCAGCGTCACTTTGGTGGCATTGCTGAAATTCGTGCTGCCGGCGAAATGGGTAACTTTTCGGATCATAGTGGCGTTTCCCAAAGATACGGCACAACGACGGAATTTGTGCCGTTAGCGTCGGGCGAATGCTGTAATCCTTCTCGGGCATCATGTAAGGCCATCCGGCGCGGTTCGTCGGACATTTGAAAACCAACACGACCTACCCCCACTGTCGTATGGATGTCATCCGCATTCTTTTATCCGCCTTTTTCGGCACCGTCCTCATGACGGCCTTCTCGTATCTCGTTTCCGCTGCCTTTCGGAAGTTATACGAAGAACCCATCCTGCTCTCCATCATCTTCCGGCGTCTGGGGATGGAAGGGGATAGTTATCCACGGGTATGGGGTTGGCTCGCGCATTTCCTGACCGGATGCCTCTTCGCTACGGCCTTCGAGTGGTACTGGCTCCGCGACGGACTCTCGCTGCAAACGGCGGCAATAGCCGGAACCGTGGCCGGCATCGCAGGCATCCTTACCTGGATGATTTTTGTACGGATACCGGACCAGCGTCCACCCATCGGGCCGTCGTATTACCTGCAGTTATTCATTGCCCACCTTTTCTTCGCTGCCGGTGCCGCCGCCTTTTCCTGGTGGTACGGCTTTCCACATGAACAAATAAACCCCTACTAATATGAAACGACTGATCATGGCCGCCCTCTTCCTGATGGCCGCCGGCGGTGCATCCGCCCAAACCGACACCACGCGTCAAACGCGTCCCGCTACCAAAATGCAACCGGCACCGAATACGCGGTATCCCGAACGTCCCACCGACAGCCTTCCCCGCAAAGACACCCTAACACCGATCGATCCGCGGAATACCAATCCGGAGAACCGCAAACTGAAAAACGGCACGATTGATCCGTCTACGCAGCCGAAGACAACGGTGCCGGCCCCGTCGAAAAAGCGCCGTCCGTAAACCCTTAAAATCCAAGTGACATGAAAGCAGCAGTGATGCACGGTCCGGGCGCAATTACCTATGATACGGTAGACGACCCTATCCTCAAAAGCGACGATGATATCATATTGAAAGTAACGGCGACTGCCATTTGCGGGTCCGACTTACACATCTACTCCGGTGGGCTTCCCCAACCGCGTCCGATGGTCATGGGCCACGAGTTCATGGGCATTGTGGAAGAAGTTGGCAACGCCGTGACGCACTTGAAACGGGGCGACCGAGTGGTTGTTCCCTTTCCGATTGCGTGCGGGCACTGCTTTTTCTGCGACCACGAACTTCCGGGGCACTGCGAAAACAGCAACCCCGACCATTACGGACCCGAGGGCGGTGTGCTGACCGAAAAAGGAGGTGCGCTCTTTGGCTATACCGATCTATACGGCGGGTACGATGGAGGCCAGGCCCAATACGTACGCGTGCCGTATGCGAACATGGGGCCACGGAAAGTGCCGGAACAACTCACCGATGAACAGGTATTATTCCTTACGGATATTTTCCCTACGGGATATGCCGGCATTGATTGGGGAGAAGTGAAAGGCGGCGAAACCGTAGCCATCTTCGGTGCCGGACCCGTAGGTCTCATGGCCGCCAAATCGGCCTGGCTTCGGGGTGCGGGTCGGGTATTCATCGTCGATACGGAAGCCTATCGCCTGGAAAAAGCACGTGAAACCACCGGAGCCGAAACCTTGCTTTGGGAAGACGGATCAAAGAGTGTCATCGAACAAATCCGTGACCATACGGGCGGACGCGGCGCGGATGTCGTGGTGGATGCGGTCGGATTCGAACCCGATCGTAATTTCCTGGACCGTGTCAAATCGGTCGTCAACTTTGAAAAAGGATCGGTAAAAGTACTCGAAGCCTGTATGAGCGCCGTCCGACGTGGCGGTATCGTATCGGTATTGGGCGTCTACCCCGTGTTCTATGATAATTTCCCTGTCGGACAGTTTTTCGACAAGGGGATTATATTGAAAGGAGGACAGGCGCCGGCCCATAAATACATCGACCCGCTCCTGGCGTATGTAGCGGAAGGAAGGGTGCGTCTTGACGACATCATCACCCACCGGCTGCCTCTGTCGCAGGTGGCCCATGGCTATGACATTTTCAAAAACAAAGAAGACGGCTGCGTAAAGGTCGTACTCGATCCGTTGGCCTAAACGTGTGCTTGCAACACGTAGAAACAATCCTGTAAGAGCGTGGCGCTTCGGTCGTCGTAATTTCACCAAAAAGTAATACAACATCCAATGGCAACAACAGCAAACAATGGCACACGCGGTCGCGTGAAAGCAAAATCAACCGCCGCGGCGGAACTACGCGAATTATTCGTTGACGAACTGAAAGACATCCTTTATGCCGAGCGGGCCCTGACAAAGGCGCTTCCCAAAATGGCAAAGAATGCCAGTTCAGCGAACCTCGTCAGCGCACTCGAAGGGCATTTGACCGTCACCGAAGGCCAGATCGCCCGACTCGAAAAAGTATTTGAACTACTCGGCGAAACGGCACGCGGTAAGAAATGCGACGCAATGGAAGGGCTGATCAAAGAAGGAGAGAGCATCCTGGAAGAAAGCCAACCCGGACCTGTGCGCGACGCCGGCATCATCTCAGCCGCGCAGAAAATCGAACATTATGAAATCGCTTCGTATGGCACACTGGCCGCCTTTGCCCGCACCTTGGGTGAAGAGGAAGTAGCCGCCTTGTTGGAGGAAACGCTTGCCGAAGAAAAAGAGGCCGACGTGGAACTCACCGAGAACGCCTACAACAATATCAATTTCGAGGCCGCGGAGGAAGAGCAACAATAGTGGAAAGGCCCGGTTCACGCCGGGCTTTTTTATGAAACGATTTCTAGGAAAGAACGGGCTCTCGCTGGTTTTCCGCTTATTAGAATCGAAAGGTAATGCCGCACGTTTCTTATCCCGACATTCCAACCCGCCGGCATCAATTCTGTGAAAAGCGACCAAAACCCGTGCGGAGCAGGTTGACGAGCTCGGTCTGGTCTTTGCCGGAAGAGGCTGCGCGCCAGTCGTCGTAATCGCACACGAAGTAGGCCTCGCTGTGGCGGTTCAGGATGAATTCGATGCGGTCGCACACGCGTTGGAGCTGCTGCAATTCGAGGAATTTATCCTGGTCGGGAACGGAAATCAGGATCCGGTCCCAGGTAAAGCAGCGATCATGGTGGTAGTCGTCGGGTTGCAGGCCGATATACGCAAAAATAGCCCGGATTTTAGATTCGTCGAGCTCACATTTTTTCTGGTTGTAGGCGTCGAGTTGGGCGAGGAGCAGGGAGAACGAGGGGGAGGACATGGCGTTTTAAATAAAGGTCGGGATTCTGGAAGTGAAGGTTTTACATGTTAATCTGGGTTTTTTGCAGAATGACAAGGCGATAATTGCGCCATTTGGCTTGCGTTTTTTTATGGCACGCCGTACCTTTAGGTAATGCTAACCGGAACTTTTCTGACCCTGGTATCACGGTATACCGACGACAAGGAACAGGCCAACGACCTGTGGCTCGAACTGTTTTCCCATTATGCCGAACCCGGACGGCACTACCATACGATTTCCCATCTGGAAAATATGGCAGCCGAACTGACGCCGCTCCGTCCGCAGATCGACGACTGGGATGCGGTGCTGTTTGCTTTGTTTTACCACGACGTCATTTATAAACCTACCTCGTTGCAGAACGAAGCCGAGAGTGCACGTTTCGCCCGGCAAAGGTTGCAGGCAATCGGGTTTCCGGCCGACCGTATCGAAGCCTGTGCCGCCATGATCCTTGCTACCAAAGAGCACCTGCCCGCATCCGGTGATACGGCCTTCCTGCTGGATGCCGATATGGCGGTACTGGGCGCCGCACCTGATGTATACCGTCAGTACGCGGATGGGGTGCGGGAAGAGTACAGCGTCTTTCCGGATTTGCTCTACAACACGGGACGGAAGAAAATCCTGAGGCACTTCCTGTCCATGGATCGGATTTTTTCAACCGAGTACTTCTATGACCGTTTTGAACGAAGGGCGCGGTTGAATATCCAGGATGAGATCGACCAACTCTAAAGTGCTGTCGTTTCCTTGATACCGTTTTTCGTATATTTGGACAACATGAAACTTATCCGCGAACATCTTGATGCTATAAAAACGTTGTGCCAATCCCACAGGGTAAGTCGTTTGTATGCGTTTGGATCCGTATTGACAGATGATTTTTCTGAGCATAGTGATGTAGACCTTATTGTGGATTTTGAGGAAATGCAGGTGTTGGACTATTCTGACAACTACTTCGATTTAAAATTTTCGCTGGAAAAAATCCTCGAAAGACCTATAGATTTGGTAGAGGATAAAGCGATCAAGAATCCGTATTTTAGGAACGCGGTAGACCGTACAAAGCGTCTCATTTATGGATGATTACATCAATAGCTGGCTGTTCGATATAAAGACTTCGATTGAAGAAATTGATAGTTTTTTCCCCGATGGAAAGGTATTCGAAGCATATCGCAGTGACTTGAAGACGCGACGGGCGGTGGAGCGAAATATCGAGATAATCGGTGAGGCGATGACCCGGATATTGAAACGTTCGCCAGAAATCCCAATATCAAACTCCCGGAAGATTGTCGATGCACGAAACAGAATCATACACGGCTATGATGACGTGTCCGATGACGTAATTTGGGGAATTATAGTCAACAACCTGCCGGTACTAAAAAGCGAGGTAACGCGCCTGTTGCCTGATTGAGCAGGAATTCCCCCTAACTATGATTGATAACCTATTTTGGAGAATTTAGAAGCCTTAAAAGGGTTTGTTACCAATGCCATTGACGGCATCATTTTCATTGACGACCGCGGCATCGTGTCGACGATTAACCCGTCGGCCTGTCGCCTCTTCGGATACGAACCGTCGGAGGTAATCGGGCAGAACGTTTCAATGCTGATGCCACAACCCGATCGGCAGCGCCACGACGATTACCTGCGCCGCTACCACGAAAGCCATGTGCCCCGCATCATCGGTATCGGCCGGGAAGTAACGGCCGTTCGCCGTGATGGCACCCTTTTTCCCGTAAAACTCGGCGTCAGCGAAGTGGTGTATCAGGGCGTCACCCTGTATGTCGGGTTCATCCACGACCTCACCCAACAGAAAGCCGATGAGGCCCAATTGAAACAATACGCGTCCGACCTTGAAGAATTGGTCGAGCGCCGCACCGAGTCGCTCCACAAAAGCGTACACGACCTTGAAGAGGCAAAAGCCCAGATCATTGAATCGCTGGAACGCGAGAAAGAACTCGGACGCCTGAAAAGCCGCTTCGTCTCGATGGCGTCACATGAATTCCGCACACCACTGAACGCCCTGCAACTGTCGGCTTCCCTCATCGGGAAATACGCCGAATCGTTGGAGAGTCCGGAGATCACCAAACATGTCGGGAAGATCAAAAATGCGGTGGGCCACCTGACCGCCATCCTTAACGACTTCCTCCATCTTGAAAAACTCGAATCAGGCCGTATACAGGTGCAGGCCTCTTCGGTGAACCTGCCAGAACTGGCGCGCGAAATTGCAGAGGAAATGCAAATGATGGCCAAGGAACAGCAGCAGGTTACAACCCGGCATTCCGGCACCAACACCACCGTCGAGCTCGACGCGAACCTGTTACGCAACTGCATCCTGAACCTCGTTTCGAATGCGATCAAGTATTCAGCGGTTGACGGCCGTATCGCCATACACACGGCTATTTCCGAAACGGGCTGTACGATTTCCGTCAGCGATACGGGCATCGGCATACCTGAAGAAGACCAGGTGCACCTGTTCGAACCCTTTTTCCGGGCGGCGAATGCGTCGTTGATACCGGGCACGGGGTTGGGACTTTCAATTGTGTCACATTATGCCGCACTCATGGGCGGGACGATTTCGTTTGTCTCCCGTCCGGGGGAAGGAACAGAATTTACGTTAACTTTGCCTGTATATGACAACCATACTGGTAATTGAAGATCATGAGGATATCCGGGAGAACATCCAGGAAATCCTGACATTGGCCGGGTATCGCGTGCTGACCGCCCCTAACGGAAAAGCCGGTATCGAACTAGCCCTCAAAACACCGCCCGACCTGGTGCTGAGTGACATCATGATGCCCGAATCCGACGGCTATGATGTATTACAGGCGTTGCAACAACACGATGCGACCTGTGGCGTTCCGTTTATTTTCATCACGGCCAAGACCGAACGCCCCGACATCCGGAAAGGGATGGAACTGGGTGCGGACGATTACCTCACCAAACCCTTTGACGATGTCGAGTTACTGAATGCCGTCACCGGACGCCTGAAGCGCCGCGACCGCCAACGGGAGTACTACTCGAAGGCGTTGTCGGAACTCAACCAACTTGTCGCCAAAGACCAGGGACTCGATGCCTTTCGGCAGACGATTGCCGAGCTCGAGCCCAAAAAATACAAGAAGAAAGAAGTCATTTATGAGGAAGGCGACCGAATCAAAGGCTTCTACCTCATTCTTTCCGGACGGGTGAAAACCACACGCCTCACAGAAGAAGGACGCGACATCGTAACGGGTATTTACGGCACGGATGATTTCCCCGGCATCAATATGTTGTTTTCGGAAGGCCATTTTGCCGATACCGCTACCGCTATAGAAGAAGCCGAACTGGTGTTCTTCCCCAAAAGCCATTGCGAAGACCTGGTCAGTAAGTACCCCGACCTCGCCGGACGCTTCATCCGCATCCTGGCCAATGAAGTGCAGGCCCGTGAAGAGCACCTGTTGCAGATTGCCTACCGCACGGTGCGACAGCGGATTGCCGAAGCGCTGTTGCGGTATGCCAAACAAAAAGGAGAAGGGGAGGGCATTGCCGCCAGCCGCTCCGACCTTGCGGCTATGTCGGGCACCGCGCCGGAAACCGTCAGTCGTACCCTTACGGATTTTGCCGACGAAGGACTGGTAGAAAAACGGGGCAATCTCTTGTTTTTGAAAAACCGACGCGGACTCGAGCGGGTGTGATTACTTCACATACAGCGCATTTTTCACGTCTTTGACCCCACGGATCGTCCGTACGATCTCTTCGGCCGTTTCTTTTTCCTCTTCGGAAGGAACCGAGCCGACGAGCATGACCGTTTGGCCGGATACCACGACTTCAATATCCTCGCAACTGATGTGACCGTCGCGGCGCAGGGCGTCTGATACGCTTTCTTTATCGGTGTCATTCGTACTTCGCGGGTTGACTTCGATGTCGTCTTCGAGTGGAAGTCCGGCCGAGCGTCCCACTTCCAGGGCCGCTTCTTTCTGGTAGTTCCAGCGTACGATACCTTTGAGTGACACCACACCATCCTGCACGACCACCGAAACACGGCCATCGGGCACTTCTAATGTATCCCGCAGTCGTTTTTCAAGGGTCAGCCGGGTCAGGTAGTCGGGGTTGGCCGCACCATAGGAAAGTTCGGAGTAGACATCGCGCACACCATGCACTTGTTTGGATAATCCGACGACGAGACGTTCGAGCAGGGGGTTTTCCACCCGTCCGCGCAGGCGCACGATACCATCCGTGACCGAAACCGCTATTTCAGCGGTATCCAGTTGCGGTGTGCGCAGGATGTGCTGCCGTATCAGGCGCCGGAGGGTAGAATCTACTGTCATTATCGTAGCACGGAAGCCACTACTCCCGATTAGGCAAAATTCAGCTACCGGTACCAGCAAAAGGATGACGTATGTCAGTATTTTCTGTTTTTCCCTCTTTTTTATGAAAGGTCAGGAGCGTTCAGGTCTTTGTTCTCGTGCGCGGCCAGTTTCTCTTTGAGTTCGTTCAGGATTTTCATCTGTAACGACTGGCTTTCGTAGAGCGTTTTGAGGTGTTCCTCCAACAGCAGGTCCATTTTCTGGTGGAGGCGGCGGATTTCCATTTCGGCTTTGAGGTTGACGAGGTAGTCGTTTTCGCTTCGCATGCGGTCTTTCTCCTCCTGGCGGTTTTGGCTCATCATAATGACCGGGGCCTGGAGGGCGGCGATACACGACAGGATAAGGTTGAGGAGGATGAACGGATAGGGGTCGAAGCGCGTTTGTCCGGGGCCGGCCGCATTGAACGCAATCCAGATGGCAAGCGTGACGCCAAACCAGATGATGAACTTCCAGCTACCGCCGAAACGGGCAATGCGATCCGAGACGCGTTGTCCCACTGTGAGGATCTCTTTGGGTTCGTGGAGCAGCTTTCCGGTAATCAGTTTTTCCTCGCGGATCGTGTCGGCCACGATTTTATGCAGTTTCCGCAACTGCCGGTCTTCGACGTCAAGCAGGTCGTCCAGGTTGTTCGTATCCATCATGATGGTTTTTATAGTAAAGGTAGCGTGATGAGGCGAAAGTTCGCGATAACACGAGTCCTTAAATTTTAGTTAAATAACTAAAAATTTAGTTGCGTAACTAAAAATATAGTTATACGTTTGGGTAAATCTTTTCAACATGCAGAACCTGACCAATAAAGAGGAAGAAATCATGCAGATTTTGTGGCGTTTGGGGAAGGCCTTCGTCAAAGACATACAGGCCGAGATCAAGCACGAGCAGCCGCATTATAACACCCTTTCGACGATTGTCCGCAACCTTGAGGAGAAGGGCTATGTGTCGCACAACGCCTACGGCAATACGCACCAGTATTTTCCGATCGTGAAGATCGAAGACTACCGGAAGAAGTTCATGAAAACCGCGATCGACAACTATTTCAACAGTTCGTATAAGAACATGGTGTCGTTTTTCGCGCAGGAAGACAAGATTTCGGCGGAGGAGCTACGGGAGATACTGGCACTGATCGAAAAAAAGTAGGCTATGGAACCACTACTCCTTTACATCATCAAATCGGGCGGGTTGCTCGCCGGTTTTTTCCTGTTCTACCACCTGTTGCTTCGCAAAGAGACATTTTTTAACCTCAATCGGGTGTTTTTATTGAGCGGACTCGTGATTGCTACGATACTGCCGCTTTGCACGATACAACGGGAAATCACCGTGAAGAAGCCCGTTCAGGTGGCCCTGCCAAAGGTGGTGCAGGCCCAGCCGGTTATGGAACCACTTCCGGTGTCAATGGATTCTCAGGTGCCGCAGTCCGTACCCGTATCACAGGTATCGCAAGCGACTGAGGCGACAGCACCCGTGGCCGCACCGACCGTTGACTGGACGGCGGTCATGTGGTATGTGTATGTCGTGGTGGGCAGCCTGTTGGTGCTGCACGTGTTGTGTACGCTTTTTTCACTCTACCGCCTGTTACGCAAACGGCAGGTGCGACGCCACCCCGAGTATGCCCTGGTAGATGTAGAGGAAGAAATCGCGCCCTTCTCGTTTTTCCGTTACATCGTGTTGAACTCCTCATTGTATACCGCACAGGAATTCCGCAGCATCCTGAGCCATGAACGGGTGCACAGCAGCGAACACCATTCATTTGACGTACTGTTTACTCGCCTGTTTTGCATTGTTTTCTGGTTCAATCCGGTTATCTGGATGTACCGCAAAGCCATTGCCCAGAACCTGGAATATATCGCCGACCGACGGGCTGTTTCCGTCGTCGAAGACCGCCGCGCCTACCAGTTTGCCCTGTTGCGGGTGGCCAGCTCGTATCGCAATCTATCGCTTACCAATCCCTTTTATCAATCATTAATCAAAAAACGAATCGTTATGTTAAACAAACGCGAATCCAGCAAAAAGAATCTTTGGAAGTACGCTCTTATTTTGCCGTTGCTGGCGGCTTTCCTAGTCAGTTTCCAGGTGAAACTCATCGCCCGTGAGGTACCGTCGATGGTATTGAACCAAATCGGCGACCCACTGACACTCGTCATCGACAAGAACACTACCGATGCCGAGATCAAAGAGAAAACCGAGGCTATCCGGAAAGAGCACGGTATTACCGTAAAGGTATCGAAGGTGAAACGCAACAGTCGGGGTGAGATTACCGGCATCAAGGTCGAGTATAAAGACAAAAACGGCCGTAAGGGCGTGTCGCAGATCAGCAGTGACGAACCCATCCATCCGATCTTCTTCTATAAGGACGACGACCGGATTGGTTTCAGCGACCGTCGTGCGCCGATGATCATCGATACAAGGGACTTCCATGCCGGCGATTTTGATTTCGCATTCGGAGAGGCTCCTGAAGCACCGGAAGCACTGGAAGCGCCAGAGGCGTTCGAAGCCCCAGAGGCTCCAGAAGCCCCGGAGGCCCCTGAGTTTGAGGAATGGTCGGACAGCTTCAGCAGTTCCGTGACCGTGACGGATGTGGACGGTGAAGAGCCCATCGTCATCGTCAACGGAAAACGGATCGATGTTAAGGACCTTGACAAAGCCATGGCCGATCTTGACCCGAAGGTACGGGCGCGCATCAAGGTCATCGATGAGGACGGCCGCATACGGGTCGAAACCGGTGACGGTTCAGAGGGCGATGTCTACATCATGAAAGCCGACAAGATCCGGAGAAAGGCGATGGAAGACGCGCGTTTCCAAATGAAGAAGGCCCGTATCGAGATCGAAAAACAACGTCCGCGCATGGAACAGATGCGTAAGGAAATGGACGAAGCCCGTGCCCGGATGGAGGGCGACCGTGACGCACAATTAGCCAAAGAACGCGAGGAAATGCAACGCGCCAAGGAAGAGATGCTGAAAGCCAAAGACGAGTTGGAAAAGGCCAAGGTGGAATTGGAGAAGGCGAGGGCGGCGTTGAAGAAGGCGTAATTAGCGAATGAGTTAATTAGCGAATTGGAAAATGAGATAATTAGAGGAACTGAGTAACTGAGTAACTGAGTAACTGAGTAACTGAGGGGATTAGAAAATGAGATAATTAGAAAATGAGGAGAGCGTATTTCTCGTGGCTCAGGGACTAAGGGACTCAGGAGCTAAGGTACTCAATGACTAAGGCACTCAGGGACTAAGGAGCTCAGGAGCTAAGGGGATTAGAAAATGAGGAGGCCGTATCTCTCGTGGCTCACGGACTAAGGAACTCAGGAGCTAAGGTACTCAATGACTAAGGCACTCAGGGACTAAGGAGCTCAGGAGCTAAGGGGATTAGAAAATGAGGAGAGCGTATTTCTCGTGGCTCAGGGACTAAGGGACTTAGGAGCTAAGGTACTCAATGACTAAGGCACTCAGGGACTAAGGAGCTCGGAGCTTAGGGCATTAGCAAATGAGGAGGCCGTATCTCTCGTGGCTCACGGACTAAGGAACTCAGGAGCTAAGGTACTCAATGACTAAGGCACTCAGGGACTAAGGAGCTCGGAGCTTAGGGCATTAGCAAATGAGGAGAGCGTATTTCTCGTGACTCACGACTAAGGGACTCAGGAGCTAAGGTACTCAATGACTAAGGCACTCAGGGACTAAGGAGCTCAGGAGCTAAGGGACTCCCCGAAACCTCCATCAAAAGCAAAAAGGCTGCCAATGGCAGCCTTTTTTCGTAGTCCGGACCGTCGTGTTGCTGGCCGGTTTCCGCTTGTGTAAGCGCCGGCGTTCGGTGTTTGAGTGTGCACGAACGGGCGGAAAGTGCACACACCGTTTACAGCCTCCTCGACGAACTGACGGCCCGTCATCTTCGTACCGGACTACGTCTTTTTCTTTTTCGTCGTTGTGTCGTTTCTGGTATCCTTCTCATCGGCTTGCATCGCTTCCCGGGCGCGTTTGAGTCCGGTGGCGATGGCAACGCCTTCTTCCATCCCTTCCTTCAAAAGGGCGTTCGCGATCTCGACGGCTTTTTCACGCAGCGCACGCGGTTGGTTTTTATAGGAGGGTGGATAGTCGCCGTGGTACCAGGGCATGGTTTCTTTTTTTACGCAAGTTAACGGGTCGGTGGGTGGAGCGCTTTACACGGAGGACCTCGTTTTTTATAGGATTTTTGGGTTAGGAGGGAAGTGTAGGGGAAGCGCCCTGATGTCGCCTGCTCGGTTTTTGGCTGTGGAAGTGCCGACGCCCGCTTTTTTGGTGTTTTGCGAGTGATTGGTTTTCAGCCTCCTGAGTGTTTCCGCGCATTTATTTGAAAAAATGATTTGCATCGGTCGGGGATTTGCGTATATTTGCACCCGCAACAAGGCCTCGTGGCGCAACTGAATAGCGCATCTGATTACGGCTCAGAAGGTTACAGGTTTGAATCCTGTCGAGGTCACGGAATCCCCACTTTAACGAGTGGGGATTTTTTTTTTGAGAAGAAGCAAGAAGATAGAGGAGAGAAGAGAGAGGAAAGAGGCAAGAAGTGGGACGTGGATTCTAAACTTCGAACCATGAACGATGAACCATGAACCCTCAACCCTGAACCCTGACTCTGAACCATGATTGCGATTCGGATAGTTTGCTATTCGTCAGGCAGGGATTGGCAATCGGCGTCATCGGGTATCCTTATATGGAATAAGGCGTGCAAATCGTTTTCATACATTCGTGATACAGTATCCATACAGTATCCATACAGTATCCATACAGTATCCATACAGTATCCATACAGTATCTATACTTTATGACCCGTCCTTGACCCGTCCATGTCGCGCTCCAAACGGTTGAAGTTAGGACGACGGCGACGCGCTAATTATGGGTTATAGGGGACGGACTGCTTAAGCCTATGGCCTCGCGGTGGCGGTACGTCGTTGGTTGGGTTTGGCTTGTGGCGTGGACTGCTTCGGCCTATAGCCTCGCAGTGACGGTAAGTCATTGGTTGGGCTTGGCTTGTGTCGTGGACTGCTTCGGCCTACGGCCTCGCAGTGACGGCAGTTCGTTGTTTGGACTTGGCTTGCGGTGGACTGCTTCGGCCTATGGCCTCACAGTGACGGTAGTTCGTTGGGCAGAATGATCTCGTGACGAGTTGTGTGTGGTCGAAATGTCGTCTTTGCGAGGCCAGCGGCCGAAGCAAACCCATCTCACCTCCAAAGTTGTGGATTGTTTTACGGAAAAACCGTAATCCCATCCGGGCGACATCCCCTACCTTCGGAAAATGTATGTCTATATCCTTACAAACGAAAGAAAAACAGTGCTCTACACGGGCGTTACGTCTCAATTGTGCAAACGGATCGCGCAGCACAAAACGAAGTACTATCCCAACAGTTTCAGCGCACGATACAGCGTGGACAAGTTAGTTTGGTTTGAATACTACCACAGTAAACTTGAAGCGATACGGATAGAGAAGTTGATTAAGGCCGGATCGCGAAAAGCAAAAATCAACAGAATTAATGGGTTGAACCCACAGTGGCGGGATCTTTGGGAGGACGTCAACGCCGCATTTGAATATGGAATTACAGGACCAGGTTTGGCGAGGTTGAAGTGAGCGGGTACCTGAAACGGACTGCTTCCGCCTACGGCCTCGCGGCGACGGCATTTCGTTGGTTGGACTTGGCTTGTGGCGTGGACTGCTTCGGCCCATGGCCTCGCAGTGACGGCAGGCTACTCGTTAGACTGGGCTTGCGGCGTGGCCTTCTTCAATCGATACTCTTCCCCCCACTTGCCCATAGCCAGCATGATGGGCGAGAGGGTAAGTCCAAACTCGGTTAAGGTGTATTCCACCCTTGGCGGAATTTCCGCATAGATCTTCCGGCTGATGATCCCATCGTCTTCCAGTTCCCGAAGTTGCGATGTGAGCATCGATTGGGTGATCCCGGTCACACTTCGCTTCAATTCCCCAAACCGGGCCGGAGATGTCTCGTAGATGGCATTGATGAGTATCGGCTTCCATTTTCCTCCCAAAACCCGCATCGTGGCCGCTATCGGACAAGATTCTTCGTCAAATACCCGTTTTTTATTTATTGTATCTTCTTGATTATCAATATTAGTATTTTTTTTCATACTAAGTGGTGTTTGTTGTCCTACTTGTGTAAAGTGATTTTACTATGAATATTTGCAGTACAAATGTAAAACAAAGTATTCAAAACCGTAAACAATACAAGATGGAACGATTTATGTTTTTATTCCGGGGTGGCGACACGCACGTCCACACCGCGAAAGATTCCGAAGAAGAAAAGGCCTATATCCAATCATGGATGGCCTGGATGCAGGATCTGGGTGAGAAGGGCATCCTCGCCGGGGGAGAACCTCTTCAAACCACGGGCAAACAGGTAAATGGCAAAGAGAAGGTCGTGACGGATGGCCCGTTTGTCGAAGCCCAGGAAATGGTAGGCGGTTACCTCGTCATCAACGCGCACGACATCGACGAAGCGGTAGCGATCGCAAAAGGATGTCCGATTTTTAATGAGGACGGGAAAGTGGAAGTCCGTCCACTCCAGAAACTGGCGAGTTAATACAAACGCAATTCGACTTTAACCCGTAACGAAACGGCGCAGCTACAACTGCGCGGATGCCGTAACAACAAGAAAACAACAATCAAACTTTACGAACATGGTAACGACTCTCAATTGGTTTGAAATCCCGGCAACGGACTTCGAACGCGCAAAAGCATTTTACGCCACGGTGCTGGATGCTGCACTGTATGACGATCCTAACCGGCACTATGCCTATCTACCGGCTAATCCGGAGAAGGGCGAATTCGGTGGCGCCATCGGTTTTGGCGAAAACTTCGTTCCGGCCACTACCGGCATCACCATTTACCTGGATGGCGGAGACGACCTTTCCGTTCCCCTAAACCGGGTAGAAGGTGCCGGCGGAAAAGTCATCCTACCCAAAACGGCGATTGGTGGCAACGGCTTTATCGCCCTTTTTATCGACACCGAAGGAAACAAAGTGGGATTCCATTCGATGGGATAAACGGAGGCTTCCGCAATGATGGAATGAGCTGGTAGAAGGGTCTTTGGTCTTTCTATTGGCTTTTTTTTTGGGGTAAGGGGTAAGAGGTAAGAAACAAGAAACAAGAAACAAGAAGCAAGAGGTTGGGGGGATGCTGCGAGCCAATTCCGGTTGGGTAGGCACGGATTGAAAATCACGCTATCGGGTTATCGCATCAGCGAAGTGCAGCACTGTCAGGTAAAGGGTGAACGTAAATACAA
The DNA here is from genome assembly GCF_022532105.1 of Flavobacterium sp. HJ-32-4. Classification (NCBI taxonomy): domain Bacteria; kingdom Pseudomonadati; phylum Bacteroidota; class Flavobacteriia; order Flavobacteriales; family Flavobacteriaceae; genus Flavobacterium; species Flavobacterium sp. HJ-32-4. Next base: position 3,067,453 of record NZ_CP092832.1, on the reverse strand, counting down.
TCGTTAATCGAGTTAGAATATTGACGCCAACGTACAGTTGCGAAAGTAGAAGCGCGCTATACTAAAGTACTACGCTTTTACAAACTGGCGGCATCTGCCGACACGCCAGTAGTACGAATTTCCGCCTTCGTAAAACGGCAAAGCCTTGGCGGTAAGACCAATGCTACACGGAGCGTAGAAAAAATCACCCGGTTATAAAAGAACGCATGTTCTGCTATTTAGAATTGATAAAAATAATTCAATTATTATTTGGAGTTGTTCTAAATAATGATGTAGATTCGCGCTGTTTAGAATCAGTCTAATTTAAAATACAAAAAAGTGAAGCATCATTTAGTACTTGCCGTCTTGTTCTTATCAGTTTCAATCTATGCGCAAAAAACGGAAGATGAAAAAGCCATTAAAGCAATGTGCGGTTGCTATGAAATCAAATTCAATTTTGCGGAAACGTTTAACTATCCTAAAGACACTGTAAACTACAAAGCGTCTAAAGTAAAACACGAAACAGCGTTAGAATGGGCGGAATTAATTGAAGACGAACCAGGAAAAAAGTCTATCCAACATTTACTCATCGTTGGAAACGATATGATTGTTAAACATTGGCGTCAGGATTGGGTATTTGAAAACACGAAATTTTATGACTACAATGGCTTTGAAGATTGGAAGTATAGAACCGTTTCAAAAAACAGGGTTGCCGGACAATGGACGCAAAGTGTCTTTGAAGTAGACGATAGACCCAGATATACGGGATCATCCACCTGGGTTCACGTTGACGGCAGAACATTTTGGGAAAATACTGCCAATGCACCACTTCCGAGAAGAGAATATACGCAAAGAAGTGATTACAACATTACAAGAAGGACCAATGTGCACGAAATCGTAAAAAAACGGATGGATTCACGACCAGGATAACGACAAAATCATCAGGGATAAGGACGGAAACGATTATCTCCTGGCCCAGGAAAAAGGATATAATACCTACACGAAAGTTGATGATTCGAGATGTGAAGCTGCTCAAAAATGGTGGAAAGAGAACAAAGAATTTTGGAAAAAAGTTCGAACAAGATGGGAGGCCGAGTTTGCGAAAAATAAAGACTTACAATTACGGGCAGAGGTAGATGGTAAACCTTTGTATATGCATTTGCTACAATTAAAAAAGGATGCAAGCCAGGAAGAAATAAATAAAATAATTGACAGTTTTATAGTTTCTAAATAATGAACTTTAGAAAGAGCGTTGGGGCATTATTTTTTATTTCTTTTTCACAACTTTCAATCGCTCAGGCAGCTACAGATTCTATAGAAATCAACGAACTTCAAGAGGTTATCGTTACCGGCACAAGAACCGAAAGAGCCATTGCGACGTTGCCTTTGCCAACGCAAATCATAACAGGTGGCAGTATTAAAAAATTAGGTTTAAGCCGTTTAAATGAAATCATTCAGGAGCAAACCGGCTTACTTACCGTTCCCGATTTTGGTGGAGGCGAAGGTATTCAAATGCAAGGTTTGGACGCTGCCTACGTGATGATTTTAATCGACGGACAACCCTTGTTGGGAAGAAGTGCAGGAACGTTGGATTTGAGCCGAATTTCTATAAATAACATCGAGAGAATTGAAATCGTAAAAGGGGCCTCGTCCTCTCTGTATGGTTCAGAAGCCTTGGCAGGGGTGGTAAATATCATCACTAAAAATCCATCCGTAGCCGATAAGATACAAGGAAACGTCAACTATAAACTGGCAACCTTTAACACACACGATGTGTCGGCAACTTTTGGCTACGGAAGGAAAAAAGTGGGTGTTGAATTGTTCGCAAATTATTTTAAAACAGACGGTTATGATCTTTCGGATGACGATTTTCTGCAAACCGTAGAACCCTATCATAACGTAACGGTTCAACCGAAAGTAACCATCAGTTTTTCCGACAGAATGAACCTTTCCGTAAACTCGAGACTTTACAAACAAAACCAAAATTACAAGGCAGAAATCGAAACGGACGTATATAGTGGCGAAAGTAAAATAGATGAATGGAACAATTCAATTTTGTTAAACCAGACCATTTCAGATCATTTCAAATTAGTGTACGATCTATATGCAACCAACTATAAAGCCCACGAATATTTAAACGGCCAAAATAACCAGCCTTTCGAAGAAAGCAAGTTCAATCAATGGTACTACCGCCCGGAAATTCGTAGTCACTATAAGGTAGGTACAAACACGTTATCCACAGGAGTTGGGTTAAACTATGAAACGTTAGACAGAACCTATTTTGAAAATAAGACAACCCTAACTTCCGAGTATATTTTTAGCCAATTTGAATGGTTTGGTAAAGAAAAGTGGAATATTCTGGCAGGATTCCGGTACGACCATCATCACCAATACCAATCGCAGTTTAGTCCGAAAATGGGGATAAATTACAAATGGAATGATCACTTTTCTTTGAAAGCGTCTGTAGGCTATGGCTATAAAGCGCCAGATTTAAGACAATTGTATTTCGATTTTACAAATTCAGCGGTTGGATACACCGTTTTAGGTTATAATGTGGCAGAAGAAAAGTTGGCATTACTGCAAAGTCAGGGACAAATATTAGTGAACAATGGTTTTTCTTTCTCTGATCCATTGAAACCCGAAAGCTCCGTTAACTTCAATTTTGGCGGTCACTATGAAAAAGATAAATGGTCTTTTGATTATAATTTTTTCTACAACACCATAAAGAATCTTATAGACACCCGGGCAATTGCCCAAAAAACGAATGGTCAGAACGTTTTCTCCTATTTCAATATCGACAGAATTTTTACCTACGGCTTAGAAGTAAACTCAACCTACAAAGCCAATTCCAATTTCTCTGTATCAGTAGGTTATCAATATTTGATTGCCAAAGACCAGACCGTTGTGGAAAAGATTGAACGAGGCGAGGTATTTGCAAGAGACCCGGTTACCTTGTCATCTTTCCAACTAAAGCCAAGCGACTATTTCGGTTTATACAATCGTTCTGCGCATACGGCAAACAGTAAAATCAGTTACCTGATTCCTGCCATAAAAGCATCCGTAGACGCGCGCGTTTTTTACAGAAGCAAATACGGCGTTTTCGACACTAACAACAATGCTATTTTAGACAAATACGACGATTTTGTAAAAGGATATTTCCTAACCAACCTCACCGTAAACAAAGATTTCAAACAGCGAATTTCGGCCCAGGTCGGCGTACTGAACCTGTTGGATTATAAAGATGAAAACAACATACCGAATCTGGCCGGAAGACAGGTTTTCGCAAGGTTATACTATCAATTTTAGAATACTAATCAATACATTTCATTATTATGTTCAAATCACATTTTTTCAAATCAGTTTTAGTACTTTCCGTTTTTGGTCTGTTTGCCTCGTGTTCGGATGATGATGATACGACACCAGCGCCGGTAACGTTAGAAACGAAAACAATTTCAAACTTATACGCGCCACAAACTGGCGGACAGGGACAGCCTGTTGGCGGTGTCTTTACCAAGTTCAGTTTTTCGCAAAATGCAATCGTTACGGATGATTCGTGGGATATCGCTTTTCGGGGAACCACAATAGTGGTAAATGGTGGAACAGCCATCGGTATAACCGACGAACCCACCCGCACAGGCAATGCAGCCGTTAGCATTGTTTCAAGTACATTAAGCGCGGTAACTGCGATTCCAAATGCGTCAACATTCACCCAGGATGGCCCCGGCACATATGCCATTCCGACAGGAAGCGGAAATGGATGGTATGACTACAATGCGACAAACAATTTGGTTACGCCAATTGCAGGTAAAGTATTTGTCGTAAAAACACACGATGGTAAATATGCTAAAATGGAAATCATTAGTTATTACAAAGATGCTCCGGCAAATCCTGACGCAACAGCATTAGCACGATATTTTACGTTTAGATACGTGTACCAACCAAGTGGCACAAGCTTTTAATTCTACCTTTCAGTTAGTGCACCCTGTCGGTAACTAGCGGATTTGGACTACATTCAAAACAATAAAACGATTGCTTCTGCCATCCGTTTTATTGTTTTCTCATTTATGCGCATTAGGTTGGTGGAATGAGGGGGAGGAGAGGGGAGGAGAGGGGAGAGAGGCAAGAAGCAAGAGGCAAGAAGCAAGAGGCAAGAAGAAAGAAGAAAGAGAAATTGCGGTTTATTAGAAACAATGGAAGTGAGAAATGGCATTTTGCGAGTGGTGCATCCTACTTGGGAAGCAGGCATGGCGTTGTGAGAATGGGCAATGCTACTTTAGAGTGGGGCCTTTCATGTTGAGAAGGGAAAACAATACCTCACAGACGGGACATAACACTTTGCGAGTGGAAAGGCGTACTTTAGAAGTGGGCCTGTCATTGTGAGAAGGGGATGTCGAGTTGGGAGCGTGGCCTCTCGTATTCTAAACACGGTATCGCATCGTCTGGGCGGGAATTGTCGTTTTCCCGGCCGCGTGCAAGCTTCTTTTAGACGTACCCCTTGGCATTACGATCAATCAGTCACCTTTTTGGAAAGAACCTTTTAAAATTCAGTAGACAACCGCAGGAGGTAAGCTGTGTTTGCGAATTAATTTGTACTTTCGACTTATCGCGGGGAGTTAGACGCGACTTGTTAGGTTGAAGGTGGTGGGATTGTTGGAGACGAACGAGATGCTCGCGTTAGCGGCGGGATTTGGGACCAGTATTAATGAGATGAGTAGGTATTAATTATGAAACAAATTTTATAAGCACGGGTACATGAACAATTTTCTTAACGGAAGTGATACATATTCCAAAAATGAATACTTTTGTTCAACTCATACTGAAACTATTTCATTTTTCGCCTGTTGCGAAATTATACGCCAAAGACAAAATATAATTCTATCTATGCCACATTCAGCACTATACATTGCAGGGGAAATTCTAAAGCGAGGTTTAGAACAGGGCGTTGGAATTTCAAACATGAAGCTCCAAAAATTACTGTACATAGCTAATGGTTTGTACCTCGCTCAAACTGGTCAACTACTCTTAAACGACCCAACAGAAGCTTGGCCGTATGGGCCGGTGTATAAAGAAGTTTATCATGCTTTCAAACAATATGGCAATGCTAATATTGTTACATTGCCTCTACAATATACTTTGAAACCTAAAGTTGAATTAGATAATACCGAGAATTCTACAATTGACTTCGCTATTGATATTGCAAAAAAACTTGATGCAGTACAATTATCTAATTGGACACATATTGATGGGTCTCCGTGGTCCGAAGCATTTAATAATCGATATGGAGTGATATCCAAAGACTCGATGGAACGCTATTTCAAACAATTTCTCAAGAAGGCAGAATGATGGCAGAGGGTGGAGGGGCAAATCTAGAATTAGATGAAAGCTTATTGGTCAATCAGGCCAATAATGCTCCTGGTACGGGTGCATATACGCAAGAATACAAATTTTATGCGTCCGATTATGAGAAATTGCTTTTGGCCAATTTTGACCAGAATATGCAAGAACGAAAACATTATGCAGAATGCATCTATGTTTTTACGTCTGTTTGGTGCATTTGCATTCTATTCATTGTCATTTGTGTCGGTACAGGATATTTTGTACTATCAGATTTGGTGGTAACCACGATTATCGGTTCTACTACGATTAATGTGTTCATTTTTTTCCGTTTAGTTACGCAGTATCTTTTCAACGCCAATCATTCGACATAGTCGATTATGATTGACACTCTAATTGCCACAGTCGTTCTTGTCATTGCCTATCCGACCTACCGAGAGACTTTTAACGCCAAGTCCGGACCTGCTCGTGAATCAAGGGAAGAGAAAGAAAATCTACCCAATTCAAGGCTGCTCAAAATAACTCATCGTAAGTTCACAATTTTTTAGGACAATGTATTGCTAAGGGAAACGGCGACAAGTTGATTTACGAAGATCTGAGCTTTCAGCAAATGATAGATATGGCGTGATCAATACGACATGTCTGTCAGATAACTTTAACAAAATTTGTTCGAATTGCAAGTTACAAAACGCAACATCCAAAGTATGCAGAAGATGCTCGATACGCAAAACGAAAATCTTTTAGTTTTCAGAGGATAACTACTTACACTAAATCAAGCGATTGAAGTATGTTATACGCATGGATAGACGGAGTTAAGAGACAGCCTATAGCAAAAGGAGAAAAGACTATTTGCAAAGATTGTGGGGGAGTATTAACCGCTGTCATCCCTATGGAAAATGTTAAGCATTGGCGTCATAAAGCAGGAGATTGTGATTCTTGGAGTGAACCAGAAGGCGAATGGCATCTTAAATGGAAAGAATATTTTGACCTAAATTGTAGAGAAATCTGTTTAATAGATTCAGTTACGGGTGAAAGGCATCGTGCAGACATTCTGTGCAGAACTAATACAGAATTAGCAACAGTCCTTGAATTGCAACATTCAAGTATATCAGAAGAAGAAAGACTTTCACGAGAGATATTCTATCAACAAAATCATCAAATGTTTTGGTTGGTGCATATACATAGCGAAACGGCATTCAATGAATTTAACTTTGGAATTTCACTTGAACTTATGTCGCGAGAATGTGAATATGACGGACGTAAATTTACTGTAACAAATTGGGGTGGGCGTAGTAAACAATTTATCGAAAAATGGAAGAAATCTACAGCACACGTCTTTTTTGACTGGCGAGGTTATGTATTCTATTTAGCAAGTGAGAAAATTTCATTGCATTTGGGTGGACCTTTCGGAAGAGGAGAATTCGCATGGTGTGCCCTAAGTAAAAGAGAGTTTATTGATGCTGTCCATGGTCTAAAGTCGAAACATCAAATACGAGAAAGTTAGAATTATGAATAGTAGTGATATCCTCGAACACGTAGACAGTTTTTACAATTCAGCATGGGATAAATTAGTCCTTGTCGGCACAATTGCCTTAGGCATTGTAGGGATAATTGCACCTGTGATTATTCAGTGGTATCAAAAACGGACTTTGAAGATAAGCGAGGAAAACTTACGCGATGCTTTGCGAAAGGAAATCGAAAATTCGAAAAATCAGCTAAGACAAGAGATAGAAGCAATCATCCTCGAAAAATCTAAAAAGGTTAAGCAGACTCTACGTCGAAAGGTCAAACGAGTTTATGGTAATTCAGAAGGTGGTCTGTTTTATGTACAGGGTAATGGGCAATTGGATGACAAAAACTACTTTGATGCAACTCGTAGTTATGCTATGGCAATTGACTATTATCGAAAAGCTCAAAATTTCATGGCAATTCAAGACCTTCTCCCAAACTTGGTTGTATGTCTTGACAAAATTAAGAAGTCAGAACTTGATGAACTGAAGAAATCGGATGATGTGGATATCAATGCAATTTTAGTTAAGGTCTTGAATAAAGACAAATATGGAGCGGTCAGGAATATAATTCTTGATGAGATTTACGCCCAATACGATTACTTCACTAAGCCAGAAATAAGACGCCTTCCAAAATAGTCCAAAAGATACTCTCCGACTTAGGAAGGCTGTTAGATTTGGTATACAGGATCTATAATTATCAAAACAAATACTATGGAAGAGTTCATCATTATAAGGGCCGGCGTCAATGGAGGTAAAACGACAACCTGTGGTTATCTATATGAACAGCTCAGTAAGACGGCTCAATATTCCAAACTCTTTAGCTTAAGTTTTAACGAGATAAGAGAACTAAAGTATAATGAAGATGGTGGTTTATACGATTTTATTGGCGTTATAATTATTAATGGCAAAGTGATAATTATAATAAGTCAGGGTGATGTTGCCGAAGATTTAGAAAAAATATTGAACAAATTAAAAGACGGTCAACTCATAAAGAAGCTAACGGATGGCCTTTCCGATATCGTTCACTTTTTGGTGGTAACGGGAAGAAGCCAAATGAGAACAAACTCTACGATTATGATGTTACACAATAGAATCCCGTCAGACCGGAGAAAAGAATTTTGGACCGAAAAGAGTAAAGATTTAAAGGATAAGTTAAAAGTCAAAGACAAGATTGTAACTCAAATTATCAAGTACATCGGCAGCAAGTAATTACCATTGAAAACTGCGGTCATACTCCGTCGCCACTAGCCCACACCCCCATTTATCCTTCGCTAATCAACTAAGCGAACCTTTCCCAACGCCCTTTTCCTTTACGGGTGAACACCCCACCTATGGCTTCCTACCGCCATAAACAACCCCATCGGAAAATTATGTAACACCCCCCCAAATCCTCGCTTTTACCTTTGCAGGGCTAAGTCCTGAAAAAGAGTCCCCATTCCTTTCTTATGCCTTCGCATGCCCCAGCAGACCGGCTGATGGGGTACGTATCCTACATTCTATACATATACATTATGCGAACAAACCACTCCGCCGCACCCTCACAAGTGCGTGAAACAGCCGACCAAACAGTCGCGCCCTTCTACTATGATCTCGTCGTGTTCTGCCACCTCCGATGGGATTTCGTGTACCAACGCCCACAACACCTGATCAGTCGCTTCGCCGAAACCCTACGGGTGCTTTTTATCGAAGAACCCATCGGCTTTGCCCCTGAAGAGGAACATACCGCCGTGTTGAAAAAGGTCTCCGAAAACCTGCACGTGCTGCAACCCCGGGTGAAAGACATTGCCTCCATCGCGGGTATCCTGCCCGATTATATCGCCAACACCCGTATGCCGATGGGCTGGTTTTACTCACCTTCTTTCGTCGTATTGGAACCGACGCTCGATTTCGACGTCACCATCTACGACTGCATGGACGAACTCTCGCTGTTCAAAGGCGCCCCGCAGGAACTGATCGACCAGGAAAAAGCGCTTATGGCCAAAGCCGACGTCGTATTCACCGGAGGGAAGTCGCTCTACGAGTCGAAGAACCGCCTGCACCCGAACGTGCACTGTTTCCCCAGCTCGGTCGACGAACCCCATTTCGCCAAGGCGCTGAACGGCATCGCGGTGCCGGATGACATCGCGTCAATAAAAGGACCTATCGTCGGCTATTTCGGCGTCATCGACGAACGCATCGACCTTGAACTGATCCGCGCCACGGCCGCTTCCCATCCCGATATCTCTTTTGTGATGATCGGTCCGTTGGCCAAAATCCACGAATCCGACCTGCCCCGCGCCGCCAACCTCCATTACCTGGGCATGAAAGCCTATGGCGAACTGCCGCATTACCTGAAGGCGTTCGACATCGCCATGATGCCGTTCGCGCTGAACGATGCCACCACCTATATCAGTCCGACCAAAACGCTCGAATACATGGCGGCAGGCAAACCGATTATCTCAACGCGCATCGCCGATGTGGTCCGCGATTATGCCGGGTGTATATCCCTGATCGACAGTCCGGACGAATTCGGACAGGCCATCGACTATCTCCTCAACGACGCCGACGATTTTTCGCGTACGGCCGAATACCGCCGCATCCTGGCAAAAACCTCGTGGGATGCCACTGCCGCCAACATGCAATCGCGCATCAACGCCTACGCTTTATGAAAACCGCCGACATTATCATCATCGGTGCCGGTATCTCCGGTGCGGTGTTAGCCGAGCGCTATGCGTCGATCGGCAAGAAGGTGCTCGTAATCGAAAAGCGGAACCACATCGCCGGCAACTGTTTCGACTTCATCGACGAGAACGGCATCCTGGTGTCGAAGTACGGCGCCCACCTGTTCCATACCAACGACGAAACCGTTTGGGACTACGTGAACCGTTTTTCCGAATGGTACCCGTGGGAACATAAAGTCGTGGCACGGGTAGGGGAGCAGACCGTCCCGATCCCGGTGAACATCACGACCGTCAATACGCTGTTTGGCGAAACGATTGAAACAGAAGACGAAATGCGGGCCTGGCTGGAGGACAACCGCGTTGCCATTGCCGAGCCTGCCAACGGGCGGGAAGCGGTGCTGAACCGGGTGGGAGAGGCGTTGTATGAAAAGATGTTCCGCCATTACACCAAAAAGCAATGGGACAAATACCCCGAAGAACTGGATGCCTCGGTGCTCAACCGGATTCCGGTGCGCCACGACTTCGACGACCGCTACTTTTCCGACACCTACCAGGCGTTGCCGAAAGGCGGCTATACGCAACTGTTTGAAAGTTTATTGCTGCACGAGAACATCGAGGTGTTGTTGAACACCGACTATTTCGACATCGCCGATACGCTTTCGGGCTATGAAAAACTGTTTTACACCGGGCCGGTTGACCGCTTTTTCGATTTCAAGCACAGCCTGGTTGAGAAGCTCGAATACCGTTCGATACAATTCGTGACCGAGACGTATGACACCGAATATTTCCAGGAGAATTCAGTAGTGAACTACCCCGGCACCGAGGTCGACTTCACCCGTATCATCGAGTACAAGCATTTCGGCAACCAGGTGGCGCCGCGCACAACCGTCGTGCGGGAGTACACCGTGGCGGAGGGCGAACCGTATTATCCGGTGCCGAATCCGCGCAACCAGGAGATCTACGCCCGGTACAAAGAAGAAGCGGACGCCCTGCTGGATGTGCACTTCGTCGGACGCTTGGCCAATTACAAGTACTTCAACATGGACCAGGCCTTCAAGAACGCCCTCGACCTCTTTGCGTCGCTGCAACGCACGGCAGAACTGGCACCCGCGTCATGAGTGTCTTCAAGACCTTTATGATGGGAGGCTACGAATGTGCCGACCATATCAACCGTTCGGGTGTCAGGGTCAACCTGCTGAAGGAAACCCAACACGACATTCGGGTGGAGGAAGATTACCGGATGCTGGCCGCTACGGGCATCCGGACGGTGCGGGAAGGGATTTGCTGGAGTGCGGTGGAAACGGCACCCGGCGTATTCGATTTCTCGGAAGTGCTCAACCGGATGCGGGCGGCGGCGCAGTATGGCATGCAACCCATCTGGGACCTGATCCATTTTGGGTATCCGGACGGACTTTACCCGACGCACCCGCATTTTTGCAGCCGGTTCGTGCAGTTGTGCGAGGCCTTTGCGTTGTTTTATAAGGCGCACGCCACGACGCCCTTGCTGGTCGTTCCGATAAACGAAATCAGTTTCCTTTCGTGGCACTCGGGCGATGTGAGGGGAACGGTGCCCTTTGCAGTAAACAGCGGCTGGGACATCAAATACCACCTGTGCAAGGCGGCTATAGTGGGGATACGCGCGCTTCGGGAAATTGATCCGGCGTGTACGGTGTTGCTGGTGGAGCCGTTGGTGATGATCCATCCGGATGACCGTGACGAACTATTTCCGTCACAGAACCAGGACCAATACCAGGCGATGGACATCATCCTGGGAACGATGTGCCCCGAATTGGGCGGTGCACCCGACCTGGCCGACATCTTAGGGTTCAATTACTACTGGAACTGCCAATGGACGGTTTCCCACGGACCGCTTTCCTGGCCGGATACTGAAAACCGCCGCGTACCGCTGTCGGCCCTGCTGTCGAATGCCTATCTTCGGTATGGTAAGCCGATGCTGCTGTCGGAAACGGGGCACTTCGGTATCGGCCGTGTGGAATGGCTGGAAGAAGTCGCGCAAGAGTGTCGACGGGCCATAGCCGGCGGTGTCGACCTGCTCGGACTCTGCATCTACCCCGTCACCGACCGGCCCGACTGGGACGACTTGTCGTCGTATTGCCAATGCGGTATGTGGGATTTGGATGAACAGAAAGAGCGCGTGCCGGAACCCGCTTATATCGACTATGTGATGACGCTCACCGGACTACGGCGCGATACGACACTCTCGCGGTATGTGCATTTGTATGGTGATCCGTCGTAAGTGGGACGAACGGTTACCGCAACATATCTTCATAAAAAAACCGGCTCTGGGCCGGTTTTTCTATAGTCCCCTCCACTTAGGTTCTTCCTTTGGTGGAGGTGTTTCTTCGGTTTCAGGTTCGTCGTCGTAGCTGATCATCGGATCGTCTTCGTCTTCGTTGTCTTCCCGCTCACCCCGTCGTTCGGGCAGCGGGTTTTGGGGATCGTCAGAATGGTCGGTGACTTTTTCTATTTTCCGGTTAAACATGTCTGACTATTTAGACGATTTTTTGCCGCCTGATTTATCGTTGGCCGGAGCCGCCTTCGTTTCGGTTTTCGGCGCTTCTTTAGCCGTGCTATCGGTTTTGGCGCTGGTAGTAGGTGCTTTGTGCGATTTCTTGTGGTCTTTCGCGTTGTCTTTTTTCATGATACGGTATTTAGTATGTGGGGTAAATGTAGTGTGGGAGGAGAGGTAGTGGGTTACACAATTGAGGGGATATGTTGGAAGGAGAGGGGAAAGGGGAAAGGAGATAGGGGCGAGTAGTGGCGGGTATTCCGAATTCAAAATTTACAATTCAAAATTCTTCTACCCGGATGCTGTCGCGCGCCAGGGTGGGCATTGCCGCAAAGTCGGAGACCTTTGCGGAGCGTATTTAGTGAGAGATGATGCGCAGGGGGTGTTGTGCAACGGAACGTGACGCCGCTTTGCGCAGTGGTGATGATTTTAAATAATCAGTTCTAGAGATATACAAATTTGAATTACCAGATTACTTTTTGTTGAAAACTAAACCAGCCATTGCGCAAAACGGCTGTTAGCAGTAGTTGTTTAATAATTTTCTGAAAACTTAAATAATGCTATCAAATTTTCTCCCTTTTCTCTGAAGTTTACGGGGACGTTAGTATTGCCTAATCTAAAATCTGTAATTTCTGTTTGAGATAATTTCTTGTACAATTCGGGAGTTAGAACTATACTACCCATAAGCTTAAATTTTTTGGCCCCCAATTCAGAGCAACTAATTTTCGCATTTTCAAAATCAAGTTTTTCACCTGTAAAAAGTGTTAGATGAATGCCATTAGAATTATCACAAACATCTGTCTCTGTTTTGAATATGAGAGTGATTTCTGTGAGTGTTGAAGACTTATATTTTGAAATTACAATAGAACTGTTGTTTGACGTAAGCATAGATTCAAAGTCTTGTTGATTAATTGGGTCTCTAGCTTCATTATTTGATTGGCAATACGAGATAAAACCAATGAGTAGAATTAAAAAGGTGAGTTTGCTTTTCATTTTTTGAGTTTTAAATGGTTATATATTATATAACGGAATTTTCTGTTAAATATTTATTGTCTTTAATTTGGGATTTGCTTAACAATTTCTGCTAACTCATTTATATCTCTGAAGAATCCATACTATAATCCCAATATCAGCGGATAGGTCTAAATTGGCCGGAAAACGAAAAGTAGTAAATTTTTTATACATCAACCGGATTGTCCAGTCGTGAAATGTACAAACATCACGGTCAGGCCCGCCCCAATGTATGCCCCACAGTCACGAATATACAATTAATTGGTGTTATAAATAACAACTTACCTTTCCCCCTTATCCACCCTTATCGCGATCCTAATTTCCTGCTTTTCCAAAGTCAAGTATCAAGGAGCAAGTATCAAGGAGCGAACCTCTCACCTCTCACCTCTCTCCCCTCTCCTCATACGTTCTTTTTGTACCTTCGCGCCAAAACAAATAGGCAGCTAAGTCAATGAAAATAGTAATCGCCGGGGGTACCGGTATGGTGGGAAAGAAGGTGCTGGAATTGTGTCTGGCGGCAGAGGCGATAATCGAAGTGCGTTCATTGGTGCGCCGACCGACGGGGCAGGTGCATGCGAAATTGCGGGAGTATGTCGTGGTGGACTTTGCGCATCCGGAGGCGGAGGCGTTTGAAGGCTGTGATGTCGCGTTTTTCTGTCTGGGTGCCTATACCGGAAGCGTGTCGAACGAGCTACTGAAGACCATCACCGTCGACTATGCCGTGGCGTTTGCGAAAGCGCTGGAGGCGGGTAGTCCGGGGGCACGGGTATGCCTGCTGAGCGGTGCCGGTGCCGACCGATCCGAGAAGAGCCGTACGCCGTTTGGGCTGTATAAAGGCATGGCGGAAAACCAGATCGCCGCCCTGAACCTGCAATTCTTCACGCTGCGGCCGGGTTATATCTACCCGACCGAACCGCGCAAGGAACCCAATTTCGCCTACACCCTCATGCGATTGTTGTATCCGGTTATCCGATTACTGGGGCGCCGGTATAGCGTCACGTCGCAGCAACTGGCGGAGGCGTTGTTTTTGGTGGGGATGAAGGGAGCGGAGAAGGAGGTATTGGAGAATCAGGATATTTTGGCATTTCTGCGGAAGAATGTCTCTTCCTAATACCACATACATACCTCCAAAGCGATATTTTATTACATTGCACAAAATAAGGTGCAATGAATCTAAACACTTTGCCTCCTGTTGCTTTTGTTGATACGGAAATCGACTCCCGCACGGGTGTCATTTTGGATCTCGGGGGAATCAAAACGGACGGTGGTTTTGTGCATACATCATCCCCTACGGAATTTCAACATTTTTTGCGCGGTATAAAGTTCGTCTGTGGGCATAACCTCGTGCATCACGACATGCAATACATAAAAAATACGCTGGACGCTGCGGGCATAGAGGAGTATATTGACACACTCTATCTGTCTCCGCTTTTTTTTCCCAGAAAGCGCTCCCACGCACTTTCCAAAGACGAGAAACTACAGGACGAAGAACGAAACAACCCATTGAATGACGCAATCAAGTCCAGGTCGCTTTTCGAAGAACAGGTAGCGAATTTCCGTAGCCTGGATGTGCGGCTTCAACAAATTTACTTTCTGCTTCTGCGAAAGCAGCCCGAGTTTCAGTCCTTTTTTCGGTATCTGAACTTCCAAACCGATGCGACAACTGTCATACCGCTTATTCAAGACCATTTCGACGGAAAACTGTGTGCGAATGTTGATCCGTCTACTTTCGTGTTTCGTGCTCCGATTGCGACGGCATACAGCCTTTCACTGATTAACGCCTTATCAGATGAAACTTCCAAACGTGTCATCACAGCTCCATGGGTTTTGAAGAATTATCCCGATGTCACCAGCGTACTGACACGACTGAGAAATAGGCCCTGTTTATCGGGATGTTTGTATTGCAATGACAAGCTCGATGTTCACAGGGCATTGAAACGGCATTTTAACTTTGACCATTTCCGCTCATATGACGGTGTTCCGTTGCAGGAGAAGGCTGTTAAGGCAGCGGTCGACGGCCAGTCCATCTTGGCGATATTTCCAACCGGGGGAGGGAAGTCGGTAACCTTTCAATTGCCCGCCCTGATGGAAGGCGAAAACGTCAACGCGCTGACCGTTGTTATATCGCCACTGCAATCGCTGATGAAAGACCAGGTTGACAATCTGGAGAAGGTAGGTATTACCTCTGCCGTGACAATAAACGGACTTTTGGATCCTGTTGAAAGAGCGAAGTCGTATGAAAGGGTCGAAAACGGTGATGCATGCTTATTGTATGTCTCGCCCGAGTCGTTGCGATCGGTATCTATGGAACGATTGCTCTTGGATCGTAGGATCGCCCGATTTGTCATCGATGAGGCACATTGTTTTTCGTCCTGGGGACAAGATTTCAGGGTCGACTATCTGTATATAGGGCCTTTCATAAAGTCGCTGCAGGAGAAAAAGAACAGTGCTGAACCGATACCGGTTTCCTGTTTCACCGCGACGGCAAAACAGAATGTGATCGACGACATCCGGGACTACTTCAAAAAGACGCTTCAGCTTGATTTGTTTTTGTATGAATCACCCGTAGGGCGAAAGAACCTCACCTATAGGGTGTCAGAGAAAATCGATGAGGATGAGAAGTACCAGGCATTACGCAACCTAATCGAATCAAAGAATTGTCCGACAATTGTTTATGTCTCCCGCACCCGAAAAGCAGAACAATTGGCCGAAAAACTGGTCAAAGACGGTTTCCTGGCACGTGCGTACCACGGTAAATTGGAGGCAAAAGAAAAAAAGGAAAACCAGGAGCGGTTTATCAATGGAAATATAGACATCATGGTTGCCACTTCCGCATTCGGAATGGGAGTGGATAAGAAGGACGTCGGGCTTGTCGTACATTTTGAAATCTCCGACTCACTCGAAAACTATATTCAAGAGGCGGGTCGTGCGGGCAGGGACGAAAACATGGTGGCGGACTGCCATGTCTTGTACAACGAGGACGACCTTTCGAAGCATTTTATCCTTTTGAACCAGACACGCCTCACCATTCGTGAGATCCAGCAGGTCTGGAAAGCGGTAAAAGACCTGATGCGTTACCGGCCCACCGGTTCGCACTCGGCATTGGAAATCGCACGACAGGCTGGCTGGGAGGAGGTCGACAAAGAAATAGAAACACGTGTTACCACAGCGGTGGCTGCTTTGGAAGACGCGGGGTATATTCGCCGAAAGCAAAACCGGACGCGACTGTTTGCCAACAGCATAAGAGCGAAAAGTGTGCAGGAAGCGATTGACCGAATCACGGCATCCCAGCGGTTCGATACGCAGCAAAAGGAGCCTGCGGTGCGAATCCTCAAAAAACTGTTCTCAAGCCGAAGCCGACGGCATCTTACTGACGAGGGCGCCGAATCACGCATAGATTATATTTCCGATCACCTGGGCATCCCAAAAGAAGAGGTAATCCGGATTGTTACTTTGTTACGGGAAGAAGGTATCCTTTCCGACTTTAAAGACCTTACCGCTTTTGTCCGAAGGGGGGATAAAGGCGCCCGGTCAGCAAGCATCGTCGCTGATTTTGCGCGATTGGAGCGATATCTTCTATCGCAAATAGGCGAAGATGAGCAGGATATCAATATCAAACACCTGAATGAAGCGGCTCAGAACAATGGATGTGAAGGTGTTGGAATACCAGCCATCAAGAGCATATTAAACCTTTGGGCCATAAAGAAATGGATCGAACGAAGACCGCACGGATACTCAAAACACTACGTGCGCTTGCGCTTCCTGACGACAATCGACGAGTTCAAATCAAAACTGTCCCTTCGACATGAACTGGCGCAGTTTCTTATCGCTTTTCTTCACGAGCGTGCCAACGCCGACAATACGCAGTCGGGTCAGGAAGAGGTGCTGGTGGAATTTTCAGTCGTAGAACTAAAGCGGGCATATGAATCCGGCGGGCAGTTGTTTATCCGCGAGATAACCACTGCAGACATAGAGGATACCTTGTTTTATTTGTCAAGAATAGGCGCATTGAAGATTGAAGGTGGATTTATGGTTATTTACAATCGGCTTTCACTCGAACGACTTGAGACGAATAACAAGAAGTCGTATACGCGTGACGACTATCAAAAACTCGATCGTTACTATGATAACAAAGCCCAGCAAATTCACATTGTGGGCGAATATGCGAGAAAAATGGCGGAAAATGAAAACGAGGCTCTGCAATTCGTCAACGATTACTTTTCGCTCAACTATCAGAACTTCGTAAGACAATATTTTCCGGGCGCCCGTGCCAAAGACCTCCGTCTGAAAATGACGCCCTCGAAATACCGCCAACTATTCGGTACGCTTTCGTCTGTTCAGGAGGCCATTATCAAGGATGAATCGCAGTACATAACAGTCTTTGCCGGTCCGGGAAGCGGTAAGACGAAAGTCTTGGTCCATAAATTGGCGTCACTCCTCCTCATGGAAGATGTCAAGCATGAACAACTTCTGATGCTGACGTTTTCGCGTGCCGCAGCCACCGAATTCAAAAAACGACTGCTGGAGTTGATTGGAAATGCGGCCCATTTTGTGGAAATTAAAACCTTTCATTCCTACTGCTTCGACCTGTTGGGAAAAATGGGAAGCCTTGAAGGCTCGGAAAATGTCGTGCAACAGGCCATCAGAAAAATAAAGGCTGATGAGGTAGAAGCCAGCCGCGTCACGCGGACGGTACTGGTGATTGATGAAGCGCAGGACATGAACAAAGATGAGTATGAGCTCATTTTATCGTTAATGGAAAGAAATGAGGAAATGCGACTCATTGCCGTTGGCGACGATGACCAGGAAATTTTTGGTTTCCGAAGGGCAAGCGCCGAGTACCTTAAGGCCTTTTCTACGTTGCCGGGTGCCAGCAAACATGAGTTGTACCAAAACTACAGGAGTGCACCGTCGCTGGTAGCCTTTGCTGAACGTTTTGCACAGCGATTACCAAATCGGTTGAAAAGCCGACCTGGGGTTGCCATGTCAGAGGAAGCGGGAAAAGTGACAATCGTCCGGCATCCAGGGCGCGCCATAGCGATCGCGGTCGTACACGACATCATACATTCTCGCCTAACCGGAACGACTGCCGTATTAACCAATACAAATGCTCAGGCTGCCCAGTTGGCGGGACTCCTGATCAAAGAAGGAATGAACGCACGCCTTATACAGGAATACGACTCATTCCGATTCTTTGACCTAAGAGAAGTTCGATTTTTCCGGGATTTGGTATGTGAGGGAACCGATACGCCTTTTATCTCAGACGAAACATGGGAAAAGGCAAAGCAACACCTTAGCGACCGATTCAAAATGAGTCCGCTTTTTACGATTTGTGAGGCGATGATCCATGATTTTGAAGTTATCTACAGTAAAAGGAAGTATAAATCGGATTTCGATACCTTCGTCCGTGAATCAAAACTGGAAGATTTTAGCGCGCCGGACAAGAAAACCATTTTTGTTTCCACGATACACAAGTCAAAGGGCAAGGAGTTCGACAATGTGTTTGTGGCAATCGTCGATTTCCCTGGCGAAACAGGCGAAAGTAACCGACAGTTATACGTGGCAATCACCCGTGCAAAAAAGACCCTTACTGTGCATTTGAATTCTGATATCCTGCAAAGTATAGGCTCGACCGACTGTGACTACATACATGACGCCAGCGTGTATGAGGAACCCTTTGAGATGGGTATGATGACGACACACAAAGACTTATGGCTGGATTTTTTTCTTGATAAGCAGTCTACAATCGAACAGTTGCGAACCGGCGACAAACTCGTCGTCAGGGAGAAAAACTGCGTAACGCTGAATGGCGTCCCCGTTTTAAGCTTTTCCGCCCATTGCCAGGAGAAAATCCGAAAGCAACAGGAACGGGGCTACACACTCAAAACCGCGTCGATTAATGCCATTTTACATTGGCGAAAAGAAGGGATGGACGAGGATACGCTGATTGTTTTGCCGGAGCTGGGTTTTGAACGAGATACTGCACATCAATCCACCCCATAAAACAACTCTCTATATGCCGACACCAATACCTGCAACGATACACCCAACCCCACAAGGTCTTTCAGGATAAAGGCGGCTCTCGCTTCACAACACGGTGTATCGCGTTACACGGGAAGCGGTCATAGGATGTAGAAACTTAAACGGATACTCGGGCGATCAGTCCGTGACCTCCTCTGTATAGGCGGCGTTCGCCAGCTCCACAATGTCATGGGATAGGCCCCACTCGTATATCTGTTGCAGGACGGGTACAAACGACGCGCCCAGTTCCGACAGGGAATACTCGGTTCGGGGCGGAATCTCCTTATAATCCTTTTTAATAACCCATCCCTCCCTGACCAGGGCACCCAACTGCTGGGTCAGCATTTTTTCTGAGATATCCGGAACGGCGCGGTGCAGTTCCTTATAACGCATAGGCTTGTCTTTCATGCTCCAGAGGAGGTGCAGCTTCCAACGACCTCCCACCATTTTCAGGGTGGCCATAATCGGACAATTGATCGTGATCGATTGTTCATTCAGGAAATTGGAGGAGGTCTTCTTTCGCATTTTACACGCACTTTATTGTAGGTACCCTATCTTTTGTAGGCAAAGATAGGAATCCGCAATTTTGTTCCCGCATAATGACAAAATTTAGTGTAAAATGAAACTAACCCAACAGAAAATTGTGGTGATCGGAGGCAGCTCCGGCATTGGTAAAAGCGTGGCTGCGCTGGCGTTCGAATCAGGAAACGAGGTCATCCTCACCAGTCGTGACGCCCAAAAGGCCGAACGGGTGGCGCAGGAAATAGGACCCGGCGTCAGGGGGTGGGCGTTGGACGTCGATAGCGAGGCGGACGTAAACGCGTTCTTCCAACAACTCGAGGCGATCGATCATGTGTATGTGGCAGCGGGCACAACCGGATTGGGCGCCCTTACCGAAGGTGCCCTCGACGACCATCTTCTGCGTTTTCACACCCGCTTTACCGGAAGTCTGCGGGTGGTGCGCGCGGCCCTCGCGAAAATGAACCCCGGTGGTTCGTTTGTGTTTACGGGCGGTATTTCGACCGATCGTCCTATTGCCGGGGCGTGGGTATCCGGTTTGGGTACGGCGTCTGCGGAACAATTGGCGAAGGTGTTGGTGCCCGAATTTCCACACCTCCGTTTCAATGCCATCTCGCCCGGCTATACCGATACGCCGCTCTGGGATGCGGTATTGGGCGACAACAAGACGGCGGTTTTAACAGAAGTCGCTTCCAAAATCCCGACAGGAAAAATTGCCACGGCGGAAGAAGTGGCGTCGGCGGTGGTGTTCCTGATGTCGAACCCTTCGGTGAATGGTGAAGTCGTTCATATTGACGGCGGCGCCCGATTTGTATAATCCTTTAAATTCAATAACACCATGAGTACAGCACACATTACGGCTTCGGTCGACGAACTGATCGCCCTGGCGCTTGAAGGCAACTGGGAACAGGCCTTCGAAAAATTCTATGACCCACAGATCGAGAAAACCGACCTCGACGGAGTTCCTGTAAAAGGCTGGCATGAAAATGTCGCCAATGGCCGGGCGTTTACATCCAAGATCTCGAACGTACGCGATTTTTCGTGCGTGGGCCGGGTGGTGAAAGACAACCGGAGTTTCGTAGTATGGTCGTTTGATTTTGACGTAGACGGACATCCGTTTAAGGTAGTCGAAGTCGCGATCCAGGATTGGGAGAAGGGGAAAATCGTGCGGGAGCGGTTTTTTGAGTAGAAGTAGTTGGTGGTCAGTAGTCAGTAGTCAGTGGTCAGTAGTATAAGGGCTACGGAACTTTGGTTCGTAAGTTGGTTGTTGGTCGGAGCACGCTAACGGACTCAGGTGCTCAGGGACTTACAGAAGTAGTCAGTAGTTAGTAGTTAGTCGTCTGACGCTCAGGCGCTCAGGGACTCAGGTGCTAAGGGACCAAGTCACTCACGCCCGCCCCGTCTCTTTTTTCTCTGCCCGTCCGGCGCCCACGGTTTCCCGGTACATCTGGGGCGAGACATCGGCATTGGTCTTGAAGAAACGGCTGAAGTAGTATTCGTCCTGGTAGCCCAGGTCATAGGCGATCTGTTTGATGGCTTTGTTGGTCAGATAGAGTTCCCGTTTGGCCTCGATGACGATGCGTTCGGCGATAAGATCGGTCAGCGTTTTATTAAAGTGCGTTTTGGTGATGCGTGCGAGTGCGCCGGCCGACAGGTTGAGCATCTCAGCGTAGTCGCGGGGAGCATGCTTGGTTTTGAAGTGTTTTTCAATCGCTTCTTTTAGATTTTGCACAATAGCGGACTCTTTTGGCGCCCCGGCCCTTTCATTCGCCTGCAGGGGCTGGGCCGCCTTTAGTCGCGACGCCGTAACCAGGAAGATCTTGAGATAGGACACCAGCACCTCATGGTGGGCCAACGCGGGCTGCGCCATTTCTGCTGCCATGCGGTCGGCAAGCATGTTAAGGGTTTCCGCAGCGGGTTCGTCTACCTGCACAAAAGGCGATTGGTAGATGTTATTGAACAGTACGCCATTACAGGCCACCTCTGCGTGGTGTTTGTGGATGCAGAAGAAATCGGGGTGGAAGTGCAGGCTGATGCCTTTTACCGGGCCGGTAGCGGCCACCATAAAAGGTTGGTACGGCGAGAAGGCGAAGAGATAGTCGGAAGCAAAAGGGTATTCTGAAAAATCTGCCTTTACCTGCCCGGTGCCTTCTGTCAGCCAAATCAGGGTGTAGTAGTTGTTCCGCTGGATATGGTCAAAATACCGGTTGTCATCGAACCACGATACTTTGAATGCCAGGTTTCCGTTGTGGGGATCCACCAGGGTAAAAACACGCTTCTCTGCCATGGCCTAAAGGTAGTGTTTTAGTTGTCGCTCGCTTTCCTGTATCGGCAGGTCGTTGATGCTGGCATAGCGTTTTTGCATGTAGCCGTTTTCATCGAACTCCCACAACTCGTTTCCGTAGCTGCGGTACCATTGTCCGACGTGATCGTGCCATTCGTATTCGAAACGAACCGCCATCCGGTTTTCCCGGAAACCCCATAGCTCTTTTTTCAGGACATAGTCGAGTTCCTTTTCCCATTTTTGGGTAAGGAAGCGCTTTACTTCTTCCCGCCCGTTGATAAACTCGGTGCGGTTACGCCATTCGGTGTTTTCCGTATAGGCTTTGCTTACGAGGTCGGGGTCTTTCGTATTCCAGGCATCTTCAGCGGCCTGCACTTTCTGTAGGGCGGTTTCGAATGTAAACGGCGGCAGGGGAAATCGTTTGTGTTCCATGATATAAAAAAAGAGGCCACCGTAGCGGCCTCCGGGGATTTAGATGGTTTGGGCAAGGGGAAAGTCGATGGCCACCTGCGTAAGGGCGTGCACGTAGTTCATAGCGGTCTTTTCGGCTACGAGGAATACCAGTTCGATGACCTGGCCTTTGGTATAACCCGCGGCCAGGAAGGCGTCGATGTGTTCAGCGGATGCGAACCCTTTGTGGGCGGTGATGTCTTTTGCGAGTGTCACCAGGGCATCCAACTTAGGGTCGAACGACGCGCCGCCTTTCCGGATCTCGATGGTCTGCTCTTCCGTAAGTCCGTTCATTTTACCCAGCAGGGTGTGGGCCGACTGACAGTAGTGACACTCATTGACCTGGCTAACGACAAGGTTGACCGCCTGCTTTTCTTTATTGGTAAACGACGTTTTGGCATTCTGGAAAGCCAGGTAGTTACCAAGCGCCGTTTCGGAAAGGGCCATCACGGCGTAAAGGTTGGGTACCATGCCCAGTCCTTTTTCAAGGGAGTCAAAAATTGCCTGGTTGTTTGCAGATACATCTCCTCTGCCGGGAACCTGAAATTGTGCCATTTTGTATGGTTTAAGGTTATGTCATTATTGACAGCACAAAGTTGGGGCAGCAGCTTAGCATAGGAAATGGACGATTTGGGCCAGGTGATGGATGATTTTGGTAGTTAGTAGTTGGTAGTTGGTAGTTGGTCGCTGGACGCTAAGGAACTCAGGTACTAAGGCGCTCAGGGACTTACAGAAGTAGTCGGTGGTTGGTCGCTGGTCGCTCAGGGACTCAGGGACTCAGGAGCTCAGGCCCTCAGGCACTATTCTCTCCGTAACTCCACACGCTGCACATTCGTAATAGCATAGCTGCCCACGCCGTTATGCGTTTCAACAGCGCCTTTGTTGGCGGCTACCACTTCAAAGTAGAGCATGGTGTCGCGAAGTTCGTAGGTGGCGGTGAGCAGGATGTTGTCGGTTTCGAAAAACGACATCAGCCGCGATCCGAACACCTGTTCGCGGATGGCAATGCCGTCGCTCTCGTCGGTGCGGTAGACGTTCTCCTGTTTCGGGTCGGCTACGAGTTTGTAATCTTTGACGATGGGGTATTTCTCCGATTTGTACTCCATTTTCCACGTCCACGTATCGGCTGTCAGTTTCGCGACAGTGAACACCACCGGCACACTGTCAACGGTCTTCCCCGCCTGGTTCTGGATGGTCATGGTGCCTTTCCAGACGCCGATGCAGCGGTCGGGAAACCGCGTTTGGGCTTGGGCGGCGGTAAGCGAAAAAATCGTGAGAAAGAGGGTAAGCAGTTTCATCGGGACGGTGTCTAAAGTGGGTGTTATACATCTTCCGGCATCGGATGCGCCGCCAGTCGTTCCATCAGGGTAAAGGCTTCTTCTACGTCTTCCGGTCGGGTCATCCAATTGACAAACGAGGCCCGGAGGGCTTTGGTGCCGTTCCAGATGGTGGGCGTCATAAAGACGCGTCCGGTTTGGGTAAGGGCGTGCAGAAAACGGTCGGCCGTCCAGCCGTTCTGGGGTTGTAGGGTAAAGACGAGGTTGTTGAGCCACACCGGTGCCAGGAGTTCAAAATACGGACTCTGCTCAACCAGCGCCGCGAGTTGTTGGGCGTTTGCGATCGAACGGGTTACCAGCGCTTCGTAACCGCTTTTTCCGTAGGCCTGTAAGGAGAACCAGGCAGGTAGGGCACGGAGGCGGCGCGAGTTCTCGGGCAGGAAATTGAGGTAGTTGAAGGTCTCCATCGGGTCGCCGAGGTAGGGAGCGTTCGAGTTCTGGAAGGTTTCGACTTGGTGCATCCGGTGTTTGTCGTCGATCAGGAAGACGGCGCTATCGTAGGGCACGTTCAGCCATTTGTGGCAATCGACGGTGATGCTGTCGGCGGTTTCCCAACCCGCCAGGTAGTGCCGGTGCGCGGGTGAACAGGCGGCAAAGGCCCCAAAGGCGGCGTCGATGTGCAGCCAACCGTTGGGGTAGCGTTTGCGAAGGGCGGCGATACCCGTGAAATCATCGTAGTCGACACTATTGACGGTACCGGCACTGGCGATGATAATAAAGGGTTCGTTGGGCGCGAGTCGGGCGAGCTGGATGTCTAGATCGTGCAGGTCCATCGCTTCGCGGTTGTCGGGCAGGGTAGCGACTTTGATGAGGTTGCGGCTTCCGATGCCAAGCATTGACAGCGATTTGATGACGGAGGAATGCGCCGATGCGGAAAAAATGCGTATACCGTCGGTCATGCCGTCTTTGGCGATGTCAATCCCTTTTTGGCAGCCCCACCACTGACGGGCGACGGCCAGTGAGGTGAAGTTCGACATCGTGGCACCCGTTACGAAGCCTCCGAAAAAGTGGGCGGGGAGTCCCCACAGGTCGCGCAGCAGGTCGATGGTTTCCCGTTCCAGTGCGGCCGATACGTCGCCGTGGCCGTTGACACTTTGGGTATTTTGGTCGTATACGGAGGTCAGCATGTCGCCGGCAAGCGCAGCCGGTGTGGATCCGCCTGTGACAAAGCCCCAATAGCGCGGACCGGAAGAGGCTACCATCTGCGACTCCCATCGCGCATTGAACCGTTGCAGTGCCGCTTCGCCCCCAAGTCCGTCAAGGGGTAAAGCAGCGGGTTCAGTTGGCGGCGGTGCCCCGGCCCGGGTAGGGCGGTCGGGTAATGCACTCAGGTACTGCAGACTCTGTTTTTTCACGGCTTCGAGCAGGTCGCCGAGGCGGTGGTAATCGGATTGAAAGGGTTCGTACATGGGGAGGCCGTCTTATCGGATATCTTCCTTCCTCGCGGTAGGCGTAAAGGGGTATATCGGATGCTAATTTCGGGAAAAAGTGGATACCTGTGATCGTAGTGTGTCGCCTCTCACTGATTGTTAACCGCGACCGCGACTGTGACGGCTACTGAAACTGCGACTGCGACTAAACCTGCCTACTCAAAAAAACCTCCGCTTGCTCCACTAACATCGCCTTCCGTTCGGGGTCCATATTATCCCAATGCGACATCAACACACTTAACCGTGGGTTTTTCCCAAAGACCGGACGGTGGCGGTCCATGAAAGTCCAGAACAGTGCGTCCCAGGTAGTTTCCCAGTCACCCGTTTTGTAGTCGCTCATTTTCCGGATGTAGTTGCTGCCGCTTACGTAGGGTTTTGTGCTCATCATCCCACCATCGGCAAACAGCGCCATGCCATAGACGTTCGGCACCATCACCCAGTCGTAGGCATCGATGAACAGTTCCATAAACCATTGGTAGACGGCGGTGGGGTGGAATCCACAGAGGTTCATGAAGCTCGACAACACCATCAGCCGCTCGATGTGGTGCACGTAGCCGGTTTTGAGCAGCTTCCGGATGGTTTGGTCGATAGGTGGGATGCCCGTGGTGCCGTCGTAGAAGGAGGCGGGCAGCGCCCGTGTGTGGCCGAGACGGTTCGAGGTGCGTTGTTGGCGTCCGCGGTATTCGTATACCCCGCGCACAAATTCGCGCCAGCCGAGGAGTTGACGAACGAGTCCTTCGGTTGAGTTTAATGGAACGTCGTGCTGTTCCGCGAAAGCAAGGATGCGTTCCAGTACGTGACCGGGTTCAAGCAATCCGGCGTTGAGCAAAGGCGACAATACGCTATGGTGCAGGATGGACTCATTGGCGACGATACTGTCTTCATACGGACCAAACCCGTGGAAGCGGTTTTCGAGAAAATCGTCGAGCCAGCGGTCGGCGTCTTTGAAATTCGTGGGATAAAGCGGGGTATCGGGCAGGGCGCCCGGGTTTTCACTGAAATGATTGAGCGTGTAGGCGACGGCTTCCCGGTAATAGGCATCGGCATCCGGATACCGCACCGGTGGGGGGGTGGCTTTCGCCGGATAGCGCTTCCGATTGTCGGCATCAAAGCTCCATTTGCCGCCTATGGGTTTGCTGCCGTCCATCAAGATCCGGAACTTTTTTCGTTGCAGGGCATAGAAATCCGCCATGTGGAAGGATTTCAGGTCGCGACCAAAGTACTCGTGAAGGTCGGCTTTGTCAAGCAGGAAGGACGGATTTCGGTACCATACCACCGACGATGCGTTCTTTTCAATCCGCCGTTGTATCCAGTCGTCGACGGGGTCGTAGCAGTGGAGCGTCATTCCAACATCCCCACAAATCCGCTGCAATAACAGGCGAATATCCGATTCTGCGTCCGTCGAAGCGATGTAGTGCACCTCGTAGCCTTTGGCCTCCAGGTAATCGGCATAGGCTTTCATGCTGGCGCGGTGGAAGGCAATTTTTTGTTTATGGAAGCGGAACTGGCGAAAGAACAGGGCTTCTTCCACGAGGTAAACCGGCATCGGTGCAAACGGAAGTTGCCGAAATAATTGAGGGGGTAGGATAAGTGCGCAATCGGTCATATAGCAGCGCATCAGGTTCTTATGATAGGGTTACGTATCGACGTTATTGCCGCAAACCCGATGCGATGCCAATATCGCAGAAATTATGGTTTTGAGGGGTTCAGCAAACGCTAAATCCGCGTGCCGGTGAATCGGGGAACTTCCTACCTTTGCAAAAAAACATTCATGAAACGCCTTGCCACCCTTATTTGTCTGTTCCTGTTATCGTTTTCCTCTTTTGCCCAGAAAGAAACCAAACTGCTAGATGACTTGCAGCGGGCGATGGCGGGCACCTATTCGTCTGAACTACAGGCGAAGGCCGACAGTGCCAATTACTACAACATTTCCCTCCGTATGGTGCCGATCTGGAAAGACCGCGGTCACTATTTATATGTAGAGCAGGCGTTGGCCAATCGGCAGGACAAGCCGTATCGTGTGCGCATTTACCGCCTTTCGATGCGGAATGGGCAGTATGTGAGCGAGGTGTATACGCTGAAAGACGAGAAAAAATGGATCGGTAGCTGGAAAACGCCGGAAGCCCTTGACGCCCTGCCATTGGACGGTATCGAGTTGAAAGCGGGCTGTGAGGTGGTATTAGACAAAACAGATAAAGGAACCTATTCCGGAAAGACCGGCGACAAAACTTGTCCGAGTGAACTCCGCGGCGCCAGCTTCGCCAAATCCACCGTTACCGTATCGCCGGGTAAGATCGTCTCGTGGGACCAGGGCTTCGACATCGAAGGCAAACAGGTGTGGGGCGCAGAGAAAGGCGGATACATCTTCCTTAAACAGTAAAAAAGGTCTCGCCTAGTTGCGCACGGGCACGCGTCCGATCCAGCGATCTGTCCTTAACACAATTTTGTCCAACCTAAGTTCAAATTAGGTTGAACATTTTTATTTGTGTAAGTATCACTTTTACAGTTAATTGCGGTGTGTATGGGGTTTGTAGCCCAAAAAATATTGGTTGAACTTTGTTTAATCTTTTTGTAAAAGCGTTAAACAAATCGATTTCGTTGGTACTTTTACAGCAACAAAAAAAACCAATAGCTATGAAAACACACTTGAAAAAAATTGCTTTACTAGTTTGCCTTGTAACCCTGGGATCGTGCAGTAGTGACGACGACAACAACAGCACCTCCAACAAAACCATCACAGAAATTGCGGCAGGCAATGCCAACCTGAGTGTACTGGTAAGCGCGCTACAACGCACCGGACTTGACGCTACACTCGACGGAACAACAAAATACACGGTGTTCGCACCCACCAACGACAAGTTCAATGCCTTTCTTCAGGCCAAAGGGTTTGCTTCACTGGAGGCAGTGCCAGAGGCAGCGCTGAAAGAAATCCTCCTCAACCACGTGATCGCTGGCGAGGTAACTTCCGGCCAGTTGACTACAGGCTACGTAAAAACCCTTGCGAAAGGCGGTGCTTCAACAACCAATACACTGAGCATGTTCGTAAACACTGCTAATGGTGTGGTGTTGAACGGTGGTGCCTCTAACGGTGGTGGTACTGTTGTTACAGAGGACATCGATGCTAAAAACGGCGTAATCCATATTGTTGACAACGTATTGGATCTGCCTACCATCGTGAACCATGCGATTGCCAACCCGAACTTTTCGGTACTGGTTCAGGCGCTGACCCGCAACGACCAGCCTGACTTTGCCGGCATCCTGTCGGGAACTGCTAACAGTCCGTTTACCGTTTTTGCCCCTACCAACACGGCCTTCACCAATCTGTTGGGTGAGTTGAACGTGGCCGGATTGGCTAACATCTCTCAGTCTACCCTCGAGAACACCTTGAAATACCACGTAGTAGCGGGTGCAAATGTGCTGTCTACCTCTTTGACAAATAACATGTCAGTTACAACCTATCAAGGTCAGTCTTTCACCATCGGCCTGACGGGTGGTGCCAAAATTACCGATGCCAGTAATCGTGTCAGCAACATTACTGCGACCGATGTTCAGGCTTCAAATGGTGTGATACATGTAGTGGATAAAGTACTATTGCCTAGTCTTTAATATGTGTTTTGGTTTGGTTATGCCAAGGAAAGGGGAGACGAGAGTCTCCCTTTTTTATTTTCAATTAATCAGGCAGGGCCTCAACAATCTCGCGCAGCGACCCAAAAAACCGGATGTGTGGTGAAGGAGGTGTTTTGTCAGACAACCGGCCACCCACAAGCCAAAACGCGTCCTTCGAGGTCAGCACACTGGTGGCCATTTCGTGGATGTAGTCGTCAAGGGCATCGGGTGACGGGGCTACGGTAGTATAGCTGATGTAGGTAACCTGGTCAAACAAGGTCTTGAATCCTTCGAGCGTATCAACCGGCAGGTTTTCGCCGAGGTAGATGGTATGATGCCCGCGGGACAGCAGTTCGTAGTTCAGATACAGCAGTCCCAGTTCGTGTATTTCCCCATGGGGCAGGAAGAGGGCATAGACCTGTCCGGAAGGCGAAGCAGGGTTTGCCATAGACGCGTTCGTATTGGCCAGTATCTTCAATCGCACCAGGTAGCTGATGAAATGTTCATGGGCCGGCGTGATGGTCTTGGTTTGCCACAACACCCCGATGTCATCGAACAAGGGGAGGAAATAATCGAAGAAAATCTCACGGAACGACCGATCGGGCACCAACGAATCATAGGTTTCCATGAACAGTTGCTGGTCGAAGGTCATCATGGCCAGCTTGAACTGGTGGGCCACGTGGTCGCGGTCGTATTTATGGGAACGGATTTCGTTGACCCGTGCCTGTAGTTCTGCTTCGGTGAGTTTCGACAATTTGGATATTTTGAAACCGTACCGAAGCAAGACTACGACATTCAGGAGCTTCTGGAAGTTGTGGGTATCGTAATACCGGATGTTGTTCTCGGTGCGCATCGGGGCCAGCAAATGGTAGCGCCGTTCCCAGATTCGTATGGTGTGGGCCTTTACGCCCGAAAGGTTTTCAAGGTCTTTTATCGAATAGATCGATTTGATGTTTGCCACTGCCAGAAGTTTTTGACAATGCTAAAATACGGGATTCCTTTTACACCCGACATTCACCTACGGTTGTTTTCCGCTGTACTTTTTGATCGACTCACGTGCCAACAGGCCCCATGGCTTGATGTCCATTTCCCGCCATTTTCCGGTGGAGGAGGCTGACGGACGCAGTATCGAACACGTTTCGTCTTTGTCGGACACCGACCAGATTACCCAACTGATTTTGCGGCTTTCCATCCATTCGACATAGTCGTTCCATGCGGTGGTGTCGAGGGGGCCGTCGCCCGTTGCTTCCATACCGGCACATTCTGACACGAAGATGGGGAGTCCGGCCGATAGGGCCTGATCCGTTCGGTCGCGCAGCCATTTTCCGTGGGTAGCGGCATAGAAGTGCATGGTATACATCAGGTTGGAATAGCCTTTGATCGGGTCAGCGGCGGGGAGCTGTACTTCCTGGTCCCAACGGGGTGAACCCACCAGGATGATGTTGTCGGGATCGTTCTTCCGGATCACGGCGATCACGGCTTCGGCATACTTCTTTATCTCCGGCCAGGTTTCCTCATCCGGCTCGTTGAACACCTCGTAGATGATATGGGGATGCTTCCCGTATTTTTTCGAGATGAGGTCGAAGAACGCTTCTGCTTCCGCTTGGTTGATGTTATGGCTGTGCCAGTCGACGATTACATAGATGCCCGATTTTAAGGCACCATCGATCACATTTTCGATGCATTTCATGCCCAATTCAGGGTTGGCCAAATACGATTTTTCATTTCCCTGTTCAACACCGAGGGCGGCACGCACCACCGTGGCCCCGAAGTCTTTCTTCAGCCACGATACGGTAGCCGATTCGTAAAAACGCGGCCAGAAGCAATGCCAACCAAAGCTGGTGCCGCGCAAGACAGCGGGTTGCCCGTTTTCACCCGTGAGTTGCGTGCCTTCAACATGTAACGCGCCGTAGGGTGGGGATGTTTGCGCCAACCCAACGAGTGGTAATAGGAGGAAAAAAATCCAGTTCTTCATTTTTTGTAGAGTTTAAGGGTGGTAACATCATGTGGTGCCAGCGTAATTGAGAGCGGTTTCCGGGTGGTACCTTTGTCGCGGTGTGCCCAGAGGTCGCGGATGGTGTATACTGTTTTACCGTCAAAGGTAGTGCCGAAGTCTGGATCGATAATCGTATGTTTCGTCCAATCATAGTTCAGGGTACGGGGCGTATCGGAACGGTTGAGGAACGTAAACGCCCATCCATCCGATAGGGGTTTTACCCATACTTCGAGTCCGTTATCGGTTTCCGCCCGAAATCCCTGTATACCCAACCGGTCCTGGTTGACGGCGATGAGTTCGGTATTCGTGAGGATGTCGCGTGTGGCGGGGGTCATGGCCCGAAGGTCGTTTCCGGCCATCAACGGCGAGGCGAGCATGCACCACAGGGTAAAGTGGCTGCGGTCTTCGGCTAGTGTCATCCCGTTGCCGACTTCCATCATGTCGAAGTCGTTCCAGTGGTCGGGCCCCGCGTATTTACGGATGTCTTTTCGCATTTCCACAATCCGCATCACGCCCCATGACGACCAGTTTTCGGGGTGTTTGAACTCGCAGTCGAAGCAGGGATAGATATCACCCGATATCCGCCAAAGGTTGCCGATAGGCGTGGCCCATTCCCATGGTTGGTTGTCGCCCCATTCACACAGGCTGAATACGATGGGACGCCCGGCTGTTTTCAGGGCGTCGCTCATGGTAGCATAGGCTTCACGGGCCGAGATGCCTTTGGTATTACACCAATCGTACTTGAGGTAATCGATGCCGAGTTTGGCGTAGAATCGGGCGTCCTGGTATTCGTATCCGCGTGTGCCCGGATAGCCCGCACAGGTTTTGGTACCCGCGCAGTTGTAGAGTCCGAATTTCAGGCCTTTGGCGTGTACGTAGTCGATCAACGACTTCATTCCCGACGGGAATTTTTCCGGGTCGGGTACGAGGTTGCCGTCGGCGTCGCGTTCCCGTGCCATCCAGCCGTCGTCGAGCACGATGTAGGTATAACCGGCGTCGCGCATGCCGGAAGCCACGAGTTGGTCGGCCATTTCTTTGACCAGTGATTCGCTGATATGTGTTTCGAAGGTGTTCCAGGAATTCCAGCCCATGGGCGGCGTCTGGGCCAGGCCTTCAAATTTGGTGACGGTTTGTGCGTAGGCGGTCAGGCCAAGCAGGGTAGTAGCTAAAAGGATTTTTTTCATAGGGTATCTAATGAAACATTCCCCGGAGCCATCCGGGGAATGCGTTCAATAACTAACTCAACCAATACTAACGCTTAGTCGACGGTGAAGCCGATGTTGTCGATGTAGTAATTATGTGTACTTCCTGTAAACTCTTGGAACGAAATGTTCTGAAGGGCGGCCGGGTTTCCGAGCTGTGCCCACGTTAAGCGCACCTCTTTCCAGTCTTTCGACGTGGTGATCGCATGGTCCGCGTTACCCCATCCGTTGCCATTTACAATCCATACCAGTTTTCCGGCGTCATCCGAACGAAGGAAGAAATGGATACCGGTGTAGTTCGACAATTGGTCGTTCCAGTTCCAGTTCCCCTGGATGTTGCCCCATCCTTCGATCGATTTCTTGATGAAGGTGGTGCCCTGCGCGGCCTGTGCGAAGTTGGTCACATACTCGTGGTTGTTCCAGCTTTCGATGTTCCATGGGCTGTAGAAAACGTCGTCGTAGATGGCAGTACCTACAGCAGTTCCGTATTCAGCAGAGCCGGAAATGGTGGTCACGGTTACCTTCTTGTTCTGTGAACCCGCCGGTAGGATCGCGTGGATTTCCGTCAGGGTACTCGATACGACCTGTGCCTGGTTGTTCCCCACCATTACCACCGGATTGAGGAAATACGATCCGTAGATGGTAATTTCCTGTCCGTCGGCGGCATTAATCGGGTTGAAACTGTGTACGCCCGGTGCCGGTGGTGCGACCACAAAGTCGAATTCGGCTTCTCCGTTTTTAGTGACCACACGGAGCTTGTTCGATACATCGGCATATGGGGTGTCACGATCGATCGTCACGAAGATATCCGTGTCAGTCACCAAAACGGGATTAAAGTACGTGTCCGTGTCGTTGAAATAGATCTTTTGCGTCGTAGCGAAGCCTGAGCCATGTATGACATACATATTGGCGGCATACCCGACGGTTACCGGTTCAAGGTTGGCATCGGCCGCAGCCGCCACACTCTCAATCATTGGTGCGCCACCGCTGCCCTCACTGTCAGAGGAGCAGGAAGTACCCACCATCGCCATGCTGCCTGCGAGGAGGAAGTAGACGAACGTTTTCATCATTGTTTTTCTTTTCATATTCAATTTATTTAGTTGAATTCATAAGGAACCGGATCCTCCATAAGCTTAGGATTTTTGGCGACTTCGGCATCTGGATAGTCCAGGTAGAAGTCAGATTCGTCTGGCGTAAAATACTGCGCAGCGAACATGTTACCACGGTTTTGGGCAGCCATGAAGGCAATCGCCTGTGCACGCGGCAGACGGCCGAGATCGAACCAAAAATCACCTTCGAAGCAAAGCTCTTTTCTTCTTTCAAGGAAGATGTCATCGAATGTTATAGTCGAGACGCTGGAAAGACCGGCACGGTTGCGTACGGCGTTGAACGAAGCCAGGGCAGATGCATCCGATGTGCTGGCACCACCGGCCAAAACCGCTTCCGCATGGATTAGGAGAAGGTCGGCATAGCGCATGATATAGGTATTGTTTGACATTGCGCCGTTACCACCGATTTGCGTCGGGCCGGTCAGGTTGCCGTTTTCGATACCGATACAGTACTTTTTGATAGCAGCACCCGCCATCTGGCCTCCAATCTGGTCGGCAGGTGGCACGGTAAAGCCTACCTGGGCTGTTTGGCCGCCATTGACGAGGACTTTGATATCCGGGTAGGTGTCGCCTGGAATCATCAGAGTAGCGTGTTTCCGTACATCACCATCGCTGTATAGGTTGAGTACGTCTTGTGACGGACCGAATACGCCTCCATACGAGCAGTTTGACGTGGTCAGGTTGGCACTGGAAATACCGAATTGCGTGTTGCAGATATTGCCGGAACCATAGGTGCCGTCCCATTGCCATTGCAGGGCGAAGATTGACTCTTCGTTGTTGTTGTTCGGATAGGTGAACAGGTCGTAATACGATTTACCCGGCAATTGCGCACCGCCTAACAGCTTAAACTCGCCGCTGTTGATGACGTCTTCGGCCATTTGGCGGGCTTCGGTGTATTTCTTCTCATAGAGATACACTTTTGCCAGCATTGCCTTGGCCGATCCTTTTGATACGTGACCATTAGCGGAATAGTTACTGCCACGGTTTTTCTCATATAGACGGTCGATAGCAGCGAGGTAGTCGCGTTCGATCAGCGTGTAGATGTCTTCGATGCGGTTGGTGCTCAATTGCGGTTGGTTGATGTAGTCGAGGTTGTTCTCGATGATCGGCACAGGTCCCCACAGACGCACCAGATAGAAGTAGGCCGTCGCGCGGAGGAAATACGCCTCTCCGATGGTGTTCTGGAGTACTTCCGGATCAACTGCCGGACCCGTACGGGCCTCAAGGAAGTTGATGATGGCGTTCGCCTGTGCGATGTTGCCCCACAGTGCATCCCAGCCGTTTTTCAATTCCGGGTCGCTGCCGTTGAGCGAGAAGTTCACCATGGCACTTACGTCGGACGAGCCGCTGTACATGTTGCCTGATCCGACTTCGCTTACCGCATAGAGGAATTTTGTCTGGAATAAAAACCACGATCTCGAGTAGAGAACGTTGGTGGCGGAGGCTACCTGTTCATTGGTGCTGTAGTACGAGTCAAGGCTGATGGCATCCTCAGGCGGGCGATTCGTAAAATCAGACTCGCAGGAAGCCATGGACAATGCCAGTACGGTGAGCCCTAAACAAAGCTTTCCTAATGTTACTATTTTCTGTTTCATTTTCAATTTTTTAGAATTCTACGTTGATGCCCAATGAAAATACGCGTGGCTGTGGATAACGTCCGTTATCAATACCTGACAACAGGATGTTCTGGTTGAACGAACCGATTTCAGGATCGTAGCCGCGGTATTTGGTGAACGTATGGAGGTTTTGGGCGCTGCCATACACACGGACTCTCGTCATTTTGATTTTAGAAGCCAGTTCGGACGGTAGGGTATAGCCCAGTGTCAGGTTTTGGATACGGGCATACGATCCGTCTTCTACATAACGGCTGGAGATCAAAATGTTAGGGTTAGACGTTGATCCAATCGGACGTGGGATGTTGGTATTGGTGTTTTCCGGCGTCCAGTAATTCAGTGCGTCGGTCAACTGGTTAACATACAACTGGGCGTTGGTGGTGCCGTTTCTCCAGGTTAGGTTCATGATGTCGTTGCCGACAGACCCTTGGACGAATACCGACAGGTCGAAGTTTTTGTATTTGAAGGTGTTGGTGAAACCGAAGGTGAAGTCAGGGTGTGGGTTACCGATAATCGTACGGTCAGCACCGTTGACAACGCCGTCACCATTCACGTCTTTGTATTTGATGTCACCAAGATACGTTTGTCCTGCTCCGGTGCCTACCGATTGGTCGAACTGGATCGGAGCCGCATTCAGCTCGTCGAGGCTGTTGAAGATACCTTCTGCCACATAGCCGTAGAACATACCAATTGGTTGGCCTACTTTGGTGTTGGTAACGTCAACCGGGATGTATCCGTTAGTGTTGATGGATTCGGTCAGGATCAATCCGTCCTGCAAGCCGACCAATTCGTTTTTGTAGTGGGAGAATACGAAGGTTGAATTCCATGAAAGGGACGATGTACCCTTCGTAGCATACGTCAGCGTGATGTCAACACCTTTGTTCTCCATGGAACCGATGTTCGAGTAAGGCGCATCGATACCACCATAGTACGAACCAGGACCCGTCAGGTAACTTGGCAGCGGCACGCGGAAGAGGAATCCTTCCGATTTTTTGATGTAGTAATCGATATTCGCACTCAGCCTTGAGTCAAGCATAGTAAAATCGAGTCCGATGTTGGTTTGTTTCATCGATTCCCACGTAAGGTTCGGGTTCGGCATGTTCTGGATGGTGTAGCCTGGCCCAAGTCCGGATGTACCGGGCTGCAATAACGCGGTGTAGCGGTTGTTCGGAATTTGCTGGTTACCGGTGGCACCGTAGCCGACACGGAATTTGATGTTGTCGATGTATTTCTTGGTGCTTTCCATGAATTTCTCATTCGAAAGCTTCCAGGAAACGGCAGCAGCCGGGAAGTAGCCCCACTGGTTTTTACCGGCTACCGGGTCGAATTTTGACGAGCGGTCAGCACGGTAGGAAGCCGAGAAGCTGAAACGGTCGTCGAAGTCGTATAATACCCGTCCGAAGAGTGAGTAGAGGGAAGCGCTTCCTTTGTAGTAATCATTCTGTGTGACGATGATATCCGAACCAAGATTTACAGTGGCCGGGTTGTTGACCTGCGCGCCTACCGAATAGACGTTAAGTCCTTCCCAGTGGCTGTCGTTCGCCTCCTGTCCCAAAAGCACGGTAAACTTGTGTTTTTTGATCGTGCGGTCATAGCTGAGGAGGTTCTTGAGGTTAATAGAGTACCAGTTCGAGCCGCGTTTCCATAATTCGGTCGCGGTGTGCGTTTGTACGCCCCAGAAATAGGTCGGAAGGAAATCCTGCTGGTCAGTGAATTCGGTGTTGGCACCCAATTCGACGCGGTATTTGAGCCCTTTGAAGAGGGTAGCTTCAGCATACAGGTTACCAAGGAAGTTCTTGCGTACGAGTTTGTTATCCCGCACGAGTGCTTCAGCCACCGGGTTGAAGTAAGTCGCGTTCTGGTCGTTTGACAGCGGGCCTGCGAAACTTCCGTCAGCATTACGTACCGGGATATCCGGCGCCTGCAATAACGTACCGCTGATCAAACCGCTGTAGCTTTGATTTACGGTCAGTTGTTCGTTGGTGATACCGGTGCTGACGTTGGCGCCCGCACGAAGCCATTCTTTTACTTTACCATCTACGTTGGTACGCATCGTGTAGCGCTTATAGCCCGACCCGAGTACCACACCTTCCTGATCCATAAAACCGCCTGATAGGTAGTAATATACCTGGTCAGTAGCGCCAGAAAAAGAGATGTTGTGGCTTTGTGTCACCGCCGTACGGTACACTTCATCCTGCCAATCGGTACCTGGCCCCAGCAATTCCGGGTGTAGGAACTCATCGCGGATGGCGCCTGGCTGGTTGTAGATCGTAGCCAACGCGGTTTGTTGTGCCGCATACTGTGGCAGGTTTAGCACATCGAGCTTTTTGTAAATGGCAGCGGCGGAGGTATAGCCCTCATACGAGATTTTGCCATTTCCTTTCTTACCCGATTTTGTCGTGATGATGATGACCCCATTCGCACCCCGTGACCCGTAGATAGCGGTAGCGGAGGCATCTTTGAGGATGTCAATCGACGCGATGTCGTTCGGGTTCAGCATAGAAAGCGGTGATACGGCGTTGTTACCCGCCTGTCCGTTTGACGAAAAGTCGTTTCCGGCGATCGGGCGGCCGCTCATCGATTTGCCCGTCGCGTCACCTGAAACCGGCACACCGTCAATGATGTAAAGGGGTTCGTTGGTTCCCGTAATCGACGTGGCACCGCGGATTTTGATAGATACAGAACTACCCGGTTGTCCGGAGTTGTTGGTCAGCGTCACACCGGCCGCCTTGCCCTGAAGCATTTGGTCAACAGTGGTTTGCTTGAGATTTTCGATGTCTTTGGCTTTGACGCTCGAAACGGCGCTGTTCACGTCGTCTTTTTTCTGGGTGCCGTAACCAATTACGACAACCTCGTCAAGGCTTTCGACACTGCTTTTTAGCTTTACGTCTACTTTGCTTTGGTTATTGACGGCGACTTCCTGCGAGACGAATCCCACGAAGGAGAAGACCAATGTGGCGTCGCCAGCCGCATTGATGCTGTAACGACCATCGATATCGGTCACGACGGCCTCGTTAGTGCCCTTAACAGACACGGTAACACCCGGCAGCGTCAGTCCGTCCGGATCGGAAACCGTCCCCGTTACCGTTTTTTGCGCCCACGTACCCGCGGAACCCAAAAGAAGCAACAGGAAAAGCATCCGTCGGACGACATTGCTTCCGGAAAAATGCGTTTGTAATTTTCTCATAATTTGTTGGTGGTTAAATTAAGTTTGAGTCAGACAGGTGCCTCTCGAAAAAGAGAACCTCCCTGCCTTAACAAAACTATAACAGCCTCCCAAAACAGGTTAATACTTTTCTATCAATTGATGATGAAATTTTGACCTGATAACGATTGCGGATCGGAAAAAAGCAAATAATACACCTATATATTAGCAGATTGCCAACAGGAGTCTTATTTTATTATGGGTATTGGAATTTAAAAATCCGCAATGGAACTGAAAAAAGGCCGATTTCCGCTACAAAATCCGCTTGAGTCCTGAGAAATTTTCGCGGTATTGGCTCGGTGTGCAGTTCTTGATGGTCTTGAAATTCCGGTTGAAATTCGCGATATTGTTAAAGCCCGACCGGAATGCGATTTCCGAGATGCTAAGGTCTTTTTCTGCCAGCCAGCGGGCGGCATATCCGATCCGGATGTTGTTGACGTAGTCGACAAAGGTTTTCCCCGTCCGTTTTTTGATGAACCGGTTGAAGGAAATCGTACTCATGTTCGCCGCGGCGGCCACTTCGTCAAGGGTGAGTTTCTCTGAAAAGCGTTTCTGGACGTACTCATACACCAGCTTCATCTTGTCGAATTCCTCGAAGGTATCGTAATCCACTGTGTAGGTTGATAGCAGGCGCTGGTTGCGCGAATTCGCCATGTCATACAGGATGGAAATGATTTCAAGGAAGTAATCGATGCCATCCAATTTGGAGATTTTTACCAAACGCGCTGCCAGGTCCTGGGTGGTTTTAGTCGAAAACAGGATGCCGTGGTTCGACCGCAGAAACATGTCGCGTATCGGATTCATGATCCGACGTGACAATAGCGTATCATGGAAGAGATCGTTGTGGAATTGTATGGTGATCTCGTGTATCTGTTTATTTTTACATTGGTGCAGTTCCCAGCCATGATACAGGTTCGGCCCGATCAACACCAGTTCATAATCGCCGATTTCCTCTACGTGGTCGCCTACGATCCTTTTGACGCCGCGGCCGTTATGGATGAAATTGATCTCATATTCGGGATGGTAATGCACCGGAAAATCGAAGTTGTCTTTCACCCGGTCAAATACAAGAAAACTGTCGCCCGCCGATAATGGGGCGATTTCGCGGTAAAAGTGGCTCATGATGGGGTTGGTTTAGGCTGCAATAATATGATATTATATTGACAAAATAATATTGAGGGCGCTTTCCGTACTGCCTGTATCTTTGGAAAAAGGATGCACAATTCGTAAAAACTCCTTCATCCTTTTTAAGAATCAACTATTTATGCGCACAATTTTTAGACATTTCATACGGTTTGCCGTGCCCGCTGCGGCACTGCTCGTCTGCCTTGGCCCGGTATCGTGCGCCACCGCCCAGGTATCACCGACCCGCACGGCCGATGCGGAT
Organism: Flavobacterium sp. HJ-32-4; assembly: GCF_022532105.1. NCBI lineage: Bacteria > Pseudomonadati > Bacteroidota > Flavobacteriia > Flavobacteriales > Flavobacteriaceae > Flavobacterium > Flavobacterium sp. HJ-32-4. The sequence goes on along the minus strand of NZ_CP092832.1, from coordinate 3,028,269 downwards.
GCAACGCCGGAAACGGTCATCCTTTGCGGGAACCTCCGCGCCCAAACGCAACACCTGATGTTCGGGCACCAGGACGATCTTGCCTATGGGGTCACCTGGAAATATGAGGCCGGACGAAGCGATGTCAAAGACGCATGTGGCGACTATCCGGCTGTGTATGGCTGGGATTTGGGCGGACTCGAAAAAAAATCCGATAAAAACCTCGACGGTATTCCGTTCAACCTCATGCGGCAGTATATCATCGACGCGCACAAAAGGGGTGGGGTGATCACCATCAGCTGGCACATGAACAACCCGCTCACCGGCGGTAACGCCTGGGATACGACCAAAGGTTCACTGGCGTCGGCACTTCCCGGAGGTTCGGCACATGCCACCTACGTGTCATGGCTGGATAATGCGGCCGATTACCTGAAAACGCTGAACGATAAGAACGGTCGTCCGATCCCTATTTTGTTTCGCCCGTTCCATGAATTGACAGGCGACTGGTTCTGGTGGTGCCGCAACAACGGCTCGCCGGAAGAGTTCCAACAACTTTGGAAATTCACCTTTGACTACCTGCGCAAGAAAGGCGTACACCAACTGTTATACGTCTACAATACCAGCAATTTCGACTCAGAAGAATTGTTTCGGCGTTACTATCCAGGCCGTACCTATGCGGATATGCTGAGTTTCGACCATTACCAGATGGAAGGTCCCAACAGCCGGCAGGCGTTTATAGACGTCGTACGAAAACAACTGGACATGATGTCGAATGTCGCCAAAGAAGAAGACCTTCCCATGGCGCTGGCGGAAACGGGTTTTGAAGCCGTTCCTGATGCTGCCTGGTGGACGGGCACCCTCATGGAGGCCATCGGCGACTATCCGGTTTCGTATGTACTGGTGTGGCGCAACCACGGCTGGAACGAGTATATGAACCCGCCGCGGATGCACTATTACGCGCCCTACCGAGGACAGGCTTCTGAAGCCGATTTCAAAGCCTTCCGGGCACTCGAACGCACCTGGTTTGAAAAAGACGCCGCAGCGGCCAAGCTCTACCAAAAACACTAAAGATGAAGTTATCTACCCTCGACCTTTGTATCATCGCCGCCTACTTCCTGCTCATGATCGCCATTGGCCTGTTCATGAAGAACCGCGCGCGGAAAAGCAAAGACAACTACCTGATGGGCGGCAAAAAGTTGCCGTGGTATATGCTCGGACTGAGCGACGCCAGCGACATGTTTGACATCTCGGGCACGATGCTCCTCGTGAGTATGGCGTTCCTATACGGTTTCAAAAGTGTCTGGATTCCATGGATGTGGCCCGTCTTCAACCAGGTATTTCTCATGGTCTTTCTCAGTAAATGGCTGCGTAGAAGCAATGCGACGACTGGTGCGGAATGGCTGGGCACGCGCTTCGGACTGAGCGGTCGCGGGGTACGCCAGAGCCATGCGATCGTCGTGGTATTCGCGCTGATGCTATGCATTGGTTATATGGCGTATGCGTTTGTAGGAGTAGGGGAGTTCCTCGAGATTTTCATCCCCTATGAATCGGTGAAGCACGTCTTTCCGTTCCTCGATGCCGGACTTGAGCATTTGACGCCGGGTACACCGGCCTATGAAACCGCCCTGATCGCTGCCAAAAGCACGACTGCCCAGTTTTATGGCGTCAGTATTTGTGTCGTCGCGATGTTCTATAGTATCGTCGGCGGTATGCACGGTATCGTATTGGCGGATTTCATCAAGTATATGATCATGATCGTCTGTTCGTTGTTCGTGGGCGTAATCGCCATGACGCACCTGGCCGATTCGGGTGTGGTGCTGACCGATCGCCTGCCACTCGGATGGGACAGTCCGTTTTTCGGCAGTGAACTCGGCCTCGACTGGTCAGGGTTGCTGGCCGAAGCGGGCACGAAACTCGAAAAAGACGGTTACCATTTCTTCGGTGCCATTGTGGGGATGATGTTCTTCTCCGGCGTGTTGAAAAGCCTTGCGGGTCCGGCGCCGAACTACGATTGCCAGAAAATCCTCAGTACAAAATCACCGGAGGAAGCCAGTAAAATGAGCGGTTTCATTTCCATCATCCTACTGCCCATACGGTATTTCATGACGATGGGACTTTGTATACTGGGGATCCTTTACTTCAAAGAACTGCCGCTACACCGCACGGCCGATGGCGTCAATTTCGAAAACATCATGCCGGCGGTTATCAATACGTATTTGCCGTTGGGATTGGTCGGACTCGTACTCGCTGGGTTCCTCGGGGCCTTCATGAGCAACTTCTCCGGCACGCTGAATGCCGGTCAGGCCTATATCGTAAATGATATCTACCTCAAATTCTTCCGGCCGGATGCCAGTCGCCGCAGCGTGATCAACATGGGATACATTTCGGGGATTGTTATGGTGGTGCTGGGTGTCGGACTCGGACTGCTGATCCGCGATGTAAACATGATTTTCAATATCATCACAGCCGGATTGTATGGCGGTTTTGTATGTGCCAACGTACTGAAATGGTATTGGTGGCGCTTCAATGCCAACGGATTTTATTGGGGTATGCTGGCCGGTATCATTGCCAGTGCCATCCCGCCGGCGCTTTCGGTGTCGGGCGTAACCGACTATTTCGACGGCACCCGCCTATTGTATTTCTTCCCCGTATTCATTGTCATCCAGTTGACCGCCTGCGTAGTAGGATCGTATGCCGCACCGCCTACCGATTCGGAGACACTGGTGTCGTTTTATACCACCGTACGTCCGTGGGGACTCTGGAAACCGGTGCGTGACATGGCGCGCCAAACGCAGCCCGACATCGTGGCGAATCCGAACTTCCGGATCAACATGTTCAATGTGGCGCTCGGTATTACGGGCCAAATCCTGCTGACACTCCTGCCGATGTACCTCATACTGTCTAAATGGACCGAACTTATTGTAGTGATAGCCTTACTGTTGGTCATCGTACTAACCATGCGAAAAACCTGGTGGAAGCGACTATCCGATTTTTGATTAAAGCAAATAGAGTATCATGTACCAAACCCAACCTATCGAGAGAATAGCTAACTACGAACTGCTAAAAAAACGGCACCAGGCGTTGCTTACCCGTCCTAACCAACCGGCGGAAGGGGGCAACGGCATCTATGACCGTTATATATACCCGATCCTTACGGCGGAACACACACCGCTGGAGTGGCGCTATGACCTGAACGCACACACCAATCCGTTTGGGCTTGAGCGCATCGGGATCAATGCCACCTTCAATGCCGGCGCCCTGAAATGGAACGACCGCTACCTGTTGGCCGTACGTGTGGAAGGGAACGACCGTAAATCGTTCATCGCTATCGCGGAGAGTCCGAACGGCATCGACAATTTCGTCTTTTGGGAAACGCCCTGCGTACTGCCACAAACCGAGAACCCGGATACCAATGTCTACGATATGCGCCTTACCGCCCATGAAGACGGCTGGATCTACGGGGTGTTTTGTACGGAACGCAAAGATCCACAGGCACCCAAGTCTGACACCAGTGCTGCCGTAGCCAATGCCGGCATCGTGCGCACCAAAGACCTCAAAACCTGGGAACGCCTTCCTGATCTGGTGAGTAACGCCGGCCAACAACGCAATGTCGTGCTCCACCCTGAGTTTGTCAATGGGAAGTACGCCGTATACACCCGCCCGCAAGATGGTTTCATCGATGTGGGATCCGGCGGTGGTATTGGATTGGGCTATATCACCGATATGAAGCATCCGGTAGTAGAAGACGAATCGATCATCTTCGGAAAGAACTACCATACCATTTATGAATTGAAAAACGGCCTGGGTCCCGCACCGATTAAAACCGAAAAGGGGTGGTTGCACCTGGCCCACGGCGTGCGCAATACAGCGGCCGGCCTCCGGTATACCTGTTATATGTTTATGACGGCGCTTGACGATATTTCACGTGTGACGCATGTTCCCGCAGGGCATTTCATCGCACCACACGACGAAGAGCGCATCGGAGACGTATCGAACGTGGTGTTCTCAAACGGCTGGATCGCCGATGACGACGGCACGGTGTACATTTACTATGCGTCGTCGGATACCCGTATGCACGTGGCGGTGTCGACCCTCGACAAATTGGTTGATTATGTCATGAACACGCCAGTGGATACCTTTACCTCCTCCGGATCGGTGCAGACCATTATCGACATGGTCGAGCGAAACAAATCCCTCCGCCCATGACCGAACAGGGTTTTCGCGACGCGCTGTCGGTTGAACTCGACCGGATTCTTGGCTTTTGGCTGGAGCGGATGCCCGATTACGCAAACGGAGGCTTTTTGGGTGCGATCGACTGGCAAGACCGTCCGCAGCCGGAGTCGGATAAGGGCGCGGTGTTGAATGCCCGTATCCTTTGGACCTTCTCGGCGGCCTATCGCCTTCGTCCGTCTGACAGCCTGAAAGAACAGGCCCAACGCGCGTACCAGTACCTGCATCGGTATTTTTTAGATCCGGTGTATGGCGGCGTGTATTGGAGCCTCGATTATACCGGCCAACCCAAAGAAACCAAGAAACAGGTCTATGCGCTCGCCTTTGCCTTATACGCCTGCGCGGAATACTACGCGGCCTTCGGCGATGTGGCAGCCCTTGGGGATGCCGTTGGGTTGTGGAGGACCCTTGATGAAAATTGTCGCGATACCGAGCGTGGTGGCTACTACGAAGCCTTCACCCGCGACTGGGCACCTATCGAAGACCAGCGCCTGAGCGATAAGGACGCCAATGAGAAGAAAACCATGAATACGCACCTGCACATCGCAGAGGCGTATGCCTGTTTGTATAAGGTGGCACCCCACAAAGAGCTACGCGACCACCTAATGGACTTGCTACAGACCATCGACCGCTATTTCATAGACGAAACGACCGGGCACCTCCGGCTGTTCTTCAACGAAGAATGGGTTGAGAAGAAGGATGTGATTTCGTACGGACACGACATCGAGGCGGCCTGGCTGCTGCTCGACTGTGCGGAAGAGATGGGGGATGACGCGCTCATAAAACGCTACCAACGCCACTGTGTGCGCATGGCGGATGCTACGTGCGAAGGCCTTGATGTTGACGGTGGACTCTGGTACGAATACGACCCTGCTGACAACCGTCTGATTGCCGAGAAGCATTGGTGGCCCCAGGCCGAGTTATGGCTGGGTTTCCACAAAGCCTGGGAGCTGACGCAAAAGTCAGACTACCTCGACATCATCTACCGAAACTGGACATTTACGCAGTCGACGCTCTTTGATTACCAGAACGGGGAGTGGCGCTGGGGGGTGTATGCCGACGGTTCGCCCATCGAAAAAGACAAAGCCGGCTTTTGGAAGTGTCCGTATCACAACGGACGTGCCTGTATCGAGTTATTGCGCCGGTTATAGACGCTGAAATCAATCGGCCCGAGGGCCCTACTATACGCTATGAAAACCACTTTTTTACTTGGCGCGGCCCTGGCGGTCTGCGTGGCGTGTTCGTCATCCGGCTCAAGTGACGATAACAACAACGGAACGCCGACCCCAACCGATGTCGTAACTCCACAAAATGTAGCGGATTACCTCGTTGACCCCAACGCTACAACGGAAACGGCGGCCCTTTTCTACAACTTGCGGCTGCTGTCGAAGACCCGTTTTGCGGTCGGCCAGCACGATGCGTTTTATACGTATTTCCAGGACAACGCGGCGCAATCCGATATGAAGAAAGCGACCGGAAGCGATCCGGCAATGCTCGGTTCCGACTTCATGTTCATCACCGACAAAAACAACGACGGTACCTCGGGTAACTGGTATCATCAACAGGAGCAGAGCATCAAAGACGATATCCGCGCGGCCTATGCCCAGGGGATGATCAATACGTTGTGCTGGCACCTTCGGGAGCCCAACCAGGAAACGAGCTTTTATGCGAACGACATGCCGGAAGCGGATCGGGCGACCGCGTTTCGAAGCATCCTTCCCGGCGGAAGCCATCACGAGTGGTTCAAATCGAAGTTGGATAAAGTGGCTGAGGTATTGTCATCGCTCAAAGACAGCAACGGGAAACCCATCCCTATTATATTCCGTCCCTTCCACGAATTTGACGGCAATTGGTTTTGGTGGGGAGCGGCTTATTGCACGGCGGAAGAATACAAGACCATCTTCCGGTTCACGGTGACCTATCTTCGCGATACAAAGAATGTACACAACGTATTATATGCGTTCTCGCCAGACAACTCCTACACCAACGAAACCGGCTATTTGTCGCGGTATCCCGGTGATGACTATGTGGATATCCTGGGCATGGACAACTACGGCGATTTCAACAACCAGGGGCTTACCGGGTCCGGACGGGCGAATGCGAAATTGCAGTATCTCACCCAGTTGGCCGAATCACGGGTGAAGGTGGCGGCGCTGACCGAAACAGGCTACCGCGTCACGGCTTCTGTGCCGCCGGTGACCGGTTGGTTTACCGACGTCCTGTATCCGGCCCTGACCGACAACAACGTCCGGATTGCGTATGTGATGTTTTGGTCGAACAACCAGGACGGGTATTACGTGCCGCCGTCCGGTCAAACCAATACTACTGATTTTGTTACCTTTACCAACAAGTCGCGGTCGATTTTGGCCTCTGAACTTCCTTCTATGTATACTTTCCCATAACATGAAAAAACTCCTCCCTTTATTGCTGTGTGCGGCTGTGATGACGGCGCAGCACGTTGATCGTAAGGCCTTTGTAGGCGTCGACGGTACGCACTTTACCAAGAACGGAAAACCCTACTATTACATCGGCGCGAACTATTGGTACGGCGCCATCCTGGGATCGAAAAAATACGGCGACCGCAAACGCCTGACCCGGGAACTCGACCAAATGAAAGCAAACGGCATCGACAACCTTCGGATTTTGGTGGGAGCCGATGGAGGAGGCTATGACTTTACCGTCCGGGAACCGCTGCAGCCGAAGCAGGGCACTTATGACGACGCATTGCTCGACGGACTCGACTACCTCTTATCCGAAATGGGAAAACGGGGCATGACGGCGGTGCTGTACCTTACGAACAATTGGGAATGGTCGGGCGGTATGTCGCAATACCTCGAATGGAATGGGTATGGCCCGATTCCGAATCCGAATCTAAACGGGGGTACGTGGCCGGGGTTTATGACGTATGTGACCCAGTTCCACAGTTGCGCGCCTTGTAAGGACGCGTTGGAGAAGCACATCCGCTTCATCATTGGCCGAAAGAATGCCTACACGAAGAAGAAGTATACCGAAGACCCGGCCATCATGGCGTGGCAAGTGGCCAATGAGCCCCGGATCTTTACGGTAGAGAATGAAAAGGCCTTTACGGAATGGTTGAATGCCACGGTGGATCTCATCGACCAACTCGATCCGAACCACCTGATTTCAACCGGGTCGGAGGGAAGTGCCGGGTCGAATGCCGACCAGGCAGCTTTTGAGCGCACCCACCAGAATCCGCGTATCGATTACCTGACGATGCACATCTGGCCTAAAAACTGGGGTTGGTTCGACCATGCAAAGGAGCAGGAAACCCTTCCGGTGGCTGTCGCGAACGCGACGGAATACCTCGAGCGTCACATCGCGTCAGCCGAAAAACTCAAACGTCCGATCGTGGTGGAAGAATTCGGTCTGCCGCGCCGTGGTGAAGCGCTCACTGCAGATGCGTCTGTCGAAAGCCGTAATACATTCTATGACCTGTTCTTCACCCGACTTCAGCGCAGTGTGGCAAATCACGAAGCGCTGGCGGGCGTGAATTTCTGGGGCTATGGCGGTGAAGGCAGGGCAGCCAATGAAAAAGGCAAATGGAACAAAGGGGATGCCTATACGGCCGACCCGCCCCAGGAGCCACAGGGACTCAACTCGGTCTTTTCATCGGATGCCACTACGCTCGACCTGATTCGTACCCGGAACGAGGCGCTTCGAAAGAGGTAAGACGGTTATTCGAGTGTGAACGCTGATTCGAGGCTCGTCGCGGAACTACCCCCTACAAATACGTTGAAAACGCCCGGTTCCACCAGGTAATTTCCATTGTTGTCGTAGAAACCGAGTTCTTTATCGGTCAGCACAAAACGAACCGTTTTGGATTCGCCCGGCTGCAGGTCGACCAACTCAAATCCTTTCAATTCCTTTACCGGGCGTGTTAAGCTCGCGGCAACGTCACGGATGTATAATTGCACGACTTCACGTCCGGCGCGTTTACCCGTGTTGGTTACCGTTACCGATACGTTCACCGGTTGCCCTTTCTTCTGCTGGCGTCCGACCTCCAGTTTTTGGTAGCTGAACTGGGTGTAGCTCAGTCCGTGGCCGAAGACGAATAGTGGGGTTTTCTCGGTATCGGTGTAGTGTGACCAAAAGACGTTCTGGTCGGTGTTGACTGGCCGTCCGGTGTTGAATTGCCCGTAATACATCGGGACTTGCCCCACATTGCGCGGGAACGACATCGGCAGTTTTCCGCCCGGGTTATAGTCACCGTACAATACCTCGGCAACGGCGTTTCCGGTTTCGGTACCCAAATGCCAGGCCTCTACAATAGCGGGAATGTGTTCCGCAGCCCACGGCAACGCCAGCGGACGTCCGTTGTTCAGTACCAATACGATATTCGGGTTGACTTTGTATACTTCTTCCAGCAATTCCTGTTGCAGGCCCGGAAGTCCTAATTCGGTGCGGCTGCGCCCTTCGCCACTCTGGAACCCGTGTTCGCCCAGCACCATTACCACTACATCCGCCTCTTTTGCGGCTTTCAATGCGGAAGGGAAGCCCGAACGATCGGTCGTGTTGAAGACCAACTCTTTCGTAAAAGCGGTTTCGCCTTTGACCAGGTCGGCTCCTTTTTCATACACCAGTTTGTTGCCGTCGTAACGCTTCATGCCAGCCAGCACCGACACGGCGGTGTGGTCGTCAGACGCGATTCGCCAGCTACCCAGCGGACTGTTGTCGTCGGCGGCCAATGCCCCGATCAGGGCAATCTTTTTGCCTTGTTTGGGAAGGGGCAGGAGTTGTCCTTCGTTGCGCAACAATACAATCGATTTGCGCGCCATGTCCAGAACGGCCTCGTGATGTGCTTTGCTGCCGATGGTCTTTTCGCGCGCTTCGTCGCAGCGACGGTAGGGATTGTCGAACAGTCCGAGTTCAAACTTCACCCGCAGGATGCGCCGCACGGCATCGTCGATCACCGATTCCTGCACTTTGCCCTCCCGCACCAATTGTGCCAGGTGTGTGACATAAGCCGAGGCTTCCATGTCCATATCAGATCCGGCTTCTGCCGCTTTTTCTGCCGCTTCCGCGAGGTTAGCCGCGTAGCCGTGGGTGACCATCTCACCTATTGAGGCCCAGTCGGAGACGACAAATCCGTCGAATTTCCATTTTCCTTTCAGGATGTCGCGCTGCAGGAGGTGGTTGCCCGTGGCCGGGATGCCGTTCAGGAGGTTGAAGGCATTCATCATCGTACGGACGCCTGCATTTCGTGCCGCTTCGAACGGCGGCAATACGACGTTGTATAAGGTAGCGTTTCCGATATCGACGGTATTGTAATCGCGACCGCCTTCTGCAAATCCATACGCCGCGAAGTGTTTGGCACAGGCCGCGATGGAACTGGGTGACGTGAGATCCGTTCCCTGGAATCCTTTCACGCGGGCAGCGGCGACTTTACTTCCGAGGTACGGGTCTTCCCCGGCGCCTTCCATCACGCGTCCCCAACGGGCATCACGCGAGATGTCGACCATCGGGCCAAATGTCCAGTCGATACCGGCGGCAGACGCTTCATCGGCAGCTACACTGGCGGAACGGCGAATCGCGTCGAGATCCCAACTGGCCGCTTCGGCAAGGGGAATGGGACTAAGGGTTTTGTATCCGTGGATGACGTCAAAACCAATGATCAACGGAATACCCAGCCGCGTTTGCTCGACGGCGATTTTCTGCACGGCCCTGACGTTTTCGACACCGCGGACGTTCAACATCGAACCCACCCATCCTTTGCGAAGGTGTTCGTATTTCTTTTCGGCAGAACCGCCTTGCGGAGCCGGACCGGTGACATCCCAGAAACCGTTGTATTGGTTCATCTGGCCGATTTTTTCCTCAAGGGTCATTTGCTGCATCAACAGGGTGATGCGTTCTTCAATGGGCTTTTTCGGGTCAAGGTGCGGTTTGGTTTGCGCGTTCATCATAGGGGACAAAAAGGTGGCGAGCGCCACGGCTGCTAGTGGTTTTTTCATCGTTATTCGGTTTGGAAGGTCGAGGCCGGTAGCCCGGCGGAGTTGAACAAATCGGAGACGGCGTCGCTACGCAGGGCATAGCGTACACGGGTAGGGGATGTAACATCACGACACGACAGGATGACCTGGTTGCCTGAAATGCGGGCTTCGGCGGTGTGGAAGACGCCGTCGGCACCTGCTATTTCAAAAAGGGTGGTTTTTTTAGAGGTAAAATGGAGACCGTCGGCATGGCGGAATTGAACGATTGCTTTTCGACCGTCGGCATGCCATCCCTCATAGAGTGGTCCCTGGTTTTCCCCTTTTTGGATGCCGTAGACATCCGCCAGTGCCAGTCCGGCCAGTCGGCGCCCAACCGGTTTTTTATTTTGGGGATGGATGTCGTCGATGGTCGATACGTCGGAGATCACGACCATCCCGACTTTTTCGGTCATCGAAAGTACTTTTCGCTGGGCGTTCCGGACGATGCCTGCCCCGAACTCATTGTTTTCGTATTTGTAAGGCGCAATCTGGACGAAATAGAAGGGAAACGTGTAGCCCCAGGCAGCACGCCATGAGGAAATCAAGGCCAAAAGTGTCGTTTCATAATGGGCCGCGCCCGTGTTTGATTCGCCCTGGTACCAAAGTGCACCCGCGATTCGATAGGGTATCAACGGATGGATCATGGCATTGTAGGCGTTACCAGGCAGGTGTGGACTCCATTGGTTATCGGTCAGCGCGGCGGCTGCCTGCTTTAGGTAGTCATCGGATGCGATGGTGGTTTCCGGAATCCAGATCTCAGCCGGACTCCCGCCCCAGGCCGATACGATCAGCCCAATCGGGACGTCGGGCATTTCTTCGCGCAGTCGTTTCGCAAAAAAGTACGCCACCGAACTGCTGTTTTTCATGACTTCCGGAGTGATGGATTGCCACGTAACCGGCACGTCTTCCTGAGGAAAGCGCGATGCTTTTTTGGTAATAGTCGCGATGTGAATCAACGGGTCGTTGGCTTGTGCGACTTCCGCTTCGCGATCGACAAGTCCCCACGACGGCGTCATTTCCATATTCGATTGGCCCGAGCACAGCCAGACTTCACCGAGCCAGACATCCTGGATGACGCGCTCGTTCCACCCTTTGATACGGATGGTGTAGGGGCCACCGGCAGTGCCTGTCTTTAAGGTAAGCGAGAAGTGGGCCATTGCCGTTCCTTTGGTCTTGTATTCGGCGCCGTCCCACGAGGTAGTGACGACGATTTCTTCCGACGGATTGGCGTATCCCCAAAAGGTCACTTCGCTGTTCCGCTGGAGCACCATCCCATCGGAAAATACCGACGGCAGTGATACGTTTGCGCGTCCGAACAGGCTGATGCCGAAAAAGGTCAGGAGGGGTAGGATCCTACTTTTCATCCAGTAGTTTTTTTAGGAAAGGTGTCAGTTCGGACGCCATTTTTTGATCGTCTTCCTTGCTTGGATGGTACCCACAACCCTTCGGTTCCATCGGCTGGAAGGTGAAGCGGCGAAGCGTACCGGTTGGAAAGGCAGCCTGTATGGTATCAAGGGCAGCCATGAGTGTGGCGTGGCGCTCGCCGTTGAGCATGGGGCTCGACAACAACACGATCTGGGCCTTCGGGTAGCGTTGTTGCAGCATCTTTATGAAGGCGATGTAATTGTCGGTAAATTGTTTGGCGTCGAACGGTGTGCGGGGCTTTTTCCCGTCACCGGCCGAGAGGTCATTGGTGCCGAGGCAAATAGTCACAACATCCGGCTGGAAAGTCGCGTCGAAGGGACGGGTGTCGGATTCACGTAAGGCTAATTTCCCGTAGACTTCGGGCATGATTTCCGATTCGGAATTTTCGGTATTCCAGTTGCGGTACATTCCCATTCCCGACACGGAGCTCAGCAGGAAGTCGGCATGGAGTGCGCGGGCGGTGATTGGGGCATACGACCAATAGGCATTGTGTTGGTCGTACCATTCTCCCGACCCACACGGAAGCGCACTTTCGTCGTTCCCCATGCCACAGGTAATGCTGTCGCCAATGAATTCGATGCGTTTGCGCTTTTTGGCTTTGCCCGGCGCTACAATCTTTGCGGTAGTACCCAGAAAATCGACAAACCCGTTTTGGGCTTCGGTCGCTTTGTAGACCACCAGTCGGTGCCGACCGGATTTAGTGACCGCAACCGAATAGGGGGCAGGGCGTCCGGGTTCAATGCGGATGCGGCCCAGATAGGTTCCGTCGAGTTCGAGGCTGACGTAATTGTGGTGGGGATAGTCGTCAACCGACGCGAGCGTCAGTTGGCAGTCAGTGCCTTCAAATTCGAAGGCAACAAAGGAGGCCGCCCCGATTAGTCGAATACCCTTGTCGGATAAGGGCGCCACGCGTCCGCCAGTCTCAAGGTTTGTTTGTGCGTGTAAAGTGGTAACCCCCAACAGGCAGGTGATTAGAAAGAAAACCGTTCTCATGAGCGTAAAAATAACGGAAAACGGGTATTGGAATTGATACGATAGTTTCAATCTCATCAAAAAAAACACCCGGTTGTGTCGGCGGCTACAACGATAAGGCGGTGAAAAGACGGGGAAATCGAAAATAATGTCGCTACTTTGCCGACGATGACGACGTATGTTTTTGATAAGTTTTTTTCGGGTGTTGTGTACGGTCGCGATGACCTGAATCTCACGGAATTCGAGGAGTGTGTCTTTACCGATTGCGATTTCACCGCAACTAATTGCATTGGATTGACCTTCATTTCGTGCACCTTCCGACACTGCCGTTTCGACGGAGCACAACTGAACCACACGGCCTATCGAACCGTTTTTTTTGAGGAGTGCAGTTTTGGGGGATGTAATTTTGCGATGTCGGACAAGCTTATCTTTGAAGTCCACTTTACCGACTGCATCCTCGACTTTGCCAAGTTTTATGGCCTGCGGATGAATGCCGCAACCTTCACCCGATGCAGCCTGGTGGCGGTTGACTTTATGGCATGTGACCTACAGAATGTGGTATTCGACCAATGCGACCTGTATCGGGCGGAATTCGAAAAAGCCGACGCGCGGCGTTGTGATTTCAGCAGCAGCCGGAACTACACGTTGCATCCGGGGCGTACGAAGGTGCAACGGGCGTTGTTTTCGCGTAACGGACTTGCCGGCCTCGTTAGTGGTTTCGGCGTGCAGGTGGTGGAGTAAGGTAGCTTCGTTTAATCGGCAAGCCGTACCTCAAATAGTTTATCCCAGTTCTTGCCGGTGATGAAGAAAGTTTTCGTTTTGGGATTGTAGGCAATGCCGTTCAATACCTCGGCCGTGCTGGATTTGAGTCCCTTGCGGAGTTTGGAGAAGTCGAGTACTTTTTCAACGACTCCGGTCGCCGGATCGATAACGGCTACAAGGTCTTTCTGCCAGACGTTTCCGTAGATTTTGCCATTGGCGTACTCGAGTTCGTTCACGGCTTTGATCTTGCGGGTTCCGGCGTATACATTAACGAAGGAGAGGTGTTTTTTGTGTGGCCGGGTCCACTTTCCATATTTTCTCCGTTCCGTCGGATTGGAAGATATGGGTATCATTGTGGGTCATACCCCATCCTTCGATATTCTGGTCGTAGGTGAACTTCTTCTCAAGTTTCCAGGTATCGGCATTGTAGATGAATCCGGTTTTTTCCTGCCAGGTCAACTGGTAGAGTTTCCCTCCGATGACAGTGATGCCTTCACCAAAATACTCGCCTGACAGGTCCCGCTGGCGGAATACTTTCCCCGTTTTATAGTCGTATTTCCGGATCCAGGATTTGCCCTTTTGTCCGGTACTTTCAATGAGCGTATCGCGGTAGAATTCCAGTCCTTCCGTAAAGGCCTCCACATCATGCGGATACGTATTGACCACGGTGTAGCTGAGGGGCGCAGGTTCAGTGGAGGCTACGATTTCCACCCGGCTTGACGTCTCTTCTGGTTTGACGTCGCCGGCATAGACTTTTGCCGTCACCTCGCGATAGCCCAGGGGAAGATTCGACAGGGTAAATGCCAGTTTTTCACCCGCTGCTACCCGTTTTCCATCCAGAAACCAGGCCACACTGTCAATGTCACGTTGCCCTGGATTGGCGACTGCTAGAGTGAGTTTGTCGCCGTTTTTGTAATAGGCCTGCAAGTTACTTTCATCGATGGCAAACGGATCGTCTTTGCCACAGGAAACCGCCAACAGGCATAACGAGGTGAACGCGAACAGTTTGGATGTCTTCATGTCGGATGTATTTCGAAAAAAGCACAGGCCGCGTCAATTCTGGGCCCGGGCGCTTGCGAAAATACGAATTAATCGTATATTTGCAACGGCAAGTCCTGCACGACCAGCTCCTGCAGAATCCCCCAGGATGGGAACATAGCAAGGGTATGTGGTTGTAGCGGTGCGATGCAGTAAGCTTGCCATTTTTTTCTTTTTTTTGTCTTCCTTCGGGGAGATTTTTTTTGCCCCGTAAGTTTCAGAAAAGGCACGTACTTCTCACTTTATTCCTCTCTACTCTTTTAACAAAATAGGCGGATTTCCCGTACTGTCATGTCATCGGGAAAGGGTATTTTACGTTAGGGGAGGGGCGGATGCGTCCCTTACGAAAAGCCGCCGACTTACGGTTACGGGAAATCCATACTAATTGTTAAAGTTTGCATTTGGTACGAGTCAATGGGCTATTCCATGCCCCTTATCCACCCGACATTACAGCACGCCACGGACATGGATTTTCTGTCAGATGGAAGGCCGTCAACTATCAACAATCAACAATCAACAATCAACTGTCAACCCTCAACCCCCAACTGTCCCCAACTCGTCCTAACCATTGACAAAATGTGCGGATTTCCCGTATTGCCATGTCGTCGGGAAAGGGTATTTTGCGTTAGGGGAGGGGCGGATGCGTCCCTTATGAAATGCCGCCGACCTACCGTTACGGGAAGTCCGTACCAATTGTTAAAGTTTGAATAGAGTACAAGTCAATGGACTATTCCATGTCCATTACCAGACATTACAGCACGCCACAGACATGGATTTTCTGCCAGATGGAAGGCCGTCAACTGTGAACTGTCAACCGTCAACCGTCAACTGTGAACTGTCAACCGTCAACCGTCAACTGTCAACTGTCAACTATCAACTATCAACCCTCAACCCTCCCTACGGCAACTTAAACACGTTCACCCCAATCGCATAACCGTACACTTTTTTATCAGCGTCGGTGTAAATTCGGATTTTGTTGCACGCTCTTCCTAAGTCGATCTTCGTCCACGTGGTGCCGCCATCAGTCGTTTCGAAGCCGCTGTTCATCGTACCCACGTAGCCGTGTTTTTCATCGATGAAACCGATACCAAATTCGCGTGCACCGGCATCCTGCACCAAATCAATTTCGGTCCAGGTTTCGCCGCCGTCGGTGGTTTTAGCTACGCGTTGTTGTGCGACACTTGGTTCGGGATTATAGGATTGGATGGTCACGTATCCTACTTTGGCGGTCGGGAATGACACCTTCCAGGTGGTTTCAAACGGGCGGGCCGATTGGAATACTTTGCGCCAGGTCGCCCCGCCATCGGTCGTTTTCAGGATAAGGGCATTCGATTGGGAGATGTCTTCGCTTGTCGCCGCGCACGCAAAACCGGTGTTTTTATCGAGCATCCGGATGTCAAATAACATCTTGCAATCGGATTGCATACTACGCGAGGTCCAGGTTTCTCCACCGTCGTGTGAAATCATGATGTTGGCCGGACTTCCAACGCGTCCGACGCCATAAATATGGTATTTGTAATCAATCTTACCGTGGTTGATGTATTGTTCCTTTACAACATCAAAAGCACACAATCCCTTCACATACGGGCCTTTATACGGAACCGGTTTCCAGGTAACGCCTCCGTCGCGGGTGCCATACAATGGAATGGTATCCGTAACATTCGGGAAGTAGTCGGTGCCGACCGTGCCGACGAACCCGACATTTTTGTCAAGAAATACAATGGTACGGAAAAAGGATCCTTTTTGCTCCAACTGCTTCGTCCAGGTCTGGCCGCCGTCGGTGGTATGGTAGATACGGCCATATCCGTTGACATACCAACCGGTGTTGCGGTCTACGAAGCTGATGTCGTCCTGCTTGCCCTGATAAGGTTCAGTAGTGAGTTTTTGCCAGGTTTGTGCCTGGGCTGACAGGAAGCCTAACAATTGGAATACGATAATGGCGATGGTTTTCATAGGTGTAGTGCTGATGGTGTTTCGTTTTAAAGAAGTGTAGGTTCGGATCGTTCCGTTACATTACCGGAGGATTTTTTGCGCCCATTCGACGGATGTTCGTGTCACTTCAGGGTTGAAGGCCTCGAACAATTCCTTAATGTGTCCGCCGCTAAACAGGTCAAACGCCTGCTGCATGCTCCCCGAACGGGCCAGATAATGATCGGTTTCCGGAAAGGTGACCAGGGTCGCGCCGCCGGGATGGTAATGATTGACTAGGTCAACGATCTGTTCGTGGTCGGCTTTCGAAAATGCCTGGAAGTCAGATTCACCAAACAGCACCAGTACCTGGGCTTTGGTATTCTTCCAGTTTTCGAGCAACGGGTAATCCTGTATCTGCCGCCAGTATTCCTGGTTGCGCTCGAAAATCATGCTATTTCCGTCATACTGCCAGTCGGTTTTCAATACCTCCGCCTTAGCCGGATCGGCCGCAATGGATTCCAGTGGTTTTTTCGCGATGAAGTAGTCGTAGGCGATTTCACCCTGAATTCGACATTTGGACTCGTATTCCAGCGGTGGGGTATGTGCGAGTTTCAATTGAAGGCGGTTCATCTCAAGTTGGTATTCGAACCAGCTTTTCGCCGTCGTGCCATATACGATTACTCCTTTGACATTTTCTGATGCGCTGATGGCGGGCGCTATAATGCCTCCCATCGAATGACCGAAAATAAAGAGCTGGCCTGCGTTCACGTAGGGGAGGGACTTCATTTTTTCAAACCCGGCTTTGAAACTTTCCACTTCGTCGGTAAGTGTGGTCATCCGGCAATCAGGCGTGTCGCGGCTGTCGCCCAGACCACTTTTCTCTACCCGCACCACTACAAAACCGGCGGCGCTAAAGGCGCGGGCAACGCGTTCATAGGGATGGTCGGCCGGAAGCCCGTCAATCGAACTGCAGGTATATCCGGGTACAAAAAGTACGGCAGGAAAGGTTCCGTTCCCCGCTGGTTTGTTGATGATCACGCTAAGGTAACCACCCTTGAACGCCACACGGTCGTAGAGCACCTCGGCCGCCGGATCGGTAGAGCGCGGGCGACCGGCGACTTTGGCGGATACGGTCGTTTTCTTGCCTCCGCGGAGGAGGGCCAGGGTGATTTTATCGCCTTCACCGGAACGCGCCATGGTATCGACCACGTCCTGCGGGGAGGTAACCGGACGACCGGCAATGGCCGTGACGATGTCATCTTTTTGCAGTTTTGCGTTGGCGGAGGTACCTCCTACCACTTCTGTTATCCGGATGCCCGCCGGATCGGGTACGATGCGCGCGCCGAACCAGCCTTTTCGAGGCAAGGTCTGGGCGTGATTGAGTGTGGTGCAGAGTAAGGCCAGCGCAATCACGGCATGTCGGCACGTAAGACGGAAGGGACTAACTGATTTTCTCATAAAGACTGCCATTCGAGGATACCACTTATAAGTACGACGATGAGCTCAGCAATCAAAACGGCTTTCTGCCAAAACGGCCGGTCTTTCCACGTTTGCTCGGGGTTAAACGGATCGAAGGCCAGCGCAAGTCCGAAATAGATGAGGGCCGTGCCAGGTTCTTCCCGATACAAAAGAAAGAACCATCCCATCAAGACAAATGCGATGTGCAGATAGCGGTTGAAGGGCGTTTTCATCTTTTTTCTTCAAAAGTACGGGCCCTTCAAACGAAAAGGTTGTCAAAAATTGCGAATTGCGGAGGGCGGCACGCCAAACTTGTTACGGAAGGCTTTGCTGAACGCGCATTTGTCGGCAAACCCTGAGCGATGCGCCGCTTCCGATGCGGAAATACCGTCAAGAAGAAGGGCATGCGCGAATTCAAGTCGGCAACGCAAAACGTATTGGTAGGGCGTCACATTCCATACTTTCTTGAAAAGCCGTATGAAATGGTATTCGGAAAGTTTAGCCTCGGACGCAATCGCAGCGATTCCGATGTCTTCCGTAAAATGATGGTCGATGAAATGACGGGCGTCCCGGATAAAGTCAAACAGCCG
Source organism: Flavobacterium sp. HJ-32-4 (assembly GCF_022532105.1). Lineage (NCBI taxonomy): Bacteria > Pseudomonadati > Bacteroidota > Flavobacteriia > Flavobacteriales > Flavobacteriaceae > Flavobacterium > Flavobacterium sp. HJ-32-4. The sequence continues at coordinate 3,009,917 of NZ_CP092832.1, read as the reverse complement.
GCGGGAGGTTTCGTTTCGAACACTCTCAAGACTGCAGAACTGACGGAACAATTGTGCATGGTCTTTGACGATGCATTCCCCGATCGAGTAAAAAATGTCGTCGCCCAACAGCCGTGTACCGTCGCTCAGTGCATCAAAGTGCCGTTCGATTTGTTGGATGACATACCCCAGATGGGTGTGATGGGCTTTGTAGCGGTTGACCATCCCTTCCTGCTCAAACAGGAACGAGCGGAAATTGTCGTTATCGCCGTATTGGTAGGCGATGATTTCCTGTAATTTTTGGGTATCGATGTCGATGCATACGCCGGATACGGGCTTCGGACTGTCAATCAGGATATGCGCGTTGGAGGTGGTATTCCCTATAATGTAGTCGCCTTCCCGCACTTCATACCGGCGCCCGTCGATTTGGTACCACTCTGATCCCTGCACCACGTACTTGGCGGAAAAAGCCTTGAAGGTGGCGGATCCGTCGAATTGTGAAACCCGCGACAAGCGGATCTCATTTCCAAGGCCATCACTTACTACCGGTTTGTGCATCGTTGCGTTTTTTGAAGGGGTTAGACGGACTTATTTCAAATATATTACATCTTTGTTACAGAAAACGTGTCTTTCACCTCAAGCCGGTTTTTCTAACTTCGATTTTTTAAAAGGCAACCAAAACTTCTCCGAACTTTGATTTGCCCGGAAGGAGCCGAATCCGCCCATTATCTCATTGCTTCGCCAATAGGCTTTCGCCTCGTGCCGCTAATTCCCTAATTTTACACCCATGAAAGTCATTCTCATCACCGGAGCTTCCTCCGGATTGGGTAAAGCCGTTGGCGATTACCTCACATCACGCGGGCACACGGTCTACGGCACCAGCCGCCAGCCCTCGTCGATTACCGATTCTCGTTTCCCATTAGTGCCACTCGACCTGAACCGGCCCGAAACAATTGCCGCCTGTGTGGCGTCGGTCATCGAAAAAGCCGGACGCATCGATGTGTTGGTCAACAACGCCGGAGTCGGCATCCTCGGGCCATTGGAAGAAATTCCGTCGGACGCCCTTCGTGCGCATTTCGAAACCAATCTTTTCGGGCCTATTGACGTGATAAAGGCGGTGCTGCCGCATATGCGAAACAAGCGTTCCGGACTCATCATCAATATCACCTCGATTGCAGGTTATATGGGACTCCCGTTCCGCGGACCGTACTCGGCTTCCAAAGGGGCCTTCGAACTTATTTCGGAAGCGCTTCGGATGGAGGTGAAGCCTTTTGGTATCGAGGTATGCAACCTGGCCCCGGGAGAATTCGCCACAGACATCGCCTCCCGACGCTACAACACGGCGCTTCAGCCGGATTCCGCCTATGCCGAAACCTATGGTCGCACGGTGGCGCTCGTCAACCAACACGTGAGCGGCGGAAATGACCCGATCATGGTGGCGCATACCATCGAGAAAATCATGGAGACGCGCCAGCCTGCCGTACACTATAAAGTCGGGCCGTTCCTGTCGCGGTTTTCGATTGTGTTGAAACGACTGCTTCCCGACAGGATGTACGAGCGTATGCTGATGAAACATTACCAACTAGAACTTCCAACAGGCCGCAAAAAAGCGTAATTTCGCGCCGGTAACCTGCGTATTGCGCGGGTAGTCCTTCTGAAACAACATAATCCAGATACCATGAAATTTTTCATTGACACCGCAAACCTGAACGATATCCGCGAGGCACAGGCACTCGGCGTGCTCGACGGCGTGACGACCAACCCTTCGCTGATGGCAAAGGAAGGCATCACCGGAAAGAACAACATCCTCAAACACTATGTCGACATCTGCAACATCGTCGACGGCGACGTAAGTGCCGAGGTTATTGCCACCGATTTCGATGGCATGATACGCGAAGGAGAAGAGCTGGCTGACCTGCACGAACAAATCGTGGTGAAACTGCCGCTGACCAAAGACGGTATCAAGGCATGCAAGTATTTCTCTGAGAAAGGCATCAAAACCAACGTAACCCTGGTGTTCTCCGCCGGACAAGCCTTACTGGCGGCCAAAGCGGGTGCCACCTACGTGTCTCCGTTCATCGGACGCCTCGACGACGTGTCGACCGACGGCCTGATGCTTATCGAAGAGATTCGCGAGATCTATGACAACTACGGCTTCGAAACCCAGATATTGGCCGCTTCCGTACGCCACACGATGCACATCGTCAACTGCGCCAAAATCGGTGCTGACGTCATGACCGGTCCGCTTTCTGCGATGCTGGGCCTACTCAAACATCCGCTTACGGATATTGGTTTGGCGCAGTTTATTGCGGATTACCAAAAGGGGAATAATTAGCGAATGTGGGAATTAGCTAATTAGCGAATGAAAGTTTCTGCACCAGAAATAAGAACCCGGCGTTTTGTCGGGTTTTTTGTTGGAAGAAGGTGATGAGCAGATGTGTAAATTAGAGCTGCGAGGCGATAGCCTACTAGCGAAGCAATGCCAACAGTGACGGTTCGAGCTGCGTGATTTTCCTGATTAGGAGATAGACCGTGTTCACGATCTCTATGACACTTAATTGCGAAGTGACAGTAAGTGGCGAAGAACTATAAATAGCAATCTAGACGGCGTTTAAACTGAAAGAAGAAAGTACTTTCCCATAAGCGCAATTCGCTAATTCCCACATTCGCTAATTCGCTAATTACTTCAGCTTCTGCTCAAAATACGCATCAAACAAACTCACAAACGCATTGTCAATAGTGCCATCACCCCTGATGATCATCGTGCGGTGGATTTTGGTGATGACCCATTTGTCTTTTAGGTCGTGAAAGTCGGTCGCGCGCAGTTCGGTGATGCCGTCGAATTTGTAGTTCAGGAGGCTTTGCGTCCATTTTCCCTGATCGTTGTCGACATTGACGGCGATGAAGTCATAGGCAGGGAATTTCTTCTTCAACTCCAACGCTTTTTTGTGGGCGGCCAATAAGTGCGACTCCCGGTTCTTGGTCCAGAAGAACAGCACCGTCGGACGTTTGATGACGGTGTTGATATCGACGGCCTTGCCCTCAGCATCCACCAGCGATACAGGCGGCAGTTTTCCCCCGGGATTCAAGGCTTGTATGGCCTTGCCGATGCGCAGTATTTCGTTGTGCTGGCTCTTGTCGGTCGACAGTTGGTAATACTTATCCAGAAACCGTTTGTTGTTGGTCATGTTCTGGTCTTCGAGCAAATACATGAACGCGATGTTGTTCAACACCGTATTTTTTATTTTCTGGTTCCGGAAGAGCGTATCGGCAATCGTCAGTTTCGTCACACTGATATCAAGCGGATCCGGTTGTTGTTTTTCGTGCACCATCGCCACATTGTTCAACATATAGGTGAGGTAGTTCACGAAAGGCGAATAGGCGGTGAGTTTCGGATTGTTGAAATCGATCTGCCGGCGGTAGTGGTAATAATCCTTGGGAAGCTTACCTTCCATGTCTTTTGCCAGCCGTTTTTTCTGTACGATCGGATAGATTTCGTATTGAGAATAATGCGGAAAGTCGAGTCCGGCAAGGGCATAGGTATCAAAATCCTCACTCCACCCGATTTTCTGCTTGTGTTGTTCGTAGAACTTTTTCTTGCTTGCATAGGCCGAATCGACATACTTGCGAAACTTCGGTTCCTCCCACGCAAATACATCGAACAGGTGCTGGCGGTCGTGGTCGTTCTTCAGGTATAATTCCATGAGGAAGTTGTTCTTTTCCTCACCGCGTCCGCAGAAAACAATTGATTCATCGAAATCCTGCGCGTTGATCCGCACCATCAGGCTGTCGTTCTTGTCGAAATACACATACTGGTACTCCGGATCGTGCCGGAAACTGTAAAGTCCGGGTGCCAACGAATCAAACTTGAAAAGGAAGGTATTGTCCGGTTTCAGCGGGATGCTGTCCAACACGTCACCGTCTTTGCAGAACAGCACGTAACGGTTGGCCGGATTGGTAACCTCGCCGCCAAACCAGGCCGTATAGTCGTCATTATCAAACTGTTTGTTGCATGACGTCAGGGCAAGTAGTAAGCAGCAGGGGGATAGTAGTTTCAGTACCTTTTGATAGCGCATCGTCTCACGATTGTAGACAAATGTATCCGAATGGATGGGATACGCTTGTTAAAAACGCGTTAAAACTATAGGGGCCAGGCAACCCGTCAGGCGTCTGGTGGGCGTTTCGGTTAAAAAACACTACTTTTGCATCCTGTTTTTCACAATCCACAAAAACGATGCTCACAGTTAACAATCTTTCGGTCCAATTCGGCAAACGTATCCTGTTCGATGAAGTCAATACTACCTTCACGCAAGGCAACTGTTACGGCGTAATCGGGGCGAACGGCGCCGGTAAATCGACCTTCCTTAAAATCCTGGCCGGGGATTTCGATCCGACGTCCGGAAACGTGTTCCTTGAACCGGGTAAGCGGATGTCGGTACTGAACCAGAACCACAATATGTTCGACGAGCATACCGTACTTGAAACGGTGATGATGGGCAACAAAACGCTCTTCGCCGTTAAAAAGGAAATGGACGAGATTTACATGAAACCGGATTTCTCCGACAAGGATTCGGATCGTGTGGGTGAGCTGCAGGTGATTTTTGAGGAAATGAACGGATGGAATGCCGATTCCGATGCCGCAGCCATGCTTTCCAACCTTGGTATTTCGGAAGAGTACCATTACACGATGATGGGCGATCTCGACGGAAAACTCAAAGTACGCGTGCTCCTTGCACAGGCGCTTTTCGGCAATCCGGATGTGTTGATCATGGACGAACCGACGAACGACCTCGACTTTGAAACCATCGGCTGGTTGGAGAACTTCCTGGCGAATTACGATAATACCGTGATCGTCGTATCCCACGACCGTCACTTTCTGGATGCCGTGTGTACGCACATCTCCGACATCGACTTTGGAAAAATCAACCACTATTCAGGCAACTATACCTTCTGGTACGAATCGTCGCAGTTAGCGGCGCGCCAGCGGGCCCAACAGAATAAGAAGGCAGAGGAGAAGAAAGCGGAACTTGAAGAGTTCATCCGCCGTTTCTCGGCCAACGTAGCGAAATCAAAACAGGCGACTTCTCGTAAGAAGATGATCGAAAAGCTGAAAGTCGACGAAATCAAACCGTCGAGCCGTCGCTATCCGGCCATCATCTTTGACCAGGAGCGCGAAGCGGGCGACCAGATCCTGAATATCTCCGGACTTGCCGCATCGGTAGAAGGCGAAGTGCTGTTCCGCAACGTCGACCTGAATATGGCGAAAGGTGATAAAATCGTCTTGTTTTCAAAAGATTCCCGTGCCACCAGCGCGTTCTATGAAATCATCAACGGCAACCAGGCCGCGGATGCCGGAAAGTACGAGTGGGGCATTACCACGACACAGGCCTATTTGCCGGTCGACAACCATAGTTTCTTCGACAACGACCTCACACTGGTTGACTGGTTGCGCCAATGGGCCAAGACAGAAGAAGAACGCGATGAGGTATACATCCGCGGTTTCCTCGGGAAGATGATCTTCTCGGGAGAAGAAGCGCTGAAAACAGCCCGCGTGTTGTCAGGAGGAGAGAAAGTACGTTGTATGCTGTCGCGGATGATGATGCAGCGCGCGAACATCCTCATGCTCGATGAACCGACGAACCACCTTGACCTGGAATCGATTACCGCTTTCAACAATTCCCTCAAGAACTTTAAAGGATCCGTGATCTTCACCACCCATGACCACGAATTCGCCCAAACGGTGGGTAACCGCGTGGTGGAACTGACACCATCAGGCGTCATCGACCGCTACATGACGTTCGACGATTACTTCGAGGATGAGAAAATCCAGGAGTTGCGGAAGAAAATGTACTCGTGAAGTGTTGAGTTTTGGGTTTTGGGTTTTGGGTTTTGAGTGGATCGGTTCCTGGCTGGAAATGTCTTCTTTGATCGAGGCTGATGCGCGGTTACGCAATTAGTGGGAAGCGTTATGAATCTGAGTTCGAAAAACGTTTTTTGTCAGCGTCTGTAGATTTATCAAGATCCGAACTTTCTCAGGTCGGATTCACAAAAACCAAGTAGCGTGGTGTGTTCGAACACCTTTCTATAGTTGATCACTTCCTACTTCTATCGAGCTAACCTGAAATAGAAAGTAAGGTACCCGGCGTGTAAAGCGCGAAGAAGTCCCGACTACAATTTGTCACCATCAACGCTTTATATACGCTTTATATACGCCTTATATACGCTTTATCTAGGCTTTATCCAGGCAATTGACCTATTGCTTCCCAGCGCCCTCGCGCAAGTTGCAACGTTAAACACAAGAATAGTCTAACCCAAAACCCAAAACCCAAAACCCAACACTCAAAACTTCACGACCGCGCTTTCCCAATAATCCAAACGATTAAGGCAATGATGCCCACGACTACGAGAACGCCGACCCAAACGCCGGCTTTGAAGATGCCTTCGGCCAGTTCACAGCCAGAGATAAGTGGCACAGCGGCCAAAAGACATGCAAGGGAAAAATAACGCTTGTTCATATCGGTAGGTTTTTACGATAAAGTTCGCAATACTACTACCGCTTGTCTTACACGATCAAAAGCAAGGTTTACACGTTTTCGGCGGGGAGGTAGATAGTGAACGTCGTGCCCAGTCCTTCCGTGCTGTCGGCCGTCACGATACCGTTGTGGTTGTCGACGATTTTCTTCACGATCGACAGGCCGATGCCGGTTCCCTTGAACTTGCTTTCCTCATGCACACGCTGGAACAACTCAAAAATCCGTTTGCGGTATTGCGGATCGAAGCCGATACCATTATCCGATACGCTGATACAATGGTACCGGCGCTTCGGATCTGTGCCTTCTTCGGGCACTTCCTTTCCGCTCATTAAACTGTTATGGATCTCGATAATGGGCCTACGTTCTGGTGACGAAAACTTCAACGAATTATAGATGAGGTTATTCAGCAACTGCTTGAATTGCGATTCCACTACGAGGATGTCGTCGGCACCGCTTACAATTAACTGTGCCCCCCTTGATTCAAGTTCTTCATGCAGTTCGTTCCGCAGGCTGTCGACCAGTTCCCTGAGGCTATGCCTTTCGGTGGGTACCGATCCGGATTTGAGGCGGGAATAGGCGAGGAGGTCTTGCACCAGGCGCTGGAGTCGGTTGGCGGCTTCCTGCGTTCGGATCATATAATTCTTCGCGTTGTCCGACAGGCTGTCCATTTCATTATCAAGGATACGCGAAATGAAGATTTGTATCTTCCGCAAAGGCTCCTGCAGATCGTGGCTCGAAATATAGGTGAAGGCTTCCAGTTCTTTGTTCAGTTTCGAGAGCCAGCGGTTGGTCTGTTCCAGCGATTCGTTCTGCTGTGAGAGTTTCTCTTCGTTTTCGAGTCGCAATAGCTCCAGCTCCGCCCGTTTGGCTGCAATCTGTAAAATCGAAAGGACGGTATCGGACTGGGTAATCGGTTCGTATTGCATAGCCGAAATGATCCCCACAGGTTGGCCGTCCATCGCATACAAGGCCACGCCTACATACGATTCGGCTTCAAGCATTTTCAACACCAACGAATCAGGGAAGGCCGTCTGACACCCGCTTTCGCAAACGAAATGCCCGTCCCTTAGCGCGACTTCCGAAGGCGATCCTTTGAGTTGGAAGGTGAAGTTATCGACTTTTTGCCCCTGCACGCATACCGCGATCGTCCGAATGTGCGGCTCGCCGTCGTCTTTCATCAGTTTTCCGATCAACACGCTGTCAACCTTTACGACATCCGATATATACTGTGCCAATAGCTGGAAAAACTCATTGTAGAGCTTGTAATCGGAGAATTTTTCGGCTACTTCTTTCAGCAGGCCGCGGTTGATGTGTCCGATCTGCAACTCCCGATGACTGCGTTCAAGTTCTTCCGACGTCTCCTCCAATTGCGATTTCAGCCGTCGCGATCGCTTCGTTTCCTTTGTAAGCAGATAGACACCGATAACGAGTGTCATCAGCGATCCGACTACCAACAACACCACATACAACGGCAGCAGTTTTTCCTGTCGTTTCAACATCTCCATCCGTTCCGTCATCATGCGGTCTTCCTCCGCTGTCATGAGGTCGGTCTGTCCTTTAACCAGCAGGAAGTATTGCCGGGTCGGCCGCCACTGCTTTTCCGTCAGGATGTCCTGCCGTTTTTTAGTCTGGCTTTCGAGGTAGGCGATGCGGCGTTCACTGAAGGCTTCCAGAACATACATATTGTGTTTCTGGTCGGGATAGTCGTGCACTAACGTCTTGATTTTACGCAGTTGCTGCCGGATGGTGTCAACGCCTTCGCGGTAGTGCCGGTAGAATGTGGGGTCGCCACTGTAAACGTAACTCCGGTGGGCGGTGGCGGCATTGGCGAAATCCGACAGCAACCGTTGCAGTTCGAGCTTTACCACAGTAGATCGGTTGATTTGTCGGAGTGACTCCTGCATCCGATAGATGCTCACATACGAGAACACGGAAACGACAAGTAACAGGGTGGTGGCGACCGTGAGTTGGGTAATCGAATACGAGCGTTTGGGGAGCATGCAGGGGAGGATTTGGGAGGGCCTAAACAAATATAGCAAAATCGCCCGGGTATGAAAACGTCGGGGTTGGTAAATCTATTTTCCAGACTGCCGTTTTTTGTGTACTTTTACGCTCCAAACACGCGTCGTATGAGCCAGAAACTCCTGCTCAGCTCGAAAGAGATCCATATCATACTGCATCGTTTGGCCTGCCAGTTGCGCGAAAAACACCTTGATTTTTCCAATAGCGTCCTGATCGGCATCCAACCCCGTGGCGTTTTCCTGGCGGAACGACTCAAGTCCCTTCTTGAAAGTGATTATGGTGTAAAAGCGCCGGCACTGGGTTATCTCGACATCACCTTTTTCCGCGATGATTTTCGCCGAAACGAGAAACCGCTCGAGGCCAACCAGACCCGAATCGATTTCCTGGTCGAGGACAAGAACGTGATTTTCATCGACGATGTGTTGTATACCGGTCGCAGCATCCGGGCCGCCCTCACGGCGATACAGTCATTCGGACGCCCGTCGTCTATCGAATTACTGGTGCTGATCGACCGCCGTTTCAGTCGCGACCTTCCTATCCAACCCGATTACAGAGGGCGACAGGTCGATGCGATCAACGATGAGAAAGTACGTGTCTGCTGGACGTCAAAAGACGGTGAAGACGCGGTATACCTGGTCAACAACAAAACAACTGCAACGACATAATGGCCGAACTCAGTGTACAGCACCTGCTTGGGATCAAATACCTCCAGAAATCCGACATCGACCTGATTTTTGAGACTGCCGACCAATTCAAAGAAGTCATCAACCGGCCGATCAAGAAAGTACCGTCGTTGCGCGACATTACCATCGCCAACATCTTCTTCGAGAACAGTACCCGCACGAAACTCTCGTTCGAACTCGCCCAAAAGCGCCTCTCGGCCGACGTAATCAGTTTCTCGGCGGCGCAGTCCTCAGTGAAAAAAGGCGAAACGCTCATCGATACCGTCAACAACATCCTGTCGATGAAAGTCGATATGGTGGTGATGCGCCACTCGAGTGCCGGTGCCGCCCACTTCCTTTCCCAACACGTAAAAGCCAGCATCGTCAACGCCGGCGACGGAGCGCATGAACATCCGACCCAGGCGTTGCTCGACAGCTATACCATCCGTGAGAAACTGGGTGAGGTAGGAGGGAAGAAGGTCGTCATCGTCGGTGACATCCTGCACTCCCGCGTGGCACTCTCCAATATCTTCGCCCTGCGGATGCTGGGTGCCGAGGTGAAAGTATGTGGTCCGAAGACCCTCATCCCGCGTTATATCGAAAGCCTGGGCGTAGCCGTCGAGCCGAACCTTCGCAAAGCGCTCGAATGGTGCGACGTAGCCAACATGCTGCGGGTGCAGAACGAGCGGATGGATGTGAGCTATTTCCCGTCAACACGCGAGTATAGCCAGCAATACGGACTCGACAAGGCGTTGCTCGATTCATTAAACAAAGAAATCGTGGTCATGCACCCCGGACCGATCAACCGAGGTGTGGAAATTACATCGGATGTGGCGGATTCGCACCAATCGGTGATTCTTGAGCAGGTGGAGAACGGCGTCGCGATCCGGATGGCCGTCATTTACCTGTTGGCCTCCAAAATACACTAGACTTAAAAGTTCACGGCATGCGTTTCGAAACCGAAGGCCCTATCACTATCTTATACAACACAGGGGAACCGCTTGAAGACTTCCTCAACCAACTGACGCAGGAATACCCGTCCTTTGACAAGCAGCATCTAGTGGTCGACCTCACCGACCGGAGTGACATTCGCGTGTCAGAACTCAAAGCCTTCCTGCCCCTGGCGAAAGCGCACCGAAAGGCAAAGAAGACGTTTGTCGTGGTGATTCCCGACGTCGATTTCAACAAAACGCCCGCGCAGTTGCATGTGGTTCCGACGCGGCAGGAAGCGCACGACCTGATCGAGATGGAGGAAATCGAACGCGACCTCGGTTTCTGATGCAACTGACGATCCTGGGGTGTTATGCCGCCACGCCGCGTACGTTCAGCAATCCGACTTCACAGGTGTTGGAAATCAAGAACCGTCTCTTCCTGATTGACTGTGCAGAGGGTACGCAGGTGCAATTGCGCCGGAATAAGATCAAGTTTTCGCGTATCGACCATATCTTCATTTCCCACCTGCACGGCGACCATTTTTTTGGGTTGGTCGGACTTATCTCATCGATGACACTGCTCAACCGCACCGCTGACCTGCATGTGTATGGGCCTAAGGGCATTAAGGAAATCATCCTTTTGCAATTGCGGTATGCCGATTCGTATACCGGATTCGGGCTGTATTTTCATGAACTCGACACCAAAGAATCCCAATTGATTTTTGAGGATGAGAAGGTGACCGTCACGACGATTCCGTTACAGCATCGCGTCTACACCAACGGCTTCCTCTTCAGGGAAAAAATCGGCGACCGCAGGATCAACCCCGAGGCGGTGCAACGATACGGCGTACATACGGCCTATTTACAGAATGTCAAGGATGGCAAGGATGTGACGCTCGACGACGGAACGGTGGTGCCGAACGTGGCGCTTACGTTTGATCCGGTACCGCCCAAGGCCTACGCCTATTGTTCCGATACGGTGTATACCGAAACCTTCGTGGAACTCATACGCGACGTTGATGTGCTCTACCATGAAGCCACCTTCCTCGAAACCGAGGCGGCGCTGGCGGAACGCACCATGCACAGCACCGCAAAGCAAGCCGCTGCGATTGCCCAGAAAGCAGGTGTCGGGCAACTGATCCTTGGCCATTATTCTACTCGCTATGACAACATCGAGCGGTTTAGGGAAGAAGCCTCCGAAGTTTTTCCCAATACGCAGTTGGCGGATGACGGGAAGGTGTTTGATTGGTAGTCAGAAGTTTTCCTGGTAGCGTTTTGCATTCAATACTTGATTCGCATTACATACTATTTCCTTCCAAAAGATCTTCGAGTTAAAGAGTTAATTCATTTTTTCTGCAGAAAGTTTCATAAGCTGGATTTAGTAGAAATGTCAATAGAGAAAGTTGCATTCGAATTGCTCTAGACAAAGTAGTTCTCGGATAATAGAGAAACGTTAGGTGGTTTGACGAAGGTTTCGTAGGTTTGGTAAATAGTAAGCCACTTAAATTACCAGGATACGACATATCAATATGAAAACTATAAAACAAGATTTAATTAATAAAATCAATCAAAAAGAGATCGTAATTTTTGTCGGCGCCGGACTTTCTATTAATGCAGGAATTCCGAATTGGAATGGCCTAGTGGAAACTATTCTTGACGGGATATCCTCAAAAGAGCCTAAAAGTGAAAAGTTTAAAAGTGCTCTAATTGATGAAGTCCTTACACCGATTGAAGTTCTTCAGAAAATTAGCGATTACCGAGACGATGCAATTGCGATTGTTGAGAAAACCTTAAGATCGTATGACAGTTGCACGCCTTTGCGAGTTCATCACCAGATAGGGCAGTTATCTAGCAATCTAATCACGACGAACTATGATAATCTTATCGAGAAAGCACTGCCGAGTTTTGAAGTAATCCCCTATTCCAACAAATACAAAGTAGCAAATCTTTCACACTACGAAAGCTACATTTTTAAAATCCACGGCGATATTCAAGAGCCCGATAAGTTTGTTTTGTTTTCCAAAGAGTATGAAAAGTTGTACTCTGATGGGGAAAAGTCCTCAACTTTTGAATTAAAGAAGATAATTTCCGATAAGTCAATCCTTTTCATTGGATTTGGAATGACGGATCCTTACATATCTTTCGTTTTTGAGTTTATAGAAAAATTATATTCTGGATTTAATCCCGAGCATTATATTATAACAACAGATACGGGAAGGCAGTGGCCAAAAAAAATAAATCCTTTATTTATAGAAGATTACGGCGAACTTGAACCATTCTTAGATACTCTAATTGCCGAAAGGAAAAATGCAGTGGAGACGCAGGTCGAGATAAAAAAAGACATAGAATCAAAGTCTGATTTGAATATCTTGAGTATCTCTTCAGCTAACGATTATGACTCTCCACCAGTTAATAAGTTTTGGGTTGGGCGAGAAAAAGAGCTGAAAAGTATTGATACTTCCTTTTTTAAAATTGTTTTCATCACGGGTATTGGGGGGCAGGGAAAATCGGCGCTAGCTTCCCACTATATTAGAAATTATTTTGATACCGAAACCTATGAGTTCGCTGACTGGCGAGATTTCAAAGAGGAGGCAAATCGTTTTCAAACCAAGCTTATTTCTATTATAAAACGATTAGAGCCGGAAATTAAAATCAATTTTGAATCTCTTAATAACAATGATTTAGTAGACACATTTTTCCATGTATTAGGAGAGAGAAAAATCATTTTCGTTTTTGATAATATTGACAATTATATTGATTTGGTCTCTTTCGTTCCAAGCGGAAGTTTCGGGTATTTTTATGAACAGATTGTCAGCCGGAACCACAAGTCACGATTTATTTTCACCTGCCGGCCCTTCATAAGAGAGGCAACCATAGATTTTTATCAGATAAAGCTAACAGGCATATCAGAAAGCGAGTGTGTTAGTCTATTTAAGCATTATCAAATTGGAGTTGGTAAAGACAGTTTGGAAAATCTAGCACATCGAGCGCATAAACTTACTAAAGGGCATCCTCTTTGGCTAAATCTTATAGCAGGCCAAGCTGTAAGGGGCATAAATACAGTTAACGAATTTATGACGGAAATTGAGGGGAAAACAACATTTAAGGAGGATAACTTTTCTTCAATTCTTTCTGAGAAAATTCTCACCGCAGTATGGCAGACACTGAATGACAAGCAGAAAAATGTTATTCGAGGAATTGCCGAAACCGTTCGGCCAGAAACTGAGGAGAATTTGAAAGTTATTTTAGACAGTGAAATAAAGCCTAATCAATTCCATAGATCTATTAGAACTTTAAAAAACCTTCATTTAATTGAAACTTTAAAAGATGGAGAAATAGAACTCCACCCCTTAGTTAAGGAGTTTGTTTTGACTAAGTATCCAAAAACGGAACGAGTTAGATTTATAACGCTTTTTGTTAAATATTATGATCAGTTTATTTACATTCTAAAACCAAGGCTTAATTCGAAACTTTCTCTACAAGAGTTTCAAAATTGGACTTTAAAAATTGAGCTTCAAATTAATCAGGGAGATTTAAAGCCCGCGCTGGTCGCTTTAGAAGAAGTTTCGTACTCTATTTTGAGCGCTGGATACTCGGAAGAATACGCAAGGGTCGCTCACCGTTTATTTGACTCTCTGAACTGGGAGGCGGCCATATCAGATGAGTATCCATATTTTCATTCACAATTAAACAGGCTTACTTCAAATTTGACTCAAATGGGTAACTTTTCTGAGGCAGAAATTTTACTTGAAAAGTACAAGAAGCTAATTCCTGGAAAAAGCGTACATTATCTCGCATACTGTAGCGAAAAGGTTTATTCATATTGGTATCAGGGAAGATTCAGTGAAGCCATTGAAATGGGCGAAGAGGGCGTGGCACTACTCGAAGAGTCAAGTCTAGCCGATAGCTATAGTTTGCGACATAATCTGGCTCTTGCACATAGAGATTCTAAAGTAAATGAAAGTGTCCATAAAGCTCTGCATTACTTTTCGAATGGACAAAATATAGACTCACTGGTTGAGCATCAGTTAATCAAGGAATTTGGTGGAGCCTATTATGGAAATATCGGGAAATGTCTAGAGTATTTGGGAGAGCGGGAAAAGGCCTTGGTATTTTACTACTATTCGCTAAAACTATTGATGAACGAGGATCACATAAATACTATTTTAAATGTGGGATATGCGTGCCTTTGGATAGCTAGCATACTCTCAGATAACTCCGACGAGGAAAATGCATTATATTTCCTAAGATATGGTAAAATAAGTTGGGATAAGACATCGCCACCTAGAAGCAGTGAACTGACGAAAAGATGGAACGAAATACAATCGAAGGATAGCCTAAAGAGCCGAATCGAATCATTTTCGGAATGGAAAATTCAAAACCACTGCTCTAACCATATAGCTAGCAAGATAGTATGAGTTACCGCTTCATAACTGGTTGTTGTTCATTTCTAAATAGATTATTTCTTTGATCACTAAGTCACATTCACCAGCTATAATTGTTTCGCGTGCGGAAAATAAAATTATCCATTATTAGCCGTCCACTCTTCATGGTTCATCGTACATTGTTCATCGTTAATTGTCCATTGTTCATTGTCAACTATCTTTACACTAAAATCCCATTACCATGAAAGATCTTCGGGACTACCGGAAATCCTACGACCAGTTCGAACTGATCGAAGACCGCCTGCCGTCTGATCCCATGCCGTTGTTTGAGGCGTGGTTTGACGAGGCCGATGCCGCGCGGGCAGGTGAAGCGAATGCCATGACGTTGTCAACCGTATCACAAGACGGGCATCCTTCAGGGCGGATCGTGTTATTAAAAGAATTCAATCCGGACGGGTTCGTTTTCTTCACCAACTATGCGTCCGACAAAGGACAGGATATCGCACAGAACCCCAACGTAAGCCTTTCGTTCTTCTGGCAGCAGCAGGAGCGGCAGGTGATCATTAAAGGAACGGCTGAAAAATTGCCTGCCGCCGATTCGGAAGCCTATTTTGCCTCGCGTCCGTTTGGCAGCCAATTGGGTGCCTGGGCGTCGCGACAAAGTGAAGCGGTACCGGGGAGGCAGGTGTTGGAAGAGCGTCTTTCCCAACTGGAAGCCGAATACGAAGGCAAGACTGTGCCGCGGCCTGAGCATTGGGGCGGGTATTTGGTGCGTCCGGTTTCAATCGAGTTCTGGCAGGGCCGCCCGAATCGCCTGCACGACCGCATCCGGTATGTGCGCGCCGCATCCGGTTGGACATCGGGTCGTCTGTCCCCATAAGGGTAATTCCACTAAAAACATCCTCGTCCTTCCAACAGAAAACCCTAATTTTAGGGGCCGAAACCTGTTGCAATGAAACAACTGCTCTTAATCCGTCATGCGAAATCCGACTGGAGCGCCGGGCAATCCGACCGCGAGCGTCCGTTGAACGACCGTGGCAAACGTACGGTATACGGTATGGCGGCCTTAGTGCGCGACCGCATCCCGGAGGGAACGGTTGTATGGAGCAGTCCGGCCCGCCGTGCGCTCACCACAGCCCGTCTCTTTGCCGCAACGTTGGGGTGGGAGGAAAAACGCATACAGGTAAAAGAAGACCTTTATACCTTTGACGACAGCGAGTTGGAAAGCGCCATTTCCGAATGTCCGGATGAGGTAGAGAGCTTACTGGTTTTCGGACATAACGAAGCGATCACCGACCTGGTCAATACCTTCGGCGACCGGTTGATCGTCAACGTCCCGACCGCCGGTTTCGTGCACCTTGAACTGCCCATCACCGACTGGGGCCTGCTTCGTAAAGGGCGCACTATTACGACTATTTTCCCCAAAGAACACGACATCACATGATACCTGAGAATCAGTACATCGACCGGGAAAAAAGCTGGTTGGCTTTTAACGCCCGGGTATTACAGGAGGCCGGAGACGAAAACGTGCCCCTGTTAGACCGCCTTCGTTTTCTGGGCATCTTTTCCAATAATTCCGACGAGTTTTTCCGGGTGCGGTATTCGGCCGTACGCCGCCTTGCCATTTCGGGCATTGCCGGAGAGAAACTCCTCGGCGGCTCGACTTCCTTCCAACTTTTGAAAGACATCACGACGACCGCCATCCGGCAGCAATCAGAGAGTCTTCGCATCCTGAGCGTCATCGAGCGCGAACTCGAGAAAGAGAACATCTTCATGGTCGACGAGACCGAGTTGTCGGAAGAGCAGGAAGCCTTCATCCGCGAATTTTTCATACAGAAGGTGAGTCCGGCGCTCGTTACCATCATCCTCAACGACCTGGCCGAATTTCCGTTGTTGAAAGACACTTCCGGTTATCTGGCCGTCAAAATGGTGTTGAAAGCGACCGAAAAACCGTCGTTGCTGGGTTTCCGCAAGACGAAAGCGGAAGTGCGATATGCCGTCATCGAAATTCCAACCACCATCAACCGCTTTGTCGTATTGCCACCGGCCGACGGCAAGCAGTTCGTGATGTTGTTGGATGACGTCATCCGCTACCACCTCGACAGTATCTTCAACATCTTCGAGTATGAAAGCATCTCGGCCCACATGATCAAGATCACGCGCGATGCGCAGCTCGAGATCGACAGTGACCTGAGCAAGAGCATGATGGAAAAGATCGCCGACAGCGTCAAGGAACGCCGGATCGGGGATGTGGTGCGGTTTGTATACGACCAATCGATGGACAAGGATACGCTGCATTTTTTCCTGCAGAAGATGCACATCGAATCGACCGATAGTATCATCCCGGGCGGACGCTACCACAACCGCCGCGATTATATGGATTTCCCGAACCTCGGGCGCTATGACCTGTTATATAAGGCCAATCCGCCGTTGCCCGTTCCCGGACTCACGCTCGAAGGAAGCATCCTGCAGCGCATCCGCGAACGCGACTATATCATGAACGCGCCGTATCAGTCGTTTTCCTACCTGATCAAATTCCTTCGGGAGGCCGCACTCGATCCGCAGGTGGTATCCATCAAAATCACCTTGTACCGACTGGCAAAGAATTCACAGGTCATCAGTTCCCTCATCAACGCGGCGAAGAACGGGAAGAAAGTGGTGGTGCAGATCGAGCTACAGGCCCGTTTTGACGAGGCGACCAACATCTCGTATTCCGAGCAGATGCAGCAGGAAGGCATCCAGTTGATATTTGGTATCAAGGGACTGAAAGTGCACAGTAAGGTCTGTATGATCGAGCGGATGGAGAAAGGAAAAGTGCGGCGTTACGGTTTTATCTCGACCGGAAATTTCAACGAATCGACCGCGCGGGTCTATACGGATGTGACGCTGTTTACGGCCCATCAGTCAATCCTGAAAGACGTGTCGAAAGTGTTTGATTTCTTTGAAGTGAACTACCGTCTCCACCGTTATAAGCACCTGATCGTGTCGCCGCATTACACCCGCACGCGTATCTATCGACTGATCGAGAAGGAAATCATGTTTGCCAAGCTGGGCAAACCCGCCTATATGAAGCTGAAGATGAACAGCCTGGGCGATATCAAAATGATTGACAAGCTGTATGAGGCGAGTCGGGCTGGAGTGAAGATACAGTTGCAGATACGCGGGATATGTTCGCTGATTCCGGGTGTGAAGGGCATGAGTGAGAATATCGAAGCGATCAGTATCGTTGACAACTACCTCGAGCATTCGCGGGTGTTCATCTTTGCCAACGGCGGCGATCCGGAAGTATTTATTTCATCGGCCGACTTCCTGACGCGCAACCTCGACGGAAGGGTAGAGGTTACCTGTCCGATTTACGACCCGATCATCAAGAAAGAACTCATCGGTAATTTCGATACGGGTTGGAAAGGAAACGTAAAGGCACGTCTCCATTCGGATAAACTCGACAACAAATACCGGCCACGGGGCAGCAATGCGGTGTTCCGTGCGCAACTCGAAACCTACCGCTATTACCAACACCTGCTGGAAGAGTATGAAGCCCAAAAGGCGGCGAAGGCTCCGCAGGATACCATCGAAAAATAGGAAACACCATACATGCTCAACATCCGGAAATACGCGGCCATCGACATTGGCTCGAACGCTATGCGACTTTTGGTCGCCAACATCATTGAAGAGGAAGGAAAGGAAACCCAATTCTCGAAAAGCTCGCTGGTGCGGGTGCCGATTCGCCTCGGGCAGGACTCGTTCACGGTGGGCGAGATCAGTGACGAGACCATCGACCGGATGATCGATGCCATGAAAGCGTATAAACTGTTGATGAAGGTGCATAAAGTTGAGCGCTATATGGCCTGTGCGACCTCGGCCATGCGTGAGGCGTATAACGGGCAGGAAGTGGTAGACCGCATCCGGCGTGAGGCCGATATCGAGATCAAGATCATCGACGGCAAGACCGAAGCAGCCATCATCGCTTCCACCGACCTGCACCATTTGGTCAAGACCGACCAATCGTATCTGTATGTAGACGTGGGCGGTGGCAGCACCGAATTTTCGCTCTTTGCCAACGGCAGTATCGTGGCCTCGCGTTCGTTTAAGGTGGGCACCGTGCGATTGCTGCACAATATGGTGACGGATGTAGTATGGCAGGAAATCGAAAAGTGGATACGTGCGGCAGTTGTCGATCATGAACCGGTGACGATGATCGGGTCGGGCGGCAACATCAACAAGATCTTCAAGATGTCGGGCAAACTGCAAGACAAGCCTTTATCATATCTCTGGCTCAATGCGCAGTTCTCGCAATTGAACGCGATGACGTACGAGCAGCGGATCTATGAACTCGGACTCAACGCCGACCGGGCTGATGTGATCATACCGGCGCTTAAGGTGTACCTGAACGCGATGAAATGGAGTGGGGCGCGGCAGATTTATGTGCCGAAGATCGGACTTTCGGATGGTATCGTAAAGGCGATGTATTACGGTCGCATCTGATTGGATGTTGCCAGGCATGTAGGAATGGAGTATATGTTTAAATCTCAATAGCCGATGAACAAAGGACGTCTCGAAGCCTTCAGCGATGGGGTATTGGCCATCATCCTGACGATTATGGTACTCGAAATAAAAGTACCGGGTGATGCCACGTTGGAAAACCTACTCGGCCATTACCACGTGTTCCTGAGCTATATCCTCAGTTTTATTTATATCGGGATTTACTGGAACAACCACCACCACATGCTCCACAGTATGACCCGTGTCAATGGGGCCATCCTGTGGGCCAACCTACACTTATTGTTCTGGTTGTCATTGGTTCCCTTCTCGACCGCCTGGATGGGCGAGAAACACTTTGATGACTTCACGCTCATTTTTTACGGTTTCACGCTACTGATGTCGGGAGTCGCCTACTACATACTTGAAAAGACGATTATTGCCGACCAGGGGCCTAATTCCCTATTGAAGAAAGCGGTAGGTAATGATCTCAAAGGCACGGCGTCTGTTATCATCTACCTCACTGCCATCCTGATGGTTTACATTGGTATTCCGTTAGTGGCGGGATTACTCTATGTGAGTGTGGCGATTATGTGGCTGATTCCGGATAAACGGATTGAACGGATGTTGAGGGAGCGGGAGAAAGGGGAAAGGAATTAGGAGTTAGGAGTTAGGAGTTAGGCTGGGGTGCTAAGGTGCTCCTGCGCTCAGGGACTTCTTCAAAAAAAAAGGCCGGCAAAAACCGACCTTCCCTTTACGTTTACTTTATTATGCCGCTTTTCGAATCGCGGCTTTGAATGCCAGTGCATTACCTTGTATTTGTTCGGCTTTGTCGAGACCGTTAATGATTTTACGGGCGTTTTTCCAGTCTTCCGTCGTGGCGTTGAAATAGTCCGACAATTTCTTGGCGGTGAACCAACCTTCCGTCATTCCGAGGAACAGGATTTTGGTGGCGTTTTTGAGGTCCATCACGCCTGCCGCATTGTGCAGGAAGTTCTGTCCGAGTTTCTTACCTGCCTTATCGTAGTTTTCGTACCAGGTGAGTTGCACGAAACCGCGTCCGTAGAAGATTTCTGTGGTGTCGGTATACGGAATACGGTTTCCGGCTTTGTCTTTCGCCATTTTTACGCGGCTGCCATACGCATAGGTTTTTCCTTTACCCCATTCTTCGATCGGTTGCATGGTATGTCCGGTTTCATGGTAGGTCGTGGCCAGCATATACGCCAGCCAGCGGATGTCGGAAGTGGCGTGCTTGGCATCCCATTCATCGAGGATGGCCGACATACCGTCTACTTGTTTCTGGTTGAACTTCCCGGCAAACAGCGTGGGCTTAATACTGTCAAAGAAAAATTTACGATCAATCATGTGTGTTTGTTTTGGTTAGGGAATAGTTTACTATCGTTTCGTAAATATAACAAATATACCCTATCAAACACAGGAAGTTCTTTTTTCTTACAAAAATTACAGATTGCGGAGCAGCGCTTCCAACCGGTCGAAATTTTCCTCGTTCTTCGGCGTGCCGAACGGCCGGATTTTGGCGCAGGCTTCTTCGGTTTCGAAACACATTCTAAAGGTGATGGTCGACCTATCTACATCTATTTCCGTAAACAGGATCTCCATGTCGAATAACGGCTGTGATTGGCGGGTCCATGCTACCCGTGACGGGGCTTCCACCAGGGTAAACGTCGAGGCGTTTTCATAATGACCCTTGTCAGGTCCGTGCATGGTAAGCCGCCAGCGTCCGCCCGGACGGAGATCGAATTCATGTATCGTATTGGAAAAGCCTTCGGGGCCCCACCATCTTTGCAGCAATTCAGGATTCGAAAAGGCTTCGTATACCTTCGCGACGGGAAAGGGGAGAAGGCGGGAAGAGATAATTTCGGATGCAGGCATTGTTATACTTTTTGAATGGGAAAGATACTGAAATCACCGCCTTCAAACCGCGGTTTCCATGAACTGAATGTTAATATGCGCTATGTCTAATCTACGCTACCTTCAATAGCCCCCATATCGTATAACCGGTTGAGAAGGTCGCCTAGTAATAGACCGATATTCAGTAGACATCCCATGTTGGTTGGAGTTTCATCCAGATAGATGGCGAGGTCGAAGTGGCCTTCGGGCAGTTCGTCTTCCCAGACGCCCTTTTGACTACTGGTCTGGAGGTTTTTCAAATTTAGTCTCCGTATACCCTGTCGGATTTCTGTGGTCAGCAACTGTCGTATCTTGCGCTCATGGTTGGTTTTAATGACATAGTAAGCATCGAAGTCGGAGTCGCCAACCTGCAAGTCCTGGGCTCCGAAAAAAGTAGCGAGTGTTGACAAGACATCCTGTTTGTGTAGGTGGAAGCGAAATCCATCGCGCGACATGACCTCGGCACAAATGCGAGTCACCGTACTTTCATATGAAGCGCCTCCTGCAAGAGCGTGATGGGTGTAATGATCGAATCGAATCGTCCAACTTCTATACGGTAGCTCTACCCGGTCGGAACGGCCGTATGAACCCTCAATGTAGGTTCCGGTTATTTGTTTCGCAAAAGAGCGCCAGTTGAGTGTCATGCAAAAAGTGATTAGAAAGAGAGGTTCCTTTTTCTACACAATCGAAATCAACACCTTCTTGCCAAGTCCGATTTCGAGTAAACGATATAAAGTGGAAAGTTGTATGTCGGTATGACCATTCTCGATTCGGGAGATAAAACTCTTTTTCGTGCCGGTTTTGTCGGCAAGCTCCTGTTGCGTTAGGCGTGCGAGTCGTCGTTCCTCTTTAATAAGTTCGCCGATCGCGAACGCCTTGGCTTTTATTTCAAAGTTCATCCTGTCAACGGATCCGGGCTTACCATACTGCGCGTCTAGATGCGATTCAAACGTGGTGGTGCTGTTACGTTGCTTTTCCATCATATTTTTCTTTAAAGTAGGCTACCTTCAGTTTTTCGGCTTTATCAATTTCCGTTTTCGGTGTTTTTTGGGTTTTCTTTTGAAATCCATTGAACAGCACCACCAACCTGCCTTCGTCAAAACAACAGAAAACCCTGAATATAGAACCACTCCATTCAATTCTGATTTCAAAAAGGCCGTCTGTTCCGGTTAGGTGTTCAAGGAACTTGGATGGTACTCGTTCCAAAATTGAAATCATAAAGAGAACTTCATCGATTTTTCGTTGGACTTTTCTGTTTTGTGCATGGTAAAATGCATGAAAATGGCCTTGGTAGAAAATAATCTGCCGGACTTGCTTCATTGCAAAGTTAACTAATAGTGTAACAAAAAAGAAACTTCTCACCACTTTTTAACGAGTGAGGAAGGTATAAGGAAGTGGTGAAGATTATCCTCTCACACCTGCTTCGAAGGTAGGAAAGCGCGTTAGGATGACAGTACGGTTTTTCCGTACATTTTCAGAGTGCGAAAATAGGAAGTTAGGCTTGGGGGGTGAGGTTGAGAGTTGACAGTGTACAGTTACCGATACACGGTTAACAACTATTTGTTCACTGTTCATTGTACAACGTTCCTTGTTCATTCACCTAATCCCTCAAACCATCGGTTAACGAACGCCTTATTTTGGCTAAGGCTGCCAATCATAAAGAACTTGTTGTGCACCAGAGCCCGTGACGTCCGGATGGGCTCTTTGATGACACCTTCCCTTCCGATGTAATTCGAATGAAGGAAATAGCTTTCCCCATCTTTGACGATGTATCCTGTGTGGAAATCGAGTCCGATGATGAAAACAGATCGGTCCGGTTGTGATTTCAGGAAGGTTTCAAGTTGGTCGAAGCGGTTGAACGTTTTGATATTTGTACACAATTCCCGTATCATCTGGCCCGACACCACCTGTGCCAACCGGCTGCGCTCGATCCGGAACCCGAGGTCCGACAGGGTATTGGTTACGAAATAGCCACAGGCAATCTGCCCCTGTTGTGGCTGTCGGGACATCCCATAGAAATCCCACGGCGTGCCCTTCCAGTAACAATAAATGTCGTCGTTCACCAACTGAAAAAGATAGTCGGATTTTGCCTGGTAGGTGGCGTTTTTCCATTTGTGTACCGACTTCACGAATGTTTTGTACGGAGGTCGTTCGTCCGCACACGTCGTGGCGGTCGGTTCTGCCTGAGCCGTTGTGGCAGGGCGCTCCTGGCAGGCGAAGAGCGTGAGGCAGGCGAGGAGGAGGGAGAGGGGATATTTCAAGGAGGAAGTTTGAAGTTTTGAGTGTTGAGTTTTGAGTTTTGAGTTGGTTTTTACTCGCTAGACGTTTTGTCTGTTGGTTGACGGTTGATGGTTGACGGTTTACAGTTTACAGTGAACGGTTGCTAGCTTCATAGCCTCCAACGGAGTGAAATCCGTTTTGGTAATGTGGAGAGTAAGCGACGCCCAAAAGCGGAGACCGATGCTGTTCTAACGTTAAACTTTAACAATTAGTGCGGGTTTCCCGTAATGCCAGGTTTTCGGCTTTTCGTAAGGGCCGCATCCGCCCCTCCCCAAATGCAAAATACGTATTCCCGACGACACCATTTTACGGGAAAACCACGTATTTTGTTAAGGAGTGTCGGGTTTTAAGTTGGATTTGTACGGGATGGACGTTTGTCTGACGGTTGACAGTTGACAGTTGACAGTTGACGGTTGACGGTTGACGGTTTACCGTTTACGGTTTACAGTGAACGGTTGTTGGTTTCATAGTCTTCAACCAAGTTAAATCCCTTTTGATCAGTTGGAGATGTGATAGCATCTTTTTGATGAACGGACACAGCGCATGGCTATGCTGTTTTAACCTAATTATCAATTATCAATTATCAATTCATAATTGAACGTTAACCGCTCATTGTTCCCTGTTCCCTGTTCATCGTACATTGTTACTCCAACACCACCTTTTGCGACTGAACGCCACCTGCCGACATCACCCTCAACACGTACACTCCCTTAGAGAAGCCCTTCATATCAACGCTCGCAGATGTGCCGTTCAGCGTGCGATGCGTTAGTAGCCTGCCCTGCACATCAAATACTTCCAGAGACGAGAGTTCGGAAGGGGCTTCCAGGTGGAAAATGTCTTTGGATGGGTTGGGCCAAATGCGTAACGGCCTACGGTTTACATCCGTAATACCCAACGTTTGGAAGGTCGTGGTCGCGGTGTTGGTGATGACCGGGAAATTGTAATCAAAATAAATACCGGCGTTCTGCGCTACGGAATTGCCCGTTACCAGGGTGTTTTTGGTTTTGATTTTAAAGGTCACGTTGCCATGTTCACCCGCGCCCAACTGGATGTTTTCAAAGATAAACTCCACCTTGTCGTTGGCAATCCGCGGTGTCATCGTATGCGAGGCATACAATACCTGCAGGCTCGACATATCAAATTTCGTTAGGTCGATCACGTCCTTCACTACGATGTTCTGCGCCGCCGCCGTGCCGGTATTTTCAAAATTGATGTTGTAGTGCAGGTAGTCGCCTATTTTCGCCGGACTCACATAGTCGCCTTCCAGGCAGGTGATGTCATTCGGGTCAAACGAGCCGACCACGGTTTGGTTTAACGAAAACAGGTTGTCGTCGGCCGTCTCGTCAACGTCCTGCGGCGCGACGCTGGCGGAAAAAGGCAGTTGGTCATTCAAATTCACCGGATTGGGGTCGGTTGGGGCATTGACATGCATCGTCAACAATATACTACGGGTCTCAAACGGCATCAGGTTGTCATAACTCCAATGCAAGGTCCCGGCGCTTTGCAGACTCGGCGAAATGTTGGCCGACAGGAAGTCCATGCGCGTCTCGTCGAATGTGAACGCAATGCCATCGGTCAATGACATCACCTGATTGCCCTTGTTCCGGTAGGTGAGCAGGTACTTGGCTGAAAATCCGGGCATAGCCGGCGTGAGGGGAACGATGACGGTTTCAAGGTCATAATGGGTGCCGTTGGCGGTAATGCAGAAATCCTGCGTGTTGAGGGTGTTGGAAGGGATAAAAGGAAGGGTGACGGAAGGCGGAGATACCGTAAAAAAGTCGGGGTGTTCAACAGCCGCCGAAATACCATAATAACCCGGACTTCCGTAGAACGCATACGCTCCGTCGAATCCGGTGTAGGTCGAAAAAGGCGTGGTGAAATCGGTGATGTTCAACCGAACATTGGCCTGTACGGGGTCGGTCGCGTCACAGCCGTTGCCATCCGCATCGAAAGTAACGGTGCCGCCCAACGTGCCGAAACTGCCGCCGGGCGTGAAACTGCAATACGCGTTCACTTCGCAGCCCGTAATACCCGCATTGGCGAGGTTGGTGTTAAGGGCATAAAACTCGTCCGGATCGGCACAGATATACTGTAAGTTATCGTCTCCCACAAGCGTTACGGCACAGTAGGTGCCATTCTTAATAAAGATCGACTGCAACTGCGGGTTGAACGAGCATACCAAGTCGGTAATCCAATGCGTATTGCTGACATCGATGGTGGTCAGTTGGTTGAACGCGCAATTCAGGTAGGAGAGAGTGTAGGGCATATGCACATACGTCAACACGTTGCTCGAACAATCCACCCACTCAAGGGTTTCCATCGTGGTCAGGTCGAGTGTGGTGATCGCATTGTTATAACATTCCAGCCATTGTAGCGAGTGGAACTGCTGTATGCCTTCCAGACTGGTGATGGTCGAATTCACCACATAGAGTTTATACACCTGGTTGGCCTCCGATTGCTGTATCTCACCGTCCTGGTTGACGTCGATGGTCATATAGTTGCCATTGACGTTTTTGGCGATGCCATTCCCGGGAACGGCTGCCAGGAGTTTCGCCTTGAACGCGGGGTCGGGTATGTTGATGATTTGGCCGTGGCATGTCAGGGCAAAAAGCAGGAGGAGAGCGGCGAAATGTTTCATTTTGTTCGGCCTATTATTTTGTTGGGTATGTGCAGTCGGTTTTGCTGTTTTCCAACATGATGCCGGAGAAAAGAAACGAACAACAAGGTTAGCAAATATAGTTCATTTTCAATGCCTTGTTTGTTTGTTTTGTCAGAATTACGCTAGAGGGGTTTTGGGTTTTGAGTTGGGTTTGTACGGGCTGGACGTTTGGTCTTTTTGGGGAATTGATAATTGATAATTGACAATTGATAATTTGGGGATAACCGCTCATTGTTCATCGTACATCGTACATTGTTCATTATTTTCTACTTCCACTCCCATTTATCTACACCTACGTATTCCACTCCCAAATGCCCGGCGAGCGACTTCAGTCGTGCGGATACGGCCTCCCTATCTGCCATTTTGTATTTCGGGAGCAGAAAGGCTTGGCCCCCTTTTAATTGCAGGATGAACAACGTGGGGATTTCCGTCAGTTGTTCGATTTCTGACGTATGGACTTTACTCTCGCTGGTGGCCGTCTTCGTATACATAAAATCGTCGGTGATTTCAAGGGAGATTTCTTTCCCGACACGCGGCGCAAAATGCTCCTTTACATATGCCGTGTAATGACGGAGATAATGGCGACGCTCCCAAATAGGGTAGAGGAAAAACCAACCCACTGCCGCTGTCATGAAAACGGTGCCCATCACCAACACGCCCAGGACAGCTAACCAGAGACCGCCTGCAAGGTATATGAGTGATACACGTACCTTCGATCTGCTGCGTTTTGCTTGCATACGTTTCGAAACGGAAGCGACGTATAACTGATACGTAATAAAGTCGTTTTCTTCTAAAGTGTAATGAATGGTCATGGGAGGGAGGGTAGTGGTTTTGCGGTTGGAAGTTAGTAATTACAGTAAAATGCTGTATGATTTATTTTTCCAATGGCTGCGGATTGGGAATTCAGTCGAGGAAAAGGTACCGGCGAGACGCCCGCATCTTTGGGGGTAGTGTGTTGAGTTTTGGGTTGGCTTCGCACCCGCTTGATGTTTTGGTCGTTTGGTTGAACGGCAGGAGTGTGGGTTTTGCTTCTTGCTCCTTGCTACTCGCCCCTCGCTCCTAACTCCTTCTACTGCAAATCCAAATCAAAAGTCCTTCTCAACAAATCCAGATTCGGGTTGATTTCGTTCAGGCGGTTGTATTTGTCCTGGGCGGTGAAGGCCCGGCGGTTGTCCATCTTTTCGTTGACGATGACGTCGATGGTGATGTCGTGGTTGTGGAGTTTCCCCCGCAAATACCCCAATAATTCGAGTTTGCCGTCTTCGAACTCCCCGGCGGCACTGCCGTTCGGCAATTCGTGGATGATGCGCGCCCCGTCGAGTTTCGGGTCACTGATGAGCATCAGTGATTCCATAATCTTTTGGCCTTTGTCGCTCAGGCGTTGGGCATACTTGTTCCATTGCAGCATGAGGTCGGTCTCGTTGAACGGCTCGGTCGGTAACTGCTGGTCGGAACTCGGCCGCGCGGCCTGTTGTTTCTCCAACTCCTTCCGCGCTTTGAGTCCGGATAACGAGTAGGCCGAAATCCGCGCCTCACCCGTCGGCCCTGCGCCCATTTCCGGTTTTACTGGCGCTACCGGCCTTGCAGCATTCCCCGTCACCTCCGGAAGCTCCGTTTCAATAGAACCATCCACGTCAAGGGAAGTACTTTCTTCACTGTCTACTTCCGACTTCCGACTGCCCACTTCTTCTATCGTCGCCGGACCGTCCACTTCAAAATGGACTTCCACGTCAACTGAGGTATTTTCTTCACGGTCTACTGCCGACTGTACACTGCCCACTTCTTCCACCGTGGCTGGACCATCTACCTCAAAATGAACATTTACGTCAATTGAAGTAGCGACGTCACTGCCCACTTCTTCGCTGCCCACTGCCAACTGTCCACTGCCAACTCCTTCCAATGCCGGGCCATTCAATTCAAAATGAACATCTACGTCAAGGGAAACAGCTACGCCACTTTCGACTTCAGACTTTCGACTTTCGACTTCTTCTTTGCCAACTTCTCCCAGCCTTTCCGCCGGAATTATATACCCGTCAACTTTTTTTTTTCTCCGTCAAAAGTGACCGAGGCAAGTTGCATGAGGCAAAGTTCTACCAGCAGGCGCTGGTTTTGTGAGGTTTTGTATTTGAGATCGCAATCATTCGCGATATCGATGAAGGTCAGCCAGGTGCGTGCATCGGCTTTCTGGCATTGGGCCGCGTAAAGGCGTTGGGCCGCTTCACCCGCTTCGAGTAACGGCAGGGTAGAAGGTGTCTGGCACACCAACAGGTCGCGGAAATGCGAGGCGAGTCCGGCGATGAAATGGTGTCCGTCAAACCCGCGTGCCAGCACGTCGTTATAGGCGAGCAGCAGGTCAGGAATACGGTTGGCCAGGATAAGGTCGGTGACCCGCACATAGGTTTCGTAGTCGAGTACGTTGAGGTTCTCCGCTACCGCCTGTCGCGTTAAGTGGTTGCCGCAATACGATACCACCCGGTCAAAAATCGAGAGGGCATCGCGCATGGCACCGTCAGCCTTTTGGGCGATGATGTGCAGGGCATCGTCTTCGAAGGTCACGCCCTGGCTTTTCGCCACATCCGCCAGGTGTTCTTTGGCATCCTGCACGGTGATACGGCGGAAGTCGAAGATCTGGCAGCGCGACAAAATGGTCGGCAGGATTTTGTGTTTCTCGGTCGTCGCCAGGATGAAGATGGCATGTTTCGGCGGTTCCTCCAGTGTTTTGAGAAAGGCGTTGAAGGCGGCCGACGACAGCATGTGCACCTCGTCGATGATGTATACTTTATATTGTCCGGTCTGCGGCGGGATGCGTACCTGGTCGATCAGGTTCCGGATGTCGTCGACTGAGTTGTTCGACGCGGCATCGAGTTCGAATACATTGAAGGTGAAATCTTCGTTCGGATCGTCATACCCCGGTTGGTTGATCTTCCGGGCCAGAATCCGCGCACAGGTGGTTTTTCCGACGCCCCGTGGCCCCGTAAACAATAGGGCCGAACCCAAGTGGTTGGTTTCGATGGCGTTCAGTAGGGTGTTCGTAATAGCCTGTTGTCCGACCACGTCCTTGAAGGTCTGCGGGCGGTATTTCCGGGCTGATACGATGAACTGTTCCATTGAGGCACAAAGATAGTATTTTGGATATGGTTTTTGCGTGTGCTTTTATCTTTCACGCGATTTTTAGGACTTACACTTCCGTGACTGTCGACAACCTAATAATGGAGTTGTCAGGATACGCCATTTTTTCTACCACTTATGCCACCAAAGTAACCGAATTCAGACAAAGTACCCTTTTCTTTAGTTCGACGTCTGTAGCTGCCTTAATTTTACCACGCCATAGAGTCTGTTTAAATAATTATAAATCAGGTACATATATGGCATTTATGCCGTTTGATAGCGCATTTTTAAAAACGTTAATTACTAGTCGGTATGGACGATAAAGTATTTGTGATTACCACTAAAAGGGCTCGCTGGTTCGGCTTTTTACTGGTGCCTTTGCTGTTACTCTCAATTACGTCACACGCACAGGTGGGCATCGGAACCACCAATCCTGCCAGTACACTTGATATTGTTGGAAGTGCCTCTACGCCATCAATTATGGACGGATTGATTCCTCCGCGCGTGACAGGAAATCAATTAACGGCGAAAACTTACGCAAGCCAAAATGTAGGTGCTATGATATATGTTACCGCTGCGCCTACCACTACAACCACTCAAACCAGAGAAGTCAAAAGGCCGGGATTGTATTTTTTTAACGGCACCCGCTGGGTGGCTTTCCATGAAAATTATTACGGTAGTGTCACATACGGTGATATCGTTCCGATTACGGGCACGCAGTCGATTACAGGTATAACCGGCTGTGTGGTGTCCGCTACCAGAACGCAGCGTGGAGCGGACTTTGAAGTCAGTATAGTTCACAACCTTAATTTACAAGGCAGTCAGCGCGTTAATGTAAGCGCAGTATGCTATGGCACACAAAACGATGCAGATAATTCCCAGGCTATAAAGGAAATCGTGGTATACGATGTAACCCCGAATTCGTTTCGATTCATCTTGCAGGAATGGGCTTTTGCGGCACCGGTTCAGAACCTCACTTTCGTCTTTAAAATAACTAATTATTGAAGTCCATGCGGTTTTCTATTGGTTTTTTGTTGCTATTATTTGTCATTACAGGATATGGTCAGGTAGGGATTGGTACGGCTACTCCACTAACGACGCTTGAGGTGAACACTGTCGGTGCCGGTTATCTGGATGGCGTTATCCCACCCAGGCTCACAGGTAATCAACTGGCTGCCAAAACCTACACGGCCTCCCAAGCCGGAGCCTTAGTGTATGTTACGGCAGTGCCGACCACGACCAGCGCACAAACCGTGGAGGTAAACAGTGTATCCTATTACAGGTTCAATGGCGTCAAGTGGATTAAAGTGAACTCACGACGTACCTATTATGGTCGGGGGCTGTATGGTGATATTTTCGGGGGATCGCCTTCCGTTACCTACACAGCGCCTAGTGCGAATGTAGGAGGTGTGGTGGCGCAGGTCTCGAAACAGGTTTTAGCCAGCTACGTTATATACACGGTCACACACAACCTGAATTTGACAAGTAACCAGTTTATCAGCCTGAGCCTGTATAGCAATGTAAACTCTAACATGGCGCAATACAACAGCGATAACGATTTTTTGCACTTGGTTCCCTATAATATTACGCCTAACTCTTTTTCTTTTATTTCGCGAGATTCGGCAGGTTCCCCACAAAACGTAACCATAGTATTTGAAATAAGTACCTATTAAGATGAAGTATCTTGTTTGTTTTCTATTCAGCACACTTTTTGCCACAGCCCAAACCGGAATTAACACAAGTACGCCACAGGCTACACTTGACGTCGTGGGTAGCCCTGCCGTAAGTACGTCTTTAGATGGCATTATGGTTCCCCGAAAGACGCTAACGGAACTTAATGCACTTACCTATACGAGCGCCCAAACCGGTGCTATGGTGTATGTCACAACGATTATAAGTACAACGACGAGTCAGACAGCCGCTATAAAGATACCCGGCTATTATTGTTTCGATGGTACAAGCTGGCAGCCGTTTAACCCCACCTATATAATGAGTGTAGTGGTAGGGGATATCCGACCGTTGTCTGTAATAACACCTTTGACCGTTGACGGATTCGCGGTTTCGGCAACGTTAAGCAGCCCCTCTCCCAAATGGAATGATGTTTTGGTGACGCACAACCTTGGACTTTCCGCTTCCCAGTTTATCAATGTAGAGCTGCAAAGTAATTCTACCGCCTCCAACGACTTTACGCAGGCGGGTTTGGATAACAATTTGTGGGGGCCTGTCGTTATCCATAATGTTACGGCTAATTCATTCAGCGTTTTTTTAGAGGAGGACGCTGCTGACAGTACGCAGAACCTGAGGCTCAACATTGAGATTACACCCTATTGATGCCTGCGTCTGAGACGCGTCGTGGTAGTTGACGATGGCTGCCAGGAATGTTCTCTTTTTTTTTCCGACCTGCGGTTTCTTCGTTATCCAGAAGTTTAACTAACGCCCGTTCGGTAGGTGCCAGGCGTCCGGTATGCGCCGTTGGCCGGTATTTCCCGATGGATCCGCTTTCGAATGACGCGATTACCGTAGGGTGTACGTAGTATTTCCGGCAAACGGTACGCGTATTTCCTAACTTTCGGGCGACCTGCTCGAGCACGGTGGCTACTTTCCGCTTGCAATCGGCTTCAGAAGCGGGAGGCTCGCATTCGAGGAAGGCTTCCAGAGCCCGCACGGTACCGGCCCAAAGACGGAAGTCCTTGGCGGTGAAGTCCTCGCCCGTCACTTGTTTCAAATAGTTGTTCACGTCAGCCGACCCGATTGAGTGGTGTCGGCCTTCGTGGTCGTAATATTGGAACAGTTCGTGTCCGGGAATTTCGCGGCACTTTACCACCAGTCGCATCAGCCGCGGGTCGTCGAGTGCAATCTCGTGCTTTACGCCTTTTTTGCCGTTGAAGGCGAAGGTCATGTCGGAGCCGTCGGTGCGCACGTGGCGGTCGTGAAGGGTGGTCAGTCCGAACGAGCCATACAACCGTTTATAGGCTTTGTTGCCAATGCGGATGTGGGTGGTTTCCATGAGTTTCACTACAAGTGCCACTACTTTCTCATAAGGCATGCCGTGTCGCTTCAGGTCGCGTTCGACCTGGTCGCGCAGGGCAGGCAGGCAGGAGGCAAACTGGCTGATCCGAAAAAACTTCGATTCGTTGCGGACGGCGTTCCAGTCGGAATGGTAGCGGTATTGTTTGCGGCCGCGCAAATCGATACCCGTCGCCTGCAGGTGGCCGTTCTCAAAGGGCGAGATCCAAACGTCCCGCCAGGCTGGAGGGAGTACCAGTCGCCGGATGCGTTCGAGGGTGGCGGTATCGCGTATCCGGCGGCCGTCGTGGTCGACATAATGAAAGGCACCGGGCGTTCCCTTGCGAAAGATGCCCTGGTCACCACAACCGGCGTAGCGGAGTCCGACCGTACGCGCTGTCAGCACCCCATCGCGTCCGATTTTCAGAAGTTGGGATGGCCGACGGTTCATGCACCCTCTTGTTGCGGACGGTTCTCCCGTCCCCGGATGGTGAGTTCATGCAGCACGCGTGAGGCACTTTTTTCGCCCATCGAAAGGTCACCGGCGACAAAAACGCCGAGTTCACCTTCGCTCGACTTAATCCCATATACGGTAGCTTCGTCGCCGGGGTCGCTTTCGCCCTCGTAGCGGTAGATATGTACGATTTCAAATCCGTCGGGGTTGTTTTTGATGCGTTCCTCTTCGAGGTTGAAATCGGTAGTGAAACCTTTGTCGTTCAGTTCTTTCAATGCCGTCGAAACCGTGGCATAATGATACATTTGTGAGTCCATGGGTATGTAAATTTGATAGTGAAAAATTACGGATAGGCGTGGGGGAAGGGGTTATAGAATTTTGGGAAAGAATTGTAAAGGGGTAGTTGAGTTGAGGGTTGATAGTTCATAGTTCATGGTTCATGGTTGATGGTTGATGGGTGATGGGTGAGGAGTTGTGGTAGTCGGAGTCGGAGTCTCAGTCTCAGTCTCAGTCTCAGTCGCAGTCAAAGTCTGAGTCTCAGTTGGAGCAGTCAACCAGTTCGGTCTCGTCAGATTTTCTAATTAATTCATTCTATAATCCGGACTCCTTACATGGTCTTCAACCCATTATCTAATTTTCTAATCATCTCATTATCTAATTCGCTACTCCTATTGTTAATCGGTCACTGTTCATTTCCTCTCAAACTCCTATCTTTGCGCCGCAGGCCGCCTTATCGCCAGCTTCGGCTGGAGGAAAGTCCGGACACCAAAGGGCAGCATAGCGGGTAACGCCCGTCGGCCCCGGCAACGGGGCAAGGACAAGTGCAACAGAAAGGATGTACAGTTCGGCTGTAGTGAAATCAGGTAAACTCTATGCGGTGAAACTCCAAGTATACCGGCGCTAAGGGCGGCCCGTCCGAGCCGGAGGGTAGGAGGATGGAGCGTTCGGGTAACCGCTCGCCTAGATAAATGATAAGGGCCCGAAAGGGTACAGAATCCGGCTTACAGGCCTGCTTTTTTTTTTTGAGTTAGGGGATAGGAGATGGGAGTTGGTTGTTGGTTATTGGTGGTTGGTGATTAGACATGGGTTCCAGCGACCCTATCTAGTACCTGCCTCAACTTCTCAGTTACTCAGTTGCTCCATTACTCAGTTCCTCTTCTTCCTCGAATTCGAAGAACGAAAACACGGTACTCCCATACTTCCGACTGAAGGAAAAATGGTCGAGGTGTTCAAGCGAGGTTTGTTTGGAATGTTCGAGGATGAACATCCCTTCCGCCGACAGCAGTCCGTTTTCAAAAATGAGGCGGTGGATTTTCTCAAAGTCGTCCTGCGCGAGGTCGTAAAACGGATCGGCAAAGATCACATCGTATTCCAGTCGGCTTTTTTCAAGGAATTTAAACGCGTCGCCCTGCACCACCTCAATCGGCACATCCAGTTCGGAAGCCGTTTGCCGGATGAAACGCGCACAGCCAGCGTTTTGGTCCACTGCTGTGATGATTTCGGCACCCCTTGAGGCAAATTCATAGCTGACGCCCCCGGTGCCCGCAAACAGGTCGAGTACACGCAAGCCGGGGAAATCGTAATAATTATTAAGGATATTGAACAGGGTCTCCCGGTTCATATCGGTCGTCGGCCGCACCGGAAGGTTTTTCGGCACAGTCAGCCGTCGCCCGCGGTATTTTCCGGAAATGATCCTCATGCCTGGAATACGATAAAGTGACGACGGGCCGCTGCAGCGTCCACGCCGGTCAGATCAGACAGGGGCGAAGTGTCGAGCAATGATACATTCCGTACATAGCGGTAGGCGATGGAAAACAGGGGAGAGGCATCGGTCACATCGCCCAATAAACGTAGCTGGAATTCTTCGGGGTTCAGCGACAACTGCTCGGCTGCGAACAGAAGGTAGTACAGAAAGTCTTCGGGAGAGACAAAGTCGAAGACGTTGTAAAACAGCAACTGTCCGTTCTGTGCCACGACAATTTCGACCAAGGCCTCTGAAAAGTGTGCGAATACCTGCCGGCTGTAGTCATTACGCGACAAATCCAACAACCGCGGCACGAGCACACTGGCCGAATGGCGGTAGTCGAACGACTCAAATTGATCGAGCAGGTAGTTGTTAATATGCGCGTAGGGGATGTAGACATTCACCATGCCCTGTGGCTGCAATAGGTCATGGGCGAAGGTATCGGTCGCGAACACCCGGGTGCCGTATTGCAGGTACCCCGCGGCCGCTTCTTCGTCGAACAGCGGTTCGGGCACGAAGGTATTCAACGGATTATCATGCAGTACGACCACTTCGTCATACGGGCGTACCAACTCCGGATGGCGCACAAACGCGTCCCAATAATGGCCTTCGGTTTTCTCAGGCGATCCAATAGCCGCTGAGGCAGGAAAATCGACACGCTCGAAGGCCGTCACCCGGCGCGAAAGGGTATCGGTCACCGCAAACGAAAAACCGTCGTTGCCTACACGAAGCGCGAGTTTCCGGTACGTCTTGGTGGTGATGTCAGACATGGGGCAAAGGTAGTAAAGTCGCAGTCACAGTCACCGTCGCAGTTACAGTTTTTAGTTGCAGCGTCCGATTCTATGGACGTTTCCCACGCGCCAACTCCCGATCTTCCGAACTTCATTTCGTCCCGTCTTTCGGACTTCCGGACTTCTGGACCTTTCTACTTCCCATCTTCCGATCTTCCCAACTCCCCAACTACTTTTAACAAAATATGCGGTTTTCCCACACCTCCATGTCCGCGGGAACCTCTACCTTGGGATTGGGGAGGGGCGGCTGCATCCCTTAACGAAAACCGCGGAACTGACCGTACGGAAAAACCACACATTTTGTTAAAAAATGGATCGCTCAGACCACAGCGGAAGAAACGTTGAACATCAGCGGTAGCCTGGCGGAAGGCGTTAAACTTTCCGTCTTCCCGACTTCCTGACTTTCGGACTTCCCATCTTCCCAACTCCCCAACTTCTTTACTTCCCAACCCCGACTTCCGATCTTCAAAATTAAACCCCACCTTTGCACCATGCTATCCCGTGATTTTTACCGGCTGCTACGACAGACGTTCCCCTTTGAACCGACGGTGAAACAAGACCTGTTTTTCCAGATGATGGCGGAGTTCGCTACGTCCGACCGCGAGGAGATTTTCGTACTGAAAGGCTACGCCGGAACAGGTAAAACGACACTGGTGTCGGCCCTTGTGGAAGCACTGCCCCACATCCGGCGACGGTTTGTGCTACTGGCCCCTACGGGTCGTGCGGCTAAGGTCATCGCGAATTACTCGGGCCAACCGGCGCAGACCATTCACCGAAAAATCTATTACCCGAAGAAGGGCGCGAGTGGGGGCGTACGGTTTACCCTGATGCCGAACACGCATGTCAATACCATTTTCTTCGTCGACGAGGCATCGATGATCTCCGACGCTGGGACCGAAAACAGCGGTTCCCTGCTCGACGACCTGGTCGAATATGTTTACACAGGTGACGGTTGCAAGCTCTTGTTATTGGGCGATACGGCCCAGTTGCCCCCGGTGGGGATGGAGGTGTCACCGGCACTCGATATCCGTTCGTTACAGCGGAGTTATGGAATGGACGTAAAGCACATCGAACTCGATGAGGTGATGCGGCAGGCTCAAGACTCGGGGATTCTGTACAACGCGACGGAATTCCGCGAACAACTGGAAGCCGAATTCTATGAGGAATTACGTTTCCAACTCTCCGGTTTTAAGGACGTCATCCGGCTGACCGATGGCTACGACATACAGGATGCCATCACGCAGGCCTACGGGCAATACAGTATCGAAGACACGGCTTTCATCGTCCGGTCAAACAAGCGCGCAAACCAATACAACCAGCAAATCCGGATGCGCATTCTCGACAAGGAAAGCGAACTGTCGACGGGTGACTACCTCATGGTCGTCAAAAACAACTACTTCTGGCTTCCGGCCGAATCTCAGGCGGGCTTCATCGCGAATGGCGACATCATAGAGGTGTTGGAGATTTTTCGCATACAGGAACTCTACGGCTTCACCTTCGCGAAGGTCAAGGTGCGGATGATCGATTATCCCGACCAACTGCCACTCGAAACCATCCTGTTACTCGATACAACCCGCAGCGAGTCGCCGGCCCTGACCTACGATGAGTCGAACCGCCTGTATCAGGCCGTGTTGGAAGATTACGAAGACGAACGCGCACAGTACCGCAAGCTCCAGAAAGTAAAGCAAAACCCCTATTTCAACGCGTTGCAGGTTAAGTTCTCGTATGCGATCACGTGCCACAAAGCCCAGGGTGGCCAGTGGGACACGGTATTCATCGAACAGCCCTACCTGCCTGAAGGACCCAACGCCGATTACCTGCGGTGGCTCTACACGGCCGTCACACGCGCCCAGCGCAGGTTGTATCTGATTGGGTTTGGGGAGGAGTTTTTTGGAGGTGGTTGAGGGTTTAGAGTTCAGGGTTCAGGGTTGAGGGTTCACGCTCGAAACTTATTCATTAGAGGAGGGGCGGAATCTTACTCCGCCCAGCGACGCATTGCGGACTTGTGAAAATTCCTGTAGGCTCGTATCTTGCACGTTATTTCTACTTTGTGCTTAACGGCTTACCGTTTGCTTTTTGACTCTCAACCGTAAACCGTAAACCGTGAACTATGAACTATGAACCCTGAACTCCTAACCATATGAAAACCATCGCTGTCATCCCCGCCCGTTACGCCTCCACCCGCTTTCCGGCCAAGCTCATGCAGGATTTGGGAGGGAAGACGGTCATCCGTCGCACCTACGAAGCCGCGGCAGCCACGGGTCTTTTTGACGAAGTGTTCGTGGTGACCGATTCGCGTTTGATCTTCGACGAGATTGTCTCGCATGGCGGAAAGGCGGTCATGAGCCGGAAGGAACACGAGTCGGGGAGTGACCGCATTGCCGAAGCCGTAGCCGATATGGAGGTCGATGTGGTCGTGAACGTGCAGGGAGACGAACCTTTTATCGACGCTGCGCCGTTGGCTGCTTTGATTGACATATTCCGGAACGATGAGGCCAAAACGGTCGACGTGGGTTCCCTGATGTTGAAGATTACCGACGCCGAGGATATCCATAACCCCAACAATGTGAAGGTGGTCACCGACCAGAACGGGTTTGCCCTTTATTTCTCGCGTTCCGTAATTCCGTTCCTGCGCGATCCCGGTGCT
The DNA here is from genome assembly GCF_022532105.1 of Flavobacterium sp. HJ-32-4. Lineage (NCBI taxonomy): Bacteria > Pseudomonadati > Bacteroidota > Flavobacteriia > Flavobacteriales > Flavobacteriaceae > Flavobacterium > Flavobacterium sp. HJ-32-4. The sequence goes on along the minus strand of NZ_CP092832.1, from coordinate 2,972,325 downwards.
ACGGCCGAGTATTACCGTCATATTGGGGTATATGCCTTTCGCAAACAGGCGTTGATGGATTTTGCCCAATTACCCATGAAAGGACTCGAAGCTGCCGAAAAGCTCGAACAATTGCGTTACCTCGAATTTGGCCGCCGTATCCGAATGGTGGAAACAACCCATGTAGGTATTGGTATCGATACACCCGAAGACCTCGAGCGGGCCCGGCAGATGCTTTAAAACGTACCGGACGTCTCTTTCCGTACCACAAATAATTCATTGTGCTGCTCCAGACGGGGCAGGCTTTTGACAGTAAACCCTTCTCCCCATTGAGGGGCATAGGCGCGGTTCCGGTCGTTGTCAACAGATGTCAATATCATCGTATTGAACATAATGAAACCATTTGACTTTGTGATACTTCCAATCCGTTGTATGAAGAAATGCTCGAAGAGAAAATTAGGCATGTCTGTATCGCGGAAAATATCGATGATAATGCAGTCGTAAAGCAGTTTGGTCTTCAGTACATACTCAAAGGCATCATCGCAAACCAGTTCGAGCGTCGGAATCCGTCCGAGGTCAAAATACCTTTCGGCGAGTTGCAGCACTTCCTGGTCGATTTCGACTCCCGTGATACGTCCCGTGAAACCCACCTCTTCCGTCAGGGTATGGATGACGCTACCGCCGGCTACCCCAAGCACCAGGATGTGCTCCATTTTGCGGATGGTGTCGAAACCGATGTCTTCGAGTCCGAGTCGTAACACCCGTTGCAGGCTACCATAGGAATAATTGGTGTTTTGGGAATCGAGTACGAGCTGGCCATTGGCCCACGTAATCTCCAACGACCCGCTGATTGCCGAAGCCTGACGGTGAATGGTGAGAGGGAAGAAGTGGCTTAGGAGGCGTTTCCAGCGAGACATAGGCGGCAAAAGTACATCAATAATCCTACATTTGCGCAAACCGCTACAGATGAAACGCGCTTTCTACAAATTGATTTTTTGCCGGCTGATGGGCTGGCGTATAACCGGTGACATCGATCCAGCCGTGCGGAAATGCGTCATGATCGTCGCACCCCACACCAGTTGGCACGATTTCTACATCGGGCTATTCGCCCGCGGGATCATTGGTCTTGAGATGCATTATGTCGCGAAGAAAGAACTGTTTCGATTTCCGTTCGGGTTCTATTTCCGCTGGATGGGTGGGGCGCCGCTCGATCGAAGCGGAAACCGCAACTCAGTTGATGCGATTGCTGCGATTTTCCGCGAGCGCGACGTGTTCCGCCTGGCCATCGCGCCGGAAGGCACGCGAAAGAAAGTAAATGAATGGAAGACGGGGTTTTACTATATCGCCCAGGCCGCAGGCGTTCCGATACTGCCGATTGCGTTTGACTATCGAAAAAAGGAAGTGCGGTTGTTTTCGTATGTGACACTTACAGATGACATAAAGGCGGATATGACACGTTTGCAGTCGCTCTACGCAGGGGTGAGAGGCAAGCTTCCCGATGCCGGATTTCCGCTTATTTAAGCGCGATCGGCACCTCGTCGTGAGCATTAGTTAAAGTTGTCTAAATCTTTTGAAAAGAAGGATTTGCGGCACGATAATTGAAAACAAACACGCAGATTTTTGTGTTTGTTTTATTGGTTCGGAAAGCCCTGGTCAGTCGACCGGGGTTTTCTTATTTAGGGCGGTAGCGTTGGTAGGTGCCGTCAGGATATAAAACGAGGAGTTCGTCGGATGCAGCGAGAGAATCGGCTGTCGGTTGTGGCGCCAATGCTGTTGTGGGCGTGGGTACGGCAGGAGTGGGGATAGTAGTGGGTGTATTTTGGGCATCTTCTCTGAGAAAAGGCCCTTCTCCTTTCAACAACCAATACAGGTTCACCTCCGGAAAGCGTTCACTGAGTTTAAGGATAAAGTCGAGTCCGGGTTTATTTCGCCCCGAAACCAAATGCGAGATACCCGAACGCTGCACGCCGATCGCGTCGGCCAGGGCGGAGGCGGAGAGGTGGTAATGAGCCATGAGTGTGGCGAGCCGGGCAACGAAATCAGGATCCTGCGACATGTTACAAATGTAGAGGTTACAATCGTAAACAACTAAGTTCGGCGATTGATATTTACATATGTAAACACATAAATTAATGGTTTTTTACATGTTGTCAAACTTCACATATACGTATTTTATATACTGAATATGAATGTATTAAAAATCAATTATATAATTATGACAGTAATGGATGTTTAGGTTGTTTACAAATGTAATTATTACTCACTGTTTACCAACCTACACACAAAACGGCCTACCTTTGGACCTATAGTATCGCTATGAGTCACTCGTTTTTTACTACCTATAAAGAGGCGGCGCTCTCGGGCCGCTACCTTACCCTCTCGCATATCACGCCGCTATTGGAAGCCTTGCAACGGAAGGCCAAGGTTCAGGTAGCGGGACATTCGGTGGAAGGAGAACCGATATCGGTGTGTGTCGTCGGGCACGGACCCGTTCGCGTCTTATTATGGTCACAGATGCACGGCAACGAAAGCACCACTACCAAGGCGGTGTTCGATATCCTGAACTGGCTCACCTCAGACGAGGCCTCGGCCGTCGAGGCGCGTTCACATTATACTTTTTGTTTCGTCCCCCTACTCAATCCGGATGGTGGGCGCCGGTATACCCGCGAAAATGCGAACGGCGTTGATCTCAATCGCGACATGCAGACGTGTACCCAACCGGAATCGACCTTGCTGCGGAAAATCTACGATGAGTTCACGCCCGACTGGTGTTTTAACCTACACGACCAACGCACAATCTTTGGTGCGGGCGATAGCGGAAAGCCCGCCACGGTATCGTTTTTGGCCCCAGCCTTCGACGAGGCACGCTCGGTTAACGAATGCCGCCTGAAGGCAATGGCGATTATTAATAAGATGACAGACGCTTTGCAGGCCGTCATTCCGGGACAGATCGGTCGGTTCGACGATGGTTTCAACCTGAACTGTGCAGGCGATACCTTCCAGCACCTGGGAACGCCGACGATATTGGTGGAAGCCGGACATTTTCCCGGAGACTACGAACGAGAAAAAACACGAAAATGCATTTTTTTAGCATTATTGACGTCAATTCAAACAATTCACGAAATCGATATAGTAGAGGGGGTTTTGGAGAAATATGTAGATATTCCTCAAAATAAGACCGTTTTTTTTGATTTTGTATACAAAAATGTCGCTATTAATTATGATAATTCAGAAATAATCGCCACTTTTGCTGCTCAGTTCACGGAGAGATTGATTGAAGATAAAGTAGTTTTTGAGGCTTTTATCGTTAAAATCGACAATCTTGAAGGGTATCACGGGCACATCGAGTTTGACGCGCAGGGTGCGTTGCTCACCACACCTGGAGGCCAGCCCTTACAGGTAGGCCAGAAGGCTGATTTTCGGATCGGCGACCTTGACTTCGTGAACGGAAGCATTGGATAACACGCACGAACATAAACGAAGTCAAAAACAAACTGGTTATGAGCAAATTCCGTTTAGATGAAGTCGATCATCAGATCCTCGACATGCTGATCGACAATACAAGGGTACCGTTTACGGATATCGCCAAGAAACTCCTAATTTCCGCGGGTACGGTGCACGTGCGCGTGAAGAAAATGGAAGACGCCGGCATCATCATGGGTTCTTCCCTTACACTGGATTACGAGAAACTGGGGTATTCCTTCATCGCTTACGTAGGTGTATTCCTTAATAACACTTCCCAGACTAAATTCGTCCTGGAGCGCATCAACGAGATTCCGTTCGTTACCGTGGCCCATGTAACCACCGGTAAATTCAACATTTTCTGTAAGATCCGCGCGAAAGACACCAAACATGCCAAGGATGTCATCTTCATGATCGACGACATCGAAGGCGTCTATCGCACCGAGACGATGATTTCACTGGAAGAGAGCATCAACGACAAAAAACGCCTGATGCATACCATTTTCAAGAACATGTAAGCGACGCTTAAAAATATGTAAAAACCCCGGAATTGACGCCGGGGTTTTTTTATTATCTTAGGACAAATTCCCATTGCCATGTATACGCCCACGAAGCTCGAACGCTTCAACCAAAACGTGTTGTCACGTTACCATATCTACAATAGCGTCTTCATTACCCTTCCGTTCGATGCCATCGACAACACCGGTACGCTGTTGCCGTTGTTCAGCGATATTTGCGAGCAGGGCTACCAGGAGCGTCTTAATCCCAAAGAGATCTTCGAACGGTTTGCGGCCAAATACCTGGAACAACCGACCGAACAGGAAAAGATCGACCTGATGTTCCGCTTCATCCAATACGTCGAGCGGCAGGTGGTGCTCTTCGATGCCATTGAAGATGCCGCCTTCGACAGTGTCAACAACCTCGAGGGGAAAGGCTCGCTGCGTGATATCAAGGAAACGGCCGAAGCAACGGAACGACTGCCGGAACTGCGCGCTTTTCTGTCGGAATTCAACGTACGCCCTGTATTGACGGCGCATCCCACCCAGTTTTATCCCGGCTCGGTATTGGGCATCATGACAGAGCTTACCAAAGCCATTCGCCATGACGACCTATTATCCATCAAGGAGTTATTGGCGCAATTGGGCAAGACCCCGTTCATCAAAAAAGAAAAGCCGACGCCGTACGACGAGGCCGTCAGCCTGACATGGTATCTTGAAAATGTCTTCTATCCAACCGCGGGCGACATGATTGACTACATCCACAAAAATGTCTTTGGCAATGAAAGTGTGGAAAACCCGGTCATACAGTTGGGTTTTTGGCCCGGCGGCGACCGCGACGGCAACCCGTTCGTCACCACGGAAATCACGTTGAAAGTGGCCGATCGGCTTCGAACGTGCATCCTCAAAGCCTATTACAACGAAATCCGCAAACTCAAGCGCAAGCTCACCTTCCGGCACGTCAGCGATTTGGTGGCCGAAATTGAAGAGAAGCTCTACCGATCAGTCTTCTACTCAAAAGGCGAACTGTTCATTACCCAATCGGAATTGACGGAGAAACTGGAGGTCATCCGCGACATCGTCATCCGCGAACACCAGTCGCTCTACCTGGACGATATCCATTCCGTACTCAACAAAATCCGGCTGTTTGGTTTCCACTTCGCCACGCTGGACATCCGCCAGAACAGCAAAATCCACGATGCGGTGTTTCAGGCCCTCGTAAACCAATACCCGGATTTGCTTCCCGAAGGCTACCTTGACCTTCCGGAAGCCGATCGTATTGCCGCCCTTGCGAGCCTAACAAAGACATTGGACTGGAATGACATAATGGATGAAACTTCCCGCATCACGCTCGATTCGGTGCAGGCGATGCGGCGCATACAGGAGAACAATGGCGAGAAAGGCGCCAACCGGTATATCATCAGCAACAACGAAGGCGCGCTGCATGTGCTCGAAACCTATGCGTTCTTTGGTTTATGCGGATGGAACGACCCCCCCGTAGATATCGTCCCGCTGTTCGAATCGGTTGACGACCTGGCCCGTGCGCCGGAAGTCATGGAACGGTTGTATAAAACGCCTCATTACCGCACGCATCTCAGTCGTCGCAAGAACGAGCAGACGGTCATGTTGGGCTTTTCCGATGGTACCAAAGACGGCGGTTACCTGCGAGCCAACTGGAGTATCTACCGCGCCAAAGAGGCCATTACCGAAGTGTCGCGCCGCTATGGCATACAGGTCATCTTTTTCGACGGACGCGGCGGTCCGCCGGCTCGCGGAGGAGGAAAAACCAGTAAATTCTACGCCTCGCTCGGACCCGAGATCGAAAGCCGGGAGATACAGGTCACCGTGCAGGGGCAAACCATCAGTTCGAATTTTGGGACGGTGGATTCCTGTCGCTACAACCTGGAAAACCTATTGAGCGCCGGCGTGGCCAACCATATCTTCCAAAAGGGCGATAATGCGCTGTCAGAACGGGATAAGGCGTTGCTCGACGACCTGGCCCAACTGGGGTATGAGAAGTATATTGATTTCAAAAACCATCCGAAATTCATTCCGTATCTGGAAAGGATGAGTACGCTGCGGTTTTATTCCCGCACGAATATCGGTAGCCGACCTTCGAAGCGAACGGCCTCCGACCAACTGAAACTTTCCGATTTACGGGCAATTCCTTTTGTCGGTTCGTGGAGCCAGCTCAAACACAACGTACCCGGGTTTTTTGGCGTGGGTACGGCCCTGAAGGCGTATGAAACGTCGGGACGCTGGCAGGAGGTGCAGGACCTGTACCACTCCTCCCTCTTTTTTCGTACCTTGCTCGAGAACAGTATGATGTCACTCGCGAAGTCCTTCCTGCCATTGACGGCCTATATCGCCGATGATCCGGAGTTCGGGGATTTCTGGCGAATCATAGAAGCCGAGTTCAACGAAACCAAGCGGGTGTTGCTGAAGATTGCCGGTCATTCCGAACTGATGGAAAACTATCCGGATGGAAAGGCGTCGATTGCCGTTCGTGAGAAAATCGTGCGGCCGCTGCTGACTATCCAGCAGTATGCCCTACTGCGGTTAAAGGAGTTAAACGGCGATAGTGATGACGATCTGGTGGCAGTGTATGAAAAGCTCGTGACACGCTCGCTGTTCGGGAATACGAATGCCGCCCGTAACTCTGCCTGATCTTAAACAAAACAAACATGAAAAAAACGGTCCTGCACCTCAATGATTACGCTCCGTATTACCGTCCGTACATCGACGCCATAGACGAAAACGTCGATTTATTCGAAGAACTGGAAATCAGCCTGCACGCCTTTATCCGTATGGTGCGTGAGATTCCGATGGAACTTATCGATTACCGTTATGCGCCGGGGAAATGGTCGATTAAAGACATCATCCAACACCTGATCGATGCCGAGCGGGTATTCGCCTATCGCGCATTGCGTATCGGTCGCGGCGACACGACTCCCTTAGCCGGGTTCGATGAAAACGACTACGCTGACGATGCCATGGCGCACAAACGCACGATCAACGAATTGCTTTCTGAGTTTTCGGAAGTTCGGTTTGCGACGCTGTCCCTGTTCCGCAGCTTCGGCGAGGAACGGATGCAACGCCGGGGCACCGCTTCGGGCCATCCGGTGACAACCGCGGCCTTGGGCTTCATGATATTGGGACACCAGAAGCACCACCAGAAAGTCTACCGCGAGCGCTATCTTTCCTAACGGGTATGAAGTGGTTGCCTATTCGCCGCTTCGAGTGGCGCAGCTCTTTGTCGACAACTGAGATTACCGAACGGATGGAGCGATCCGTACGCCCCGATGTAAACGGTGGCCCGCCCGCCTATACCGGTATGGTTTTTTCAGGAGGTTTTACCGTCAGTCGCGTGATTGGATATCGGAACTCGTTTTTACCTGTTATCAAGGGTACATGTCGAAGCGAGGGCTCGGGTAGCCGGATCCAGGTCACCATGAAGATGGCTCCCATTGTGCAGGTTTTTATGGGAATTTGGATGGGCTTCGTGTTTTTAGCCTGTGTCGGAACAATCGTAGGCGTTACGGGAGCAACGGACGACGGCGGTCCGGACGTTTCGCCGGCGATAGTCATCCCGTTTGTGATGCTCGTGGCGGGGGCGTTGATTTGCAATGTGCCCTTCCACCTGGAAGCAAAGAAATCAGAGACCTTCCTGCGGAACCTGCTGGAGGTACGCGAATAAAAAAAGTCCGGTCAAACCGGACTTTTTATTTGTATTCCTAACGGAAATCAATAGTCTTCTTCCTCGTCGTCTTCGTCACTATCCGAAGGTTCGCGCTCACCGTCCTCATCGTCTTCGTCATCGAATTCGGGTTTGTCGATGTCATCTTCTTCCTCTTCTTCCTCCGTCGACGGCGCATCGTCATCCTCAATGGCGATTTCCTTCATGGTATCGATTGGTTCCGCTACATCCTCGATTTCATCCTCATCGAAGTTCTCCAGTCGTGTGGCGAGCTTCGTGCTGACTTTTACCAAATAAATCGTGTCCTCCGTGCGCACTTCCACGGCTTCTACAAGCTCGTTTTTGGCGTTCCGGAACCGGATGATGTTGGAATCATCGTACCCATCGGGAAATTTCTCAATCAGGAGATTCAGGATCTCGTTGGTCAATTTCGCGTAGTCGACAATTACTCTTTTCATACAGCAATTATATTATAAATCCAATAAATAAGCAAATAGCAACGGTGCTACAATCGTGGCATCCGATTCAATAATGAATTTTGGGGTATTGATATCGAGTTTCCCCCAGGTGATCTTCTCATTCGGTACCGCACCGGAATAGGAACCGTAGCTGGTGGTCGAATCGGAGATCTGGCAGAAATAGCTCCAGAAAGGCACATCGTGCATTTCCATATCCTGGTAAAGCATCGGCACCACACAGATCGGGAAGTCGCCTGCGATGCCGCCTCCAATCTGGAAGAAGCCCACGCCGTTCGAACTGTTTTTGGTGTACCAGTCGGCCAGGAACGTCATGTATTCGATACCCGACTTCATCGTCGACGCTTTCAGTTCGCCTTTGATGACGTAGGAAGCGAAGATGTTACCCATCGTACTGTCTTCCCATCCTGGCACGACAATCGGCAGGTTTTTCTCGGCGGCGGCATACATCCACGAATCCTTCAGGTCGATCTCATAATACTCTTCCAGCACGCCCGACAACAACATTTTATACATGAATTCATGCGGGAAATACCGCTCACCTTTGTCGTCGGCGTCTTTCCATATCTTATAAATGTGCTGCTGCAGCCTGCGGAACGCCTCGTGCTCTGGAATACAGGTATCGGTCACTCGGTTGAGTCCACGTTCAAGCAAGTCCCACTCCTGTTGCGGCGTCAGGTCGCGGTAATTCGGAACCCGCTCGTAATGCGAATGCGCCACGAGGTTCATGATGTCTTCCTCGAGGTTCGCGCCGGTACAGGAAATAATCTGCACTTTGTCGCGACGGATCATTTCCGCGAATATTTTTCCCAATTCTGCCGTACTCATGGCGCCGGCCAGCGTCACCATCATCTTCGCGCCATCCTCCAACTGTTGTTCGTAGGCTTTCGCTGCGTCTACCAATGCGGCCGCATTGAAATGCAGGTAATATTTCTGCATGAACTGGCTGATAGGTCCTTTACTCATTGTGTGTTATATTAGGTGGTTGGGCCTTACAACCGCGCACAAGTTACTGCGCCGGGTGCAGGGCATTTTACATTCTCATTAGAAAATCTATCATTTTTTATCGTATCCGAGGATCTTCATGACATCATCGGATGTCTGTTGCTCCGAGAACACTTCCGTGGCCAGGATGCCGTTTTTATCCCGATCGATCAGGATGTGCTTCGGCTGCGGAATCAGGCAGTGGTGCAACCCGCCATATCCGCCGATTGTTTCCTGGTAGGCACCGGTGTTGAAAAATCCGATATAAAGCGGCTTCTCCCGGTTGTATTTTGGCAGGTAAATGGCGTTCATGTTCTGCTCCGAGTTGTAATAGTCGTCGCTGTCACAGGTGAGGCCGCCCAAAAGTACCCGCTCATACAGATCGTTCCAACGGTTGATCGCCAGCATGATAAAGCGTTTGTTGATCGCCCAGGTGTCAGGTAGGGTAGTGATGAAAGACGAATCGATCATGTTCCACGCCTCCCGGTCGTTTTGTTGCTTCTGGTACAGCACCTGGTAGATCGCGCCCCCGCTTTCACCCACCGTAAACGAACCGAATTCGGTGAAGATATTGGGCACGTCGACTTCCGCTTCGTCGCAGGCAATCTTGATTTGGTTGATGATCTCGTCGATCATATACTGGTAGTCGTATTCGAATGCCAGCGAGTTCTTGATCGGGAAACCACCGCCGATGTTGAGGCTGTCAAGGCTCGGACATTCCTTCTTAAGTTGGATGTACACCTTGATACACTTCACCAACTCGTTCCAGTAATACGCTGTGTCGTTGATGCCCGTATTGATGAAAAAGTGCAGCATCTTCAACTCCAGGTTTTTGTTTTCCTGGATTTGGCGCTTATAGAACGATACGATGTTTTTATACCCGATCCCAAGTCGCGACGTATAGAACTCGAATTTCGGTTCCTCTTCCGCCGCAATCCGGATGCCGATCTTGAATTTCCCTTTGATTTCCGCCGTCAGCAAATCGAGTTCTTCGTAATTGTCGATGATCGGAATGGTATTCTTGTGGCCGTTGTTGATCAGGCGGGCGATGTTCGAGATATACGCATCGCGCTTAAAACCGTTGCAAAGGATAAAGGCCTTTTTGTCGAGTTTACCCGTTTCCAACAGGTTCTCGACAATATTGATGTCGAAAGCCGATGAGGTCTCGATATGGATGTTGTTCTTCAGCGCTTCGTGCATCACATAGCTGAAGTGCGAACTTTTCGTGCAGTAACAATAATAGTATTTGCCGTCGTAGTTGTTCTTCTCCATCGCGTTCCGGAACCAGTTCTTGGCGCGCTTGATGTTGGCCGAAATCTGGGGCAGGTAGGTGAATTTCAACGGCGATCCATACTGTTCGACCAGTTTCATAAGGTCGATGCCGTGGAAGAGAAGATGGTTGTCCTTATTGAGCGAAAATTCCTCTTGTGGGAAATAATACGTCTGGTTGATAAGGTCGATATATTTGGTGTTCATTTCGCGTAAAAGTGTGGGATTAAATTTTTTAGGGGTCGAAAAAGTTTAATCGTATGGTATCACACCCGGATATTCGCGTAAATGATCGGCAGCTTTTCATGGAACAACGCCGGAAGCACCTCCAGGGCATGTTGACCTGCCGGTACGAAGTGCCATCGGCTGCCGGGAGGGAAGTTACGGTTAGCGCCTTCCCGTCGGCCTGTGTGGTCACTGGTAGTGGGTTTGTTCATTCCGCAAAAGTAAAAAAAATAGCATGTGTAAGACTAACCTCTCTCATTAAAAAAACGCTAAGGGCGATAGCTCTTGATCGCATTTGTAATTCTTTCGTTGTCAACTACTTGGTTGATTTCAAAATGCCCGATTCCCCGCAGCAATGTGAAGCGGGGCGTTCCCAACTCGCTTTTTTTGTCGTGGGCCATGAACCCGATGAGCCGTTCCAGGTCGTTTTCATCCAGCGGCACATCTTCATAGAGCTCTTTTATCACATACCGTATCTGGAAATATTCCTCTGCCGACAACAGCCGCATCGACATCGAAAGGTGGCTCTCCATTAGCATGCCGGCCGCCACGGCTTCTCCGTGCAACACAAGACCGCGATCCGGATTTTCAAGGAAAAGGCTCTCGATGGCATGACCCAGCGTGTGACCGAAGTTCAGCGCCTTCCGGACGTTTTGTTCCCCCGGATCCTGCAACACGATTTGGTTTTTGATGACGATTGATTCATAGATCAGGCCGCCCAAATCGGCTGAATCGAGGTTTTTGAGGTCGAGGAACTTCTCCCAATACGACTTATCCGCAATGAGTCCGTGCTTGAGCATTTCCGCCAGTCCGGCCAGCATCTCGCGCTGGGGCAGCGTATCCAGGAAGACCGTGTCGATCAGCACCATCGCAGGCGTCGCAACGACCCCGATCTGGTTTTTCAACGGCCCCAGGTCGATACCGGTTTTACCGCCTACCGAGGCATCTACCATCGCCAGTAACGATGTCGGCACGTTCACAAACGGAATACCCCTTTTGAAGGTCGCCGCCGCAAAGCCGCCCATGTCGGTCACCACCCCACCGCCTACGTTTAGTATGAGGCTTTTCCGGTCGGCTCCCAATTCGGTCAGCACGTTCCATATTTCAATGCAACTGTCGATGTTCTTTACATCCTCACCCGCATCGAATTCAATGATTTCAATGGCCAGTTCGGTTTCGACCAGCGACAGGAAATAGGGGAGGCAGTGCTCGTTGGTATTCGAGTCGACCAGCACAAACAGCGTAGTGAAATGGCTGTTACGCAGCAACTGGTTCAGCGCCTCGTAGCCGCTCTCTCCGAAATGTATGTCGTAGCCGTTGGCCTGTATGGGATGCATAGAATGGAAATGGTTGCAAAATTCGGTGTTTTTTACCGACGGCACAACAGAATACCGTATAAAAACCCAGACGTTTTCATCGGGAAGGATAACCGCGCGCAGTAGCGCACCAAACCCCGTCCGGTGCCGTGCCAGACAACCGAAATTTAGGTTGAATAATTCTTAAAAATGGTAGATGGAGCCCATTTGCGGGTGAATAGTCGCCAATTGCGAGTTTGCGATTTCAAATTGTGGTATTTGGCGAATAAAATCAGTCGGGAGCTGCCTCATTTTTTCCTAAAAAAACGTTTTCGTGCTGCCCCTCCTCGCTGTATCTTTGTGCCCAAATCGTTTTTTATGCACCGGATTTTCGACGATACCAAAACCGCCTTTGCCCTCAAGAGCGACACCGAACTCGAACGGGCGTATTTTCTCTTTAAACTCATTGCCAGCGAGCCGCTGGTGCGCATCGGGACGGCGGTGACGAACTTCGCCATCAAAGCACACCTGCCGGTCGAATCGTTGATCCGGGCGACGGTATTCGACCACTTTTGTGGCGGCGTAACCGAGGCCGATTGCCTTCCGGTGGTCGACCGGATGTATGCCCAGGGCGGCGTATCGTCCGTACTCGACTACTCCGTCGAAGGAAAGGAAGAAGAGGCCCAGTTCGACGCGGCCCTCGCCATGACGCTCAAAACCATCGAATTCGCCGAAGAAAAGCAGGCCATCCCGTTCGCGGTCTTCAAACCCACCGGTTTTGGCCGTTTCGAACTGTATGAAAAACTTGGGCGAAACGAAACCCTTGACCCGCGGGAACAAGCCGAATGGAGCAGGGTGGAAGCGCGTTTCCATACGGTTTGTAAGGCCGCACATGATAAAAACGTGCCGCTGCTGATCGACGCCGAAGAATCCTGGATGCAGGACGCCGCCGACGCCCTCGTCGAAACCATGATGCGCGCCTACAACCGCGACCGCGCCATCGTATTCAACACCTTACAGATGTACCGCCACGACCGGATGGACTACCTCCGTTCGCTGCACCAACGCGCGCAGGCGGACGGATTCCATATCGGAATGAAGATCGTGCGCGGCGCCTACATGGAAAAAGAACACAAACGTGCCGAAGAACTGGGCTATCCGACGCCGATCTGCGCGTCGAAAGAGGCCACCGACGAAAACTACGACGAGGCCATCGCCTATATGGTCACGCACCTTGACCGCATGGCCATCTTCGCCGGCACCCATAATGAAGACAGTTCGTACCGCCTCATGACACTCATGGCGCAGCATGGCATCGACCAAAAAGACCCACGCATCTGGTTCGGGCAACTCTACGGCATGAGCGACAACATCAGCTTCAACCTTGCGGCAGCCGGCTACAACGTCGCCAAATACCTGCCATTCGGCCCCGTTCGTGACGTAATGCCTTACCTGATCCGACGCGCCGAAGAAAATACCTCCGTTGCCGGACAAACCTCCCGCGAGCTCATGCTCCTGAAAACCGAACGAAACCGTCGCCGCGGAAGGTAACACAACGAAGTACCACGGATCGCCACCGCGTCCGTCACTGCGACTGCAACTGTGACTTCGACTTCGACTGCACCGCGACCGTCACTGAGACTGCGACTGCGACTGCGACTCACAAGTGCGCGCCCCTGCGGGTCGGGCTCTCCGCACTCGCTTTTTTGCCTCGTACCTCGTCAAAAAGAGCTCAGACAGTCGCTGCGATCCCTCGCGCAACTCCTTCGCAGCGGGACGTTCCGTCGTGACTTCACGGCTCCATCTCTTCGGCTTGCTGTCGCAGTTTGCTGTTTTTTCGTCCATACAGGAAGTAAATCACGAACCCAATCAGCAACCACACAATCAACCGGATCCAGGTGTCGAGCGGCAACGCAAACATCATGACCAGGCACGTAGCGATACCTAAAATGGGAACCAGGGGAACAAAGGGTGTCTTGAAAGGGCGTTCCGCATCCGGCTGGCGTTTCCGAAGGATCAATATACCGAGGCATACCATCACAAAGGCCAACAAGGTACCGATGCTTGTCATTTCACCCACCACGCTAATCGGCACAAACCCCGCGAACGCGCTGATGAAAAGGCACAACACCACGTTCGACGTAGAAGGCGTTTGGAATTTCGGATGCAGTTTTGAAAATACGCCGGGCAAGAGTCCGTCTTTACTCATGGCATAAAACACCCTCGATTGTCCCAGTAAGTCGACCAATATAACCGAGGTATACCCGATTAAGATCGCAAGAATCACCGCCACCGACAGCCATTGATAAGGCGTGTGGGCGATGGCAACTGCCACCGGGGCAGCACTATCCTTGAACTCTGTGTAATTCGCCAGTCCGGTCATCACATACCCAAACAGCACAAACAAAACCGTACATACCAAAAGCGATCCCAAAATCCCGATGGGCATGTTGCGTTGCGGGTTCTTGGTTTCCTGCGCCATCGTGGCCACGATATCAAACCCGATGAATACGAAGAATACCACTCCGGCGCCCCGCAATATGCCACTCCAGCCGAACGCACCAAAGGTGCCTGTGTTGTCCGGAATGTAGGGCTGGTAATTCGCCGGGTCGATGTACTGCCATCCGAGTCCGATAAACGCCAGGACAACGCCTACTTTAAGTGTTACGACGATCACGTTGAAGAGCGCCGACGATTTGGTTCCACGAATGATGATCGAAGTGACCAGGAAAATGATGAGCATCGCGGGCAGGTTGACAATGCCACTAACGACGGAACCATCCTGCAACGTCACCGACTCAAAAGGCGATTGCACCAACTGGGGCGGCAGGTGAATGTGGAAGGTATCGAGGAATTTCACCAGGTATTGCGACCAACTGATGCCAACGGTGGCGGCACCTACGGAATATTCCAACACCAGGTCCCAGCCGATGATCCAGGCAAACAGTTCGCCCAATGTGGCATAGGCATAGGTATAGGCACTACCCGAAACAGGCACCATCGCGGCGAATTCGGCATAACACAAGGCGCTGAAGGCACAGCCCACCGCGGCAATGACAAACGATAGTGTCACCGCCGGGCCCGCATTATTGGCGGCGGCAATACCGGTTAAAGAAAACAATCCCGCGCCGATGATGACACCGACGCCGATCGCTACGAGGTTAACGGCTCCTAAGCTCCGCTTCAGCGTTCCCTGGCCTGTCTGTGAGGCCTCGCGCTTCAATAAGGCAATTGATTTTCTTGGCATGATTTAAGACGTGATGTATTTGTATGGGTTTACGATTCGTGCTACCACTTGGTTGAACCTGCGGATTTTGACCTGCGTACGTTTTTCAAACGGGTATCGCGACAAATTGGTGAGCGCCACGCCTGATAGAATAATGCCCAATCCGGCGAACTGTGCCGAAGAGATGGTTTCTCCGGCTACCATCCATCCAATGATAACCGCCACGATCGGATTGATATAGGTGTGGGTGCTTACCAATACCGGATCTTTAACCGACAATAGCCAGATGTACGATACATAGGCGGCAATCGAACCGAACAACACCAGGAACAGCAAGCCGAGAAGAGAAGAGACGGGTATCTTCGATAGGTCGAGCAGCCCCCATTCGCCGCGGAAGAAGGCCACGATAAGACTGGCGGTTCCGGCAATTATCAACTGTTGCGCGATATTCATGAACCTCGAATTGCCCGCTGGGTGGTTCTTCGAATACAGCGAGCCGACGACCCACGAGATGGAACTCAGCGCGAGGATGAAGAATGCCAGCAGTTTCAGGTCGCCGCTGGTTTCGTTTTCGCCCGGTTGCACACTCCCCTGGAGGAACAGCACGAGTCCTCCGAACCCGATCAGCAACCCCCGGGTAATCCATTTGTTGGAAAAATAGGTCTTCCAGTTCGGCCGGTCGAGCGCGATGAACCAGAAGGGGCCGGTTGCGATGGCGATGGCGGCCTCCGTAGACGTCACATATTGTTCGCCCCAGGCGACGAGGCCGGTTCCGCCGGTAAGGATCAGGATGCCCGTGATGGCATTTTTCTTCCAGTCGACGGCTGTTCCAATCGATTCTTTTTTGCTTTTACGCCAAAGCAGCAAAAGGAGTCCGGCTATCAGGAATCGGAGGCCCGAGAGAATAAAGGGCGGAAAACCCTCAAGGCCATACGAGATGGCAAGAAAGGTAGAGCCCCAGATGACGTAGATGCCCGCGAAAGCGAGAATAACAAGTAAGGTGGTTTTATTTTGAAGAAAAGACATGATTACAATTATTTAGATGAAATAAAAAAGGCCCTTGCTCGATGTTGAGGAAGGACCTTGGTAATTATAAGACGAGATAATTAAGAAGATACCTTCCGGCAACGATGGACGCGGGTCATCATATGACAACAGTTCATTCGGATACAGGTTGTTTCGAAACTTCTACGTGCTTGCGTTTTCATCGTATTTAAAATTAGGGTGAAATAAAAAAAGCCTTTCAAATATGAAAGGCTTTATATCGAATGTTGAAATTTACATTTCCTATCCAAAAGCCATTTCATACCACGGGTGTGACATGCAGCAGGTCATGCGGCAAGCGGTGCGGGTCATGTTATGGCGAATGTGTGTCATAGTGTGGCAAAAGTACCTACTCCATCGGAGCATTCCTACTACGAAAGCTTGAAATTATTGTTAAATCTTCCATCGGGTAGGGCGCCAATCGTAGTCACGGCTTTCGAAATCGATGTAGCGGGTGCGCGGTGCGTGGGCAATCCTTCGAGGGATGCAAAGTGGATGATCGAATCTTAAACCCTCAGCCCTGAACCTTCCACTCCAAGGGGAAAATGTACGAAAACGGTTTTCCCAGAAGAGCTTTCGAAGCTAGATGGATTTGTAAGTACATTTTCCTTTTAATTGGCAGGATTAGGTCGTGATCCTGGTAGGGGAAAATGTATAAAACAGTTTTCGCTAGGGGAGCTTTCGAACCTGGATGGATTTGTAAGTACATTTTCCTTTCAACTGGCAGGATTAGGTCGTGATCCTGGTAAGGGAAAATGTACAAAACAGTTTTCGCTAGGGGAGCTTTCGAACCTAGATGGATTTGTAAGTACATTTTCCTTTCAACTGGCAGGATTACTGCGTGATCCTGGTAAGGAAAATGTGCAAAATAGTTTTCACTCGGAGCTTTCCAACCCAGATGGATTTGTAAGTACATTTTCCTTTCAATTGGCAGGATTAGGTCGTGATCCTGGTAGGGAAAATGTGCAAAATAGTTTTCACTCGGAGCTCTCCAACCCAGATGGATTTGTAAGTACATTTTCCTTTCAATTGGCAGGATTACTTCGTGATCCTGGTAGGGAAAATGTACCCAAACATAAAGCCTTTAAAAATGCTTGAGCGAGCTCAGACATTTTTAAAGGCTTTATGTTTGTGGGAAGAGCAGGATTCGAACCTGCGAAGGTTTCCCAACGGATTTACAGTCCGTCCTCGTTGGCCGCTTGAGTATCTTCCCGTATCGAACGACGGCTGCAAATATAGAAAGTGCAGCCGTCTCCACCAATGGAAATCGCGCTTTTATGCCAGTTATTTTCTAATGGCTTCACAATGAAGCATAAAAAAATCCCCAAACGGGGATTTTCGTATTAAAAAGGTGTGGTATTTACTTATCCAGCAGCGACGCGACCTTTGCACGCAGCTCTTCGCCCCGCAGGTTGACCGCGATAATGGTGCCTTTTTCGTCCAAAAGGAAGGTGGCCGGAATACTCTGAACATGGTAGTCTTTCGCAATCGGGTCGTCCCAAAACATCAGGTTTGACACATGTGTCCAGGTGAGGCCGTCTTTTTCGATGGCACCTTTCCACGCAGCGTCCTGTCCCGGACGATCCAGTGAGATGCTGATAATGTTGAGTCCTTTGGCATGGTAATCAGCATACAGCTTCACGACATTCGGGTTCTCCCGCCGGCAAGGGCCACACCACGAGGCCCAGAAGTCCACCAACGTGACTTTACCGAGCGACTCCTTCAGCGAGACTTGTTTGCCATCTGGCGAAACTGCCGAAAAGGCCGGTGCGAGGTCGCCCACGTTTACCGAATGATAGTCATTGATCCGTTTTTGCAATGCCTGCCCTTGTTTCGTGTTCTTCAATTTGGCATCGAGCAGTGCAAAGTCGCTTTTGATCTTCGCAATGTCAACGGTGGGGTTATTGAACATGTTGTCAATAAGCAACAGCGACAAAAAAGACGTCGGGTTTTTTGCCGGATACGTCGTCGAAAGGGTAATCATTTCCTGCTGGAAACCGTTGAATTTCCGAATGAGTCCGTTCACCGTCGCCGTATCGTTCTTCGATTGCGCTTCCTGGAAGACGGTATTGTTCGCCTGCTGGAACTCCATCGCTTTCCGCTGGATTTTCATCGCCGTCGAGTTGAACTTCTGCAATTCCACATTGCTTTTGGTTCCACCCACGCGGCTTTTCCCTATACTGTCTTTGTAGAGGGTGAGTTCGATCGCGCCTTCTTCCAGCACGAACGCCACTTTCCCCTGTATCCCTTCGACTTCTACAAAATGGATGGAAGGTTCGGTCGCCACGCCTTTCAGCGTGAATTTTCCTCCTGTTACCTTTGCCGAATCAATCCTGACCGTTCCTTTTTCCGGCTGCTGCAACTGCAGGTATACTTTCTTTCCATCGGCTATACCCGTCGCGGTTCCGGTGATGGTAAATTCATTCTTGAGCCACGCCCTGAAAGAGAAGAGGGTAGCAGACAGCGCGAGTAGAAAAAGGATTCGTTTCATAAATGGTGATTATTTTGTCGCCCCCAGGAGTTCCGCCACTTTCGCGCGAAGTTCCTCTCCATGCAGGTCTTTTGCTACAATCATACCCTTAGCATCCAATACGATGATCGTCGGGATACTGCGAAGGGCATACATACGCGCCACCGGATCTTCCCATGATTTCAGGTTGGAAAGGTCGGTCCAGGTGCGTTTATCGGTTTCGATGGCCTTTAACCAGGCGGCTTTGTCCCCGTCCAGTGAAACACCTACTATGTTGAGTCCGGCCGAGTGGAACTCGTTATACAACGAAACCATGGCAGGGGCTTCTTTGCGGCAAGGCGGGCACCATGAAGCCCAGAAGTCAACGATCGTCACTTTACCGAGTGATGAATAAAGCGATACCTCCTGTCCGGCTGCATTCTTTGCTTTGAAATCCGGGGCCTTGTGGCCTACAGAGGTGTTCTTTTGCGCTTCGAGGTCTTTTTTATACCGGTCAATCGCTTTCTTGATTCTTTTTCCTTCCTGGGTTTCCTTCAAGGCAGCATCAAGGTTGTTATAGCTCTTCTCGATAAACGGCATTTCCTTTTCACCCGCGCTCAGGAACTGGGTCAGCAACAGCACCGAAATAAACGCCTTCGGATTCGATTTAACCTGCTCTTTGGCCAGCTTCTCATGCTCTTTATACATTTTCTGTCCCTCTGCCTGAATCTGGTTGACCGTAACCGTATCTTTCTTGCTCATGGCTTCCTGGTAACGGGCCATGTTCTGCTTGGCGAACGCCTGTTGCTTGTTACGTATCTTGATGTCTTTATCAAGATAAGCAGCCAGTTCGTCGTTATTGAACGTGCCCGACACACGGCTTTTGTAGATGGTGTCTTTGTCAAGCGTCACCTTGATGTCGCCAGGTTCAAGGATCAATACAGCACCGCCCGAAGGGTTATCCTTGAGGGTCAATTGGTGAAGGCCCGGACCTTCGGTTTCGCCTTCGAAGTTGAATTTGCCGTCTTTCACTTTGACGGTATCAAGGCGTACAATGCCCGTTGAGTCTTGTTTTTGTAATACGATTTCCGTTCCGTCTTTGACGCCCTTGGCCTCACCTTCGATGGTGTATCCGTTTTTGTTACATGATACGATCAATAGTGATCCAAACAGCGCCAGAATTAAATGTCTCATCAGTTTTTATTTGGTTTTAGTGTGTGCAAAAATAGCCTAAATCACTCAGGATAAGGTATACTTTAACCTATTTTTGGGCGTCGTCAGTTGCCCGAACTACAGGTGAAAGCGGTAAGCGGAACGCCCGCCTGTCGGATGCCTGAAATGCCTTTCTCGACGTTGGTAAAATGGTGGATGCCACGTGCTTTTAAAATCGATCCCATGATGACCGAGCGATAACCACCGGCGCAATGCAGGTAAAATGGCGTATCCGGAATGTCGGAAAGTCGCTCGTTCACCGTATCCAGCGGCAGGTTGTGGGCCCCTTCTACGTGCTCGGCTTCGAATTCGCCGGGTTTGCGAGCATCCACAATTACAGTGTCAGGCGTAAGGGCCGACGCAAACGCATCCGGTGATACCGAATCCATGGTGTCGGTTTCGTAGCCTGCTGATTTCCAGTTATCGATGCCTCCTTCCAGATAGCCCAGTACGTGATCAAATCCAACACGTGACAAACGTGTCAGGGTTTCTTCTTCCCGTCCTTCTGGGATAATCAGTAACAGCGGCTGGCGCACATCCCGAACCAAGGCGCCTACCCAGGGGGCAAATCCGCCTTGTATCCCTATAAAAATCGAACCGGGAATGTGGCCGGCAACAAAGTCGTTTTCATGGCGCACGTCAAGCAAAAGGGCTTCCTCCTGTTCCGCAAGATGGCGGAAGGCTTCGGCCGGCAACGCTTTTTTCCCCGAACGCAACACCTCGTCAAGGCTGTCATAGCCTTCGATGTTGAGGCGTACATTCTGGGGGAAATAAGCCGGCGGCGCTCCCAATCCGTCCAACAACTCGGCGATGAACTCGGCCTTTGTCATATCGGCGCGCAACGCATAGTTGGTTTTCTTTTGGTTGCCCAGTGTATCGGTGGTTTCCTTACTCATATTCTTACCACAGGCGCTGCCCGCACCGTGGCTCGGATACACCGTCAGGTCATCCGGCAAGGGCATGATCCGGTTGCGGAGGCTGTCGTAAAGCAGTCCGGCGAGTTTTTCCTGGGTGAGGTCGTCTGACAAGGCCTGCGCCAGGTCGGGTCGGCCCACATCACCAATGAATAACGTATCGCCTGTAATGATCCCTTTCATCGTGCCGTTTTCGTCTGAAAGCAGGTAACAGGTACTCTCAAGGGTGTGCCCCGGTGTGTGCAGGGCCTTCACCGTATACGCCCCCACTTTGAATTCCTGTCCGTCGGCAGCAATCAGCGCGTCGAACTTCGGTTGGGCCGTGGGGCCATATACAATCGTTCCGCCACTCTTGTGTGCCAGGTCGAGATGACCCGAGACAAAATCAGCGTGGAAGTGCGTCTCAAAGATGTATTTGATGGTCGCGCCGTCTTTGGCCGCGCGGTCTAAATAGGGCTGTACCTCGCGCAGCGGATCGAAAATGGCGGCCTCGCCTTCACTTTCGAGGTAATACGCTGCCTGCGCCAGGCACCCGGTATAAATCTGTTCGATTTTCATCGTCTAGGGTTTCCGCAAAGTTAGGCAGAAAAAAGCGAATAGCCGGCTTACGACGCGTTGCTGACTTTACGGTACGGGAAGTTACGAAGGATGTGTCGTTTCGCGAACCGCGCGGGCGAATCGGCGTTGATCATCTTGATATACGTCGCCTTTGGTACGCTTATGTACTCATACGTAATGCCATTATCGAAGGTGATTTCCAATCGCACGTTCTCGTATTTATAGTCGATGATGGTTTGGTTGGTAACCGTCGCCTCAAACTCCGGCTTTTCGGCTTCCAGCGTAGCCGGGTTGATCGACACCAGGAAATGGTAGGCTTCGATGACCTCGCGGCTGCGCAATTCGGCCGCCTCTTTCTCGGTTTCGTCATGCTGAAAACGGTCAGGATGACAGGCTTTCATCTCGTCGCGGTAGATTTTCTTCAGTTCGGCCAACGTCACGGTTGCGTCGACGCCCAATAGCCTGCGGTATTCACCGATCTTTTTCATGCGTTTTAATTTCGCGCAAAAGTAAGGCATACAAGAACATAACAAAGACGACTTCGAAAGTTAAATTTTCAACTACTTCGATTGAAGGTGTACCTTTGCCGGGTAATCATTCTGGCATGAAGCGCATTTTACTGCTTATTTTCGGGGTTTTCTCCGTCTCTTCCGTTTTTTCCCAAGTCGTCATCAACGAGCTTGACACCGACACGCCCGGTACCGACACCGCAGAATTCGTCGAATTGAAGTCGGCCACGCCCAATTTTCCACTTGACGGCTACGTACTCGTGCTGATGAACGGCGGGTCGGGCGGTAGTTCTGATGTATATTATACGATGGATTTGGATGGGCTCGTAACCGACGTAAACGGACTCATCGTCATCGGATGCTCAGCCACATCGCCGGTTCCCCAGCAGTATTTTCCCTATGATAGCCTGATGCAGAACGGCGCCGATGCCATCGGGATTTACCTCGGCAACCCATCTAATTTTCCATATGGATCGGCCGCCACATCCAACAACCTTATATCAGGGTTGATTTACGAGACGAACGATCCCGATGCCACTACGCTCATGACGGCTTTGGGCATCAACGTGCAATACGACGAGAATGCGAACAACAGCCCGACCACCCAGTCCATACAACGCAAAACCGACGGCACCTATGAAGTGAAAGCCCCGACACCCGGCGCGAACAATGACGGAACCGGCGTGCTGTTCAATGGCATTACGGTGTCGACTACGGCAACCGAACTAGGAGAAGGACAGACAATGGTCGTTACCTTTACAGCCCAATCACCGGTAGCCTCAAACGTGACGATCAATTTTGGACTGGCGAATGGGACGTTTACGACGGCTGATTTTACCGGACTTACGACGGTTACGATCCCATCCGGACTTACCACGGCTTCGACGAATATTATCCTGACGGATGATACGCTGAATGAAGGGGATGAGCAATTACTGATTAATGTCGCGCCGCTTCCGGTCGGCTACGTGCGGTTGAATACCAACCTCAGTCTTTGGGTCATCGACAACGACTACACAGTTGCTGCCTGGGGCACGCCCGTGAATCCGACATACGGACTCGTGGCCTCAACGGCACCCGCGGGTTATTATAACTCCCTCAACGGTAAAAGTGGTGCCCAGCTTAAACAGGCTATCCAGGATATCATTGCCAATCCGGCCACGGTGCATGCGCAGAATTATGGCGATGTGACCGACATCCTGAAGGAAGCCGACCAGAACCCGCTGAACAGCAACCAGGTGTGGCTGATGTATGTTGAACAACCACGCGCCAAATACAAATTCCAGAGTACGGCCAGCAATACCGGCTCCTGGAACCGCGAACACATCTTCCCTCAGTCGCGTGGCGGCTTCAGCGATGGCACGAATTCAGTGGCGGATGGCATCGACAACTGGGCGACCACCAATGCCGATGATATCGATGCCGGCCATGGCGACGCGCATCACATCCGGGCAGAAGACGGTCCGGAAAACAGTTCGCGTAACAACCGCGATTATGGACTTAACGATTACAACGGCCCGACCGGAACACTGGGAAGCTGGCACGGAGACGTAGCCCGAGCCTTGTTTTACATGGCCTGCCGTTACAACGCATTGAGCCTTTCGAATGGCAATTTACCGGATTCCACCGTGGGATCCATTGGTGATTTGGCGACACTTTTGGCCTGGAATACATCCGACCCCGCCGACGACTTCGAAATGCACCACAACAATGTGGTCTATACCTGGCAGAACAACCGGAATCCTTTTGTGGATATGCCGGCACTGGCGAGTTATGTCTTTGGCAGCAATTTCGGGCAGGTATGGAACAATAGCCTGGCACTTCCCGACACCGAAACAGTTAGTGTTGTCGTACGTCCCAACCCGGCCCGGGAATCCGTCACGATTTCTGGCGTAGCATCCGGTACGGTTGCGGTGTATTCGATGACGGGCGTAAAGGTGATGGAGACGACGTTTGTGGGCGATCGTCCGGTAGCCTTGACGTTGCCTTCGGGTATCTATCTGGCTACCATCGCGTCGGACGGAGGTACGGTTACGAAAAAACTCGTCGTCCGTTAATCAATCGTCATCGATTTCAATTTCGCCCGATACGCCTCCAACGCCTCGTATTTGGCGATGATGCCCACATATTTACCCTCCCTGACGACGGGAAGGTAGGCGATTTTTCCGCTTTCAAACCGGTTCATCACCGTTTCCATGCTGTCATCAGGCGATACGATCTCGGGAGACGGTCGCATCACTTCCTCAATCGAGGTATACTTTACCTTGAAATTACTGAAGATAATCTCGCGGATGTCGTTGAAATAGATCATGCCGAGAAGATTTCGTTCCCCATCTATGACGGCAAACACGACCTGGTCGGTATGCGAGATCAGGTCGACCAGTTTTTCCAGATTGTCGGCGGGCGACAGCGTCAGGTAATCGGTATGTACGATCTGTGCCACATCGAGTGTCGTAAGTACATTACGGTCTTTATTGCTCGTAAATGCCTGGCCTTTCTTGACCAAATGCTTGATGTCCATCGAATGCCGTTCGAAGCGTTTGGAAACCGCCAGGCTGATTGACGATACAATCATCAGAGGAATCATCAGGCTATAGCCACCCGTGATTTCGGCAATAAGGAAGATGGCCGTCAGCGGGGCATGGAAGAGTCCCGACAAAATGCCCGCCATACCGACCATCGTAAAGTTACTGACCGGTACCTTGACCAATCCGGTCATATTGAGCAGGCTCGCGAAAAAGAAACCGCTATACGAACCCAGGAAAAGCGAAGGGGCAAAGTTACCACCATTTCCGCCCGAGCCCAGTGTGAGTCCCGTGGCAAAGGCTTTCATTAATACGGTCAGCCCCACAAACACCAACAGCACCCACCGGTTGTCACGGAAGTCGGAGAAAAGCGTGTTCTCAAGCAATTGTCCGGGGTCGGTATCCGACAGCACCTTG
This sequence comes from Flavobacterium sp. HJ-32-4, assembly GCF_022532105.1. NCBI lineage: Bacteria > Pseudomonadati > Bacteroidota > Flavobacteriia > Flavobacteriales > Flavobacteriaceae > Flavobacterium > Flavobacterium sp. HJ-32-4. The sequence continues at coordinate 2,947,587 of NZ_CP092832.1, read as the reverse complement.
ATGCTTTCATAGCCTTCCCCAAACAGGGTAGGAAAGAGGAAAATAATCGCGGCCAACAACGACGAACCCAATAAAGCCTTCCGATACGGATTGCCTTTCAACTTGCTGAAGAAGTGTTCGACGCGGGTGAAATTCCGCATGTAATACACAGAAATGAACCCGGTTAGCAAGCCTAGCACGACATAAAAGGGAATGTTGTGGTAATCAAATTCCTGCCGTTGCCGAAACGACAACAGTATGGTTTCGTCCAGCACCAACTGCGAAACCAGCGCACCGGTGGCAGCGGCAATCATGATAGGGGTGAAGGCCGCGATACTGACATCGACCAGCAGCACTTCCACTGCAAACAACACCCCGGCGATCGGCGCGTTGAAGGCCGCCGCAATTCCCGCCGCCACGCCACAACCAATCAGGATCGTGCGGTCTTTGTAGTTGAGTTTGTACTGCTGCGCATAGTTCGAACCGAAGGCCGCTCCGGTAATCACGATAGGGCTCTCAAGTCCGGCCGAACCACCCAGTCCCACCGTGAGGGAACTGGTCACGATCTGCGCATACATTTGTTTCTTCGGGATGATTCCCGCTTTTTTGGCGACGGCATACAAGATCTGCGACGTACCTTTTTCAATGGAACCGTTCAGCACTTTACGCACCACCCAAACCGTGAGCAGGATGCCCACCACAGGCAGGATACTATTGATGAAACTCAACTTCAGGATGCCGTTGATATACGTAGCAAAGGAAAAAACCCCGTGGGCAAACGTCTTCAGCACCATCACAGCCAGTGCCGCCGACAGACCGACCAACACGCTCGACAGAAAAATGAACTGCTTCGGCGTGAACCTTAATTTGGCCCAGACGATGAAGAATTCAAATTGATGAAGCAACTTTCGTAACACAGATTTTTTTCAATTAACAGTTAACAATGAACGATGAACAATGAACAATGAACGATGAGCCAAGAACCAAGAACCAAGAACCAAGAACCAAGAACCAAGAACCAAGAACCCTCAACTATGAACCATGAACTCCCAACCCTCCTTCAAAACCCCGCCGCCGCGTCATCCCCCCTACGATCGGCACCGGCTTCCAGTTGTCCGTCAGGTTGCACCAGAATGGCATCAACCTTGCCGATAACCGGCGCACTCTTCTCATTGATTTTATAGCCTTTCGCTGTCAGGGCGTCAAGGGTTTCACGTTGGAATTTACCCGGTTCGACCATGATTTCATCCGGCAGCCATTGGTGGTGGAAGCGGGGCTGGTTGACGGCCTGTTGCATGTTCATCCCCCAGACGCACACATCCAGCAGTACCTGTAGCACAGAGGTGATAATGGTAGAGCCGCCCGGCGTTCCCAATACCATCAGCAGTTTGCCCTTTCGCTCCACAATGGTCGGAGTCATCGAACTCAGCATGCGCTTACCCGGCGCAATGGCATTGGCTTCCGCGCCCACCAATCCGTAAGAATTCGGCACACCGGGTTTTGAACTGAAATCGTCCATTTCATTGTTTAAGAAAAAGCCGAGTTCGTCGCTGTACAGTTTACTGCCGAACGCCCCGTTGAGCGTCGTGGTCACCGCCACGGCATTGCCTTCGGCGTCGACAATCGAGTAATGGGTAGTTTCATTGCTTTCGGAAATCGTGATTGCGCCGTGTGCCACTTCAGCAGAAGGCGTAGCGCGCTGCGGGTCGAACGACTTCATACGGTTTTTCAGGTATTTCGGATCGAGCAGTTCGGTCTGCGGAATCGTGACAAAATCAGGATCACCCAGAAAGTGGTTGCGATCGGCATAGGCGCGTCGTTCGGCTTCCGTGATTAGGGCCATGGCCTCCGGGCTGTTCGGAAGGTATTTTTCCAACGGATACGGTTCCAGCATCTTCAGTATCTGCGCCAGCGTAATGCCTCCGCTTGACGGCGGCGACATCGAAATAACTTTGACATTCTTATAGGTGAACACCACCGGCGTCCGCCATTTTGCCTCATACGCGGCCAGGTCTTCCAATGTGACAATACCGCCCTTTGACTGGAGGAACGCCACCATTTTCTGTGCCGTTTCCTTTTTATAGAATTCGTCACGGCCGTTTTGGAGGATGCGTCTCAGCGTAGCTGCCAACGCCGGATATTTCAACGTATCCCCGGCGATGTAATTCTGTGCCATATAACAATCCGGTCCGCTCGCGCGTACGATGGCGTTCTGGTGGGTGACAAGTTGTTTTTCCTGGTTTTCAGTAATGATTACGCCTTTTTCCGCCAACGCGATAACGGGTTCGAAAAGGTCGCGCAGGGGCAACTTCCCGAACCGCTCGTGTACGGCGAAAATACCGGCGATCGTACCCGGAACGCCTACCGCCAACGCGCCTTCCGTGCTCTTGCCCGGAATAACGTTGCCACTGGCGTCGAGGTACATATCCCGTTGGGCGGCCATCGGGGCTTTCTCGCGGTAGTCAAGGGCACCTGTCTCGCCATTCGCTTTTCGGAAGACCAGGAATCCACCGCCGCCCAGGTTGCCGGCATACGGATACGCCACGGCCAGGGCCAGTTCGGTTGCGACCATGGCATCGAAGGCATTGCCCCCCTTTCGCATGACGGCTGCGCCGATTTCCGAGGCTTCTTTGCGGGCCGACACGACCATGGCATGTGGTTTCACGAGTCCGGTTTGACCGTAGACAGACAGTGTGGTCAGTAAAAGAGCGACAACGACACGCCTCATAACAGGGGTAATTTTTGGCGACAGAAGGTACGGAGTTCTTCGAAGAAAACCCGGAATTCCGCGCCAAATTCCTCGTAATATTCCAGCAATTCCCCCACGCAGTCCCGCATGCCCGATACGTTTCCGGTTCGATGGTCCATTTGTGTCATGATGCGGGCGATCCCGTCGACATCGCGGTACGACAGCAGCCAATTGTGCCGGATCATGGGCGGCATCATATCGCGGGTGCGGTCGGTCAGCAGGTCGTAATGCCGCTCAAGGTTATCATAGAATCGGGCCACAAAATCCTCCAGCGGTTGGGTGGAATACAACGCCCAGTTGTGTGCGAGGAAATGATCGTAAAACACATCGACGATCACACCGGCATAATGGTGGTACTGGCTGTGGAGGCGTTTGGTGCTTTCGCGGAAAATGGGATGTGCGTCGGTGAAGGTGTCGATTTCACGATGCAACAGGATGCCTGTCCGAACGTCGGGAGGGAACTCGTCGTACCGCTTCCCGCGGATGCCGTCGGCCATCAGGTTGCCGATCTGCACCAACTCATTATCGCCGGAAAGATAGATATGGGCGAGGAAATTCATGGAGGCGGTTTCCTCAAAGATACGAAGCCGCTTTCAATCCGGCAATCGGTTTCAGCGGATCACTACTTTTTGCGTGGTAGTTCCAGAAGGCGTCGTTACGTTGAAAAGGTAAACACCGGTGGAAAGGCCAGAGACGTCAAGGTGTTCGGTTTCCTCAACCGATTGTGAACGGATCACGCGGCCCGTCAGGTCGCAGATCGAGAGGGAGGCCTTCGTTGCGTTGCGAACGTTAAGATCGACAAAGTCAGTGGCAGGGTTTGGGGAGATCGATACAATCGGTTTTACGAAATCAATTGTCGACAGTGATTGAGAGTTGTAGTAGGCCACATTCCCAGTAGGTGAAGTAACGGCCAATTCGTAAACCGCCTGTGGGCAGCCACACAAAGGAGAAATATCCGTGAGCGTATAATAATATTGTCCTATTGGATAATAGGTCGATTCATACAAGTTGTTGAATGCGTTGTCAGTGGGGTTCATGCAGCCGGGCTGCAACCAGGCAACCGGACCAAGGAGAAACGACGCGTCATTATTGAATGTCAACTGGCCAATACCAGGCTGGCATGCGCCGGTGGCCAATTCCATACCGCTGGGACGTTGCGTAAAATCTAGATGAACGCCATACGTTTGAAAAGTGGGTGTTGGATATACATCTGACCCATTGGCGTTGATGTGATGAAGTTTCCAGTCGCTGGAAAGCAGGATGTAGATATCCGGCGGCAATGCTGTGGACTTAAAATACAGCTTATTTCCTGCGGGATTTATCATGACTAACATCCAGTTTTCAGGTCCGTCTGATACGATTTCATAGTCAAATGTAGTAGACGGAACCGTAAAGAAAGAGGTATAGCTCGTTTCAAACGCGGCATCCTCGGGCGAGTTACAGCCCATTCCATACCAGCCCCAACTGGATGAAAACGTCAGCTGGTTATCTGACGGAAAAGAGACATATCCCGTCCGCTGCTTACACGCCACGGTCCAGGCATAAAAAGAGGGGCCATCCCCCGATTGAACGCTGAATTGGATGTCCGCCAGGGGTCCGGACGTCGGCGCCGGATAGTCGATTCCTTCGATTTGCATATGATCCAAATACCATTCATTTGCGAATAGCGTCACATTCTGCGCCTTGCAAATAACGAATGCAGCCAAAAGAGCGATGGAGAAGTGTTTTTTCATGCCCACTGTGTTTACGACTAAAGTACATTTTTTTCTAACTCAGCGACGTTGTTACCGGATGGCTGTAGTTCGATTGCCTTGGGTACTTAATCCGTTTTAGCGGATCAGCACTTTTTGCGTCGCGGTTCCGGAAGGCGTCGTCACCGAAAACAGGTAACATCCCCCAGACAGACGGCTGACATCGACCCGTTCGGCGGCGGAAACGTGTTGCGACTGGCACTTTCTTCCGGTTAGGTCATAGACAGCTAACGCCCCGCTTTGACCGCCCGATAACGTAACATCCACATAGGAAGTTGCCGGATTTGGCGTTACGGCAAGGCCTTGGCGCACAGACGAATCGGTACCCGCAAAATAAGCGCCATATTGCGCCTGGTCGCCATTGGGCGCCGTTACCAAAAGGGTGGGGTAATCGCCCAGGTAGACGATAGAGTAGGTGTAGGCTGTGGGCGTTTCGCCTGCCTGCATGAAAAACGAAAAGTACAGGCCTTCAAAAAACATGTTCTCCCCATAATTGCAGAGACTCAGCGTGGTGTAAATCGGCTGCACGAGCGTAAACGAGCTGTCGTCGACCGAGGCACAGTTTCCGAATAGCAGATTGCAGAGATCCGTTTCCATCATATAATTCCCCTCTGTTTCCATAAACCAAAAAGCGGCGGGATTAGCTTCGTCATTGTCAGGCACCCCATACGAGATACCTCCTATCGTAAGAGTGGTCAATTGCCATTGCGTTCCTACTAAGACTTGTTGCTGTGCCACGCTGAGGGTAGCGGACACTAAAAAGGCAAGGAGGTAGAAGTGTCTCATACAGACGAATTTTCGACTAAGTTACGAAATGGTTACGTTCATCGGCTATGTGTCGGCGGAAATTAGGGCTTTCCTGTATCTTTGCCGAAAACACCAGCATATGACCCTGATCAAATCCATTTCCGGCATTCGTGGCACCATTGGCGGCGCACCGGGCGATAACCTCACACCCGTGGATGCGGTGAAATTCGCATCCGCCTATGGGACCTTCCTGAAACAACACGTCCAAAAAGAAAAGCTGACCGTGGTGATCGGCCGCGATGCCCGTATCTCCGGACCGATGATCCATCAACTGGTGGCGAATACGCTGATCGGACTCGGGATCGACGTAATTGATCTGGGACTGTCAACCACGCCTACCGTTGAGGTAGCCGTGCCGCTTGAGAAGGCCGACGGTGGTATCATCCTTACCGCTTCCCATAACCCGAAACAATGGAATGCCTTAAAGCTTCTGAACGCCAAAGGCGAATTCCTGTCAGGTGCCGACGGAGCGAAGATATTGGAGATTGCCGAGAACGATGCGTTCGCATTCGCATCCGTAGACGATCTCGGCACAATCACCGAAAATGACGCGTATATGGACATCCACATTGACGAAGTCCTCAACCTGCCCTTGGTCGATGCCGAAGCAGTGAAGGCGGCTAATTTCAAGGTGGTGGTCGATGGCGTCAACTCATCAGGGGGTATTATCATCCCGAAATTACTCGAACAGATGGGCGTTGAATGTGTCAAATTGTATTGTACGCCCGACGGTCACTTCCCCCACAATCCAGAACCACTGAAAGAACACCTGGGCGACATCTTCCGGTTGGTAGTGGAGGAAAAAGCCGATTTTGGTATTGTGGTCGATCCGGATGTCGACCGACTCGCGTTTATCAGCGAAGACGGCGAAATGTTTGGGGAAGAATATACGCTGGTGGCCGTGGCGGATTATGTGTTGTCTAAAACGCCTGGCAATACCGTCTCGAATATGTCGTCTTCCCGGGCGCTTCGCGATATCACCCTGAAACACGGTGGCTCATATGAGGCAAGTGCCGTTGGCGAAGTCAATGTAGTCGAACTGATGAAGAAAAACAACGCCGTGATTGGGGGAGAAGGTAATGGGGGCATCATCTATCCGGAACTTCATTACGGACGTGACAGCCTCGTGGGCGTGGCCTTATTCCTCACACACCTGGCGAATAACAAAATGAAGGTGTCAGAACTTCGGGCATCGTATCCGCAGTATTTTATGAGTAAAAACAAAATCGAGCTGACACCGGAATTGGACGTTGATGCCATCCTTGAGGAGATGCTTCGTAAGTACTCCCACGAGACGTTTTCAACCATTGACGGGGTAAAGATCGACTTTGCGGATTCGTGGGTACACCTGCGGAAATCCAACACCGAGCCTATCATCCGGATCTATACCGAAGCCGGAACACAGGCGGCGGCCGATGCACTGGCGGAGAAGGTGTTGAAGGAAATCGCGGACATCGCGGGGATATAAATTAAAAGCGACCTTATTGGTCGCTTTTCTTTTACTCGTCATTCAAGAACTCTTGATTAGAAAGGACTGAAGAAAGGACTTATCGTACCCTTTGCAACAATGGTCGGACTTATGTTGTCAATGTCAGCCAATGAAACCGAGTTAAATTCGAGTCGGAATTGATTGTTACCTAAATCTTTTACTTTCAATGTGCCCTGTGCCGGAGTCGAATCATAGGCCAATTCAGGTGTTTCAAAACTAACCGTTGCTTTACCGGCCATAATAGTATTGCTAATTGCGTACGTTCCGTCTATACCTGTCGCGGTATTGTAACTTACCTCTAGCTCCAGATAAGAAGGAGAAGTCATACTACCCAGTATGAGACTGAAATAGCGGACAGAAACATCTGTGCCGGCTTCAACATCCGTTGTATTGTAAAGTAGAACATCTGTGTTAGTAGACGGCGTGAACGTACTGCTTCCAATTTTTAGTGATCCACTTCCTCCGCCATCATCATCACTGCTGCAGGAAGAAACGGTTGTCATAGCAGCGATAGCTACAAAGAGATAAAGAATTTTTTTCATGAGTTTGATTTGTTTTAGTTATCGGAGGCAAAACTATATAATTATTGAACTTCTTACATTATTTGATTTACTTTTCATGTTTTTATTCAAAAAACGGAGATAATCTACTTTTTTCATATTACTAACGTTCATACAGCATGTGTTTTTAATAAAAATGCAATTAAAATTAGAATTTGCAGGTTCGTTAATCCCGAGATGCAACCTTTTGAATGCTATTCGGGCTAAGAAAATAAATCCGTACTTTTGGACATTCTCAAAAAAATCCGGGTATGATTGCCGATACTGCACTTTCCGTTGAACTCGAAGCCTATTTCAATCGATTTCGCCAACACATTGTGGGCATCGGGCAGGAATTTGACTCCCCTTTCGGAACGCGTCGCATCATTTATACCGACTGGACCGCCTCCGGACGCCTGTATCGTCCGATCGAAGAGAAAATACTGAATGAATTCGGCCCCTTCGTAGCCAATACCCACACCGAGACGACCGTATCCGGAACCGCCATGACCCTGGCCTATCATGAAGCGCGCGACATCATCAAACGCCACGTCAACGCCGGATCCGATGACGTCCTGATCACCTATGGAACCGGCATGACGGGAGTCGTCAATAAGTTCCAACGGATTCTGGGCCTGCGCTTACCCGAACACCTGAAAGCGACCGTGCCGCCGACCGAACGGCCGGTGGTGTTCATTTCCCACATGGAGCACCATTCGAATCAAACCTCCTGGCTGGAGACAACGGCCGATGTAGTGGTGGTCCCATCGTGTCCGGAAGGACTCCTTTGCCTCGAAACCTTCGAAAACGAAGTACGCAAATACGAAGACCGCTCGCTGAAGATCGCATCGATTACCGCCTGTTCGAATGTTACGGGTATCCGGACACCGTATCACGAAGTGGCGAAAGTGATGCACCGGCATGGTGGACTCTGTTTCGTCGATTTCGCCTGTTCAGGGCCGTACGATACGATTGATATGCACCCTTCCGATCCGGAGTGTTCGTTGGATGCCATTTTCTTCTCGCCACATAAGTTCCTCGGTGGACCCGGAAGCACGGGTATCCTCGTCTTCAATCGCAAACTCTACCACAACCTCGTACCAGATAATCCGGGTGGTGGCACTGTCAGTTGGACGAACCCCTGGGGTGAACACAAATATATCAGCGATATTGAAGTCCGTGAAGACGGCGGAACCCCCGGTTTCCTGCAGGTCATCCGGGCCGCCCTTGCCATCCGGCTGAAAGAAGAAATGGGTGTCGACAAGATACACGAACGGGAAGAAAAGCTGATTTCCTACGTATTCAACGAGTTGGAGACGATTCCGAACCTAAACCTATTGGCCGGCAAACAAAAAGACCGACTGGGCATTTTTAGTTTTTACATCAACGGGCTCCACTTCAACCTTGCCGTGAAGTTGCTGAACGACCGTTTCGGTATACAGGCCAGGGGCGGTTGCAGTTGTGCCGGCACTTATGGCCACTACCTGCTGAACGTCGACCAGGAAACGTCGCACAGCCTTACGTGCATGATCGATTCAGGTGACCTTCATGAAAAACCGGGATGGGTGCGGATGTCAATCCATCCTACCACCACCAACGACGAAATCCGCTATGTGTGTGAGGCGATTCGGCAATTGGCAGCGCACCATGAAGAATGGGCGGGTGACTATCATTACGACCGGAAGTCGAACGAGTTCCGCCACCACCAGGCCGGGTCGTTTGAACGGGATTTGGTTACGCGGTGGTTTCCTGCATAACCGGCTTTTTCTTTTTACCGGTGTGCTTCCAGCGCTTGTGCGTCCAGAAGTAGAATTCCGGCGCTTCCAGTATCTGTTTCTCTACTTCCTTTAAGTATTTGGTAGTAATCTCGTAATCGCGGTACTCCCTCGGATTTTCCGCCAACGGGATAATCGTCGCTTCATAATAGCCCCGCTTCTTCTTTGTAACGCGGCAATAGGCGATGTTGAGGTTGAGTTTCTTCGCCAACATCTCCCCACCGGTGTGGATCGGAACTTCCTGCCCCATAAACGTGTCCCAGTGACGCGCCTTCGTAAGTTGGGGCGATTGGTCGCCGAGAAAACCGTAAACGGCCAGAATACCTTCTTCTTTCTGTTGGTGTAACACTTCGATGGCTTTTTGGGCCTCAATGAGTTCGGTATTGAGGCGCGCACGGATGTCGCGTACCAATTTGTCAAAACGTTGGTTTGCGATACGTTTATAGACCGCTACCGTACGATACACATGGATATGCTCGGCCATCACGATCAGCCATTCCCAACTGGCGTAATGCGCGCACATAAGGATGAGACTCCGGCCGGTTTTCTCATACTCATGGAGTAATTCGATATTGGTGTAGCGAAAACGCCGGTTCATCTCTTTGGTAGAAATGGTCAGCGTTTTGATCATTTCGAGGAACATGTCGCACATATGGGCATAAAACTTCCGTTCCACCACGCGACGTTCCGCCACCGAAAGATGGGGAAGGGCGATGTCGAGGTTTTTACGGACGGCTTTCTTCCGGTATCCGAACACACGATAGACGAAGAAGTACGTCAGGTCAGAGAGCGCGTAGAGCAAAGGAAACGGAAGGACGGAAATGCACCAAAGCAGCGGATACAGCAACCAAAAGGCGAGTAATTGCATGCAATCATAATTTGGGGCAAATATAGGTCGATTTCTTGTGAATTTCTTAAATTCCGATGTACTTAACATCTTATGTAATACCTTCGCCCGGTATGAATGAACTCCTACAACCCGCCTTACTTGTCATCATCGCCGTGACGGCTTTCGTCAGTTTCAAGGGCTTCGACGACCTTTCGTTTTTTCGCAAATATGAGTTCCACATCGGGAGCATCCGGGCCGGACAACACTATCGGATGCTGACATCCGGCTTTCTGCATGCCGACATCATGCACTTCGGATTTAACATGTTGACGTTGTATTTTTTTGCGCCCACGGTGATTTTGGAAATGGGTTCGTTCTGGTTTCTGGTGGTCTATTTTGGCAGCCTCGCTTTTGGAAGTCTGTTCACCCTCTATTTCCACAAAGATGAATACAGTTACCGGGCAATAGGGGCTTCGGGTGCCGTTACCGGCGTTCTATACTCGGCCATACTGTTCAATCCAAACGGGGACATCAACATCATGTTCATTCCCATTGATATTCCAGCCTATATATTCGGCATACTCTACCTGTTCTATTCGATTTATGGCATGCGCACCCGAACCGACAACATCGGCCACACCGCCCACTTCGGCGGCGCGGTAGGCGGCTATCTCCTGACCTTGGCACACCAACCGGATCTGGTCTCACGCCATCTACCAATCGTCGTGCTCCTCGCGGTTCCCATCGTGGTACTTTTTATTTTGGCCAAGTCGGGAAAGCTTTGAACCTGTTTACAAACCTTTAATACATATTGACTATGAAAAAGATTTTTTTAATGACCGTTCTGTTGGCTGGCGCCTCTGCCTGGGCACAACTTCCGCCACCCGTACCCCAGCAACCCGCGTTGATCACGGTGAATGGCGAGGGCAAAGTTAAAGTGGCACCCGACCAGGTAAGCATCAACGTATCGATCGAAACCAAGGGCTCGAAGGCCGCCGATGTGAAGAAGGAAAATGACAGCCGCACCGATGCGGTCGTGAAATACATCCGCAAGGCAGGCATAGCCGACGCCGACTTCCGCACCCAACGCGTGACGCTCAACGACGAGTACGATTACGAAAAGAAAAAGCACAACTACGTTGCCACACAAACCATCCGCATCCTGATCCGTGATTTGACGAAATACGACGGATTGATGGAAGGCCTTGTCGACCAGGGCGTCAACAACATTTACGGCATCGAATTCGCCTCTTCAAAAGCGGAAACCCTCAAGTCGGAAGCCCGCAAAAAAGCCATTGAAGACGCCCGGAAGAAAGCCCTCGACTTTACATCAGCCCTCGGACAGCAATTGGGTTCGGCCTTTACCGTCACCGACAATTCTCCTGTCGACTACCCGCGTCCGATGTATGAAATGCGCGCTATGGCCATGGCTAAAGATGCAATGGGCGGCAATGACACGCTGGCAGCCGGAGAGATTGAGATCAGTGCTGTGGTAAGCGTGAGTTTTATTTTGAAGTAGAAGAAGTAACTGAGTAACTGAGGAACTGAGGAATTGAGGAATTGAGTAACTGAGGAACTGAGGAACTGAGGAACTGAGAAGCGCATCTGGCGTAGAAGGGCGGCACTCTAAGATGACGTAAGGCAGGTGGGAACTCAGCAATTATGAAACTTCGATAGCGTAGAAAAGGGCGGAAGCGAGGAAATGTAAGAATACCGTAAAAGGCGAGGGTTACAGCGCAGGCTTCCGTTGCTTTACGTCTTGAACGCTCCAATAGAAAAGGGACGGTCTCCAATAGAGATCGTCCCTTTTTTGTTGGGGGTTCGTGAGTCCCTAAGTCCCTTAGTCCTTAAGTCCCTTAGTCCCTAAGTCCCTAAGTCCCTGAGTCCCTTAGTTCCTGAGTCCGTAAGTCCATGGGGCCACAATTACCGGATGGCCGAATGCCCGTAGTTCCTTAGTTCCTCTGTTCGCCAGTTCCTCAACTCCTCAGTTACTCAGTTCCTCAATTCCTCAATTCCTCAGTTCCTCCGTTCGCCAATTCCCCAGTTCCTCCATTCCTCCATTCCTCCATTCCTCCATTCCTCAGTTCCTCAGTTCCTCAGTTACTCAATTCCTCAGTTCCTCAGTTCCTCAGTTGCTCAGTTCCTCATTCCTCAGTTACTCAGTTACTCAGTTCCTCAGTTGCTCAGTTCTAAATCCTTCACTCATTTCTAAAATCCACCGACGCCGAATTCACGCAATACCGTTGTCCGGTTTCCGTCGGGCCATCATCAAAAACGTGTCCCAGGTGGCTGCCACAGGTCGCACACAGGATTTCCGTGCGGATCATCCCATGCGTTCGGTCTTGCACATACTCGATTTTACCCGGAAGCGCCTCGTCAAACGACGGCCAACCACAATGGGAATTGAACTTAGAGTCACTCGCGAAAAGCGGTTCCCCACATGCGCCACAGGCATACGTGCCCTGCTCGAAATGAAGGTTGTATTTTCCGGTATGCGGAAACTCGGTTCCCTTTTGCCTTAGGATTTTATAGCGTTCGGGGCCGAGTTGCTCCAGCCATTCGGCTTCGGTTTTTTGGATTTTGTAGGAGGAGTTCATGGTTGATAGTTGATGGTTGATGGTTGATGGTTGATGGTTGATGGTTGATGGTTGATGGTTGATGGTTCTGGGTGGTGTAGAAGATACGCAATTTTAGGAAAAAGTACGGATTTACCGTAAAACCATATGGCCTGTTTTTTGGATGTTTGGACAAGTCAAAAAATGGCCTTAACAATGAATTACACCGAACTCGAAGTATGGACCGAAGCACGGAAACTCACAACCGTTATTTATAGGCTAACTACTGTTTTTCCCAGTGAAGAACGATTCGGATTGGTCTCACAAATGCGCAGATCCACGATTTCAATCCTTTCTAACATAGCGGAAGGGTGTGGCAGAAGAACCAATAAAGACACACTCCATTTTCTCCATATGGCACGGGGTTCTCTGTACGAATTGGAAGCACAGTGTTTCGTAGCTCTTGATCTTGGCTTTATGGGAAACGAGGGATTCAATTCGGCCAGAGCGCAGATATTGCTCATAAAAAGATTACTAAGCGGTTTCATCAAGTACTTTAGGAACTTTCAATCTGCCGACCGCGGCCCCAACCCTAAACCCTGAACCCTGAACCCTGAACCCTGAACCCTGAACTATGAACTATGAACTATGAACCCTCAACCCTCAACCCTCACCTACTTCTTCCCAGCCACAAACTTTATCGACACCGAATTCGTGCAATACCGATCCCCCGTAGCCGTCGGGCCGTCGTCGAACACGTGACCGAGGTGGCCGCCGCAACGCGCACATTCCACTTCCGTACGTTTCATACCAAACGAGTTGTCTTCCAGGAAAACCACCGAGCCTTTGATCGCTTTGTCAAACGATGGCCATCCGCATTCCGACTTGAATTTCGAATCGGAGACAAACAACGGATTCCCGCAGGCAGCACACACGTACGTACCCTTCTCAAAATGCTCATTGTATTCCCCCGTAAACGGACGTTCCGTACCCTTCAGGCGCAACACATCGTATTGCTCCGGCGTGAGTTCGGCCTTCCATTGGGCGTCGGTCTTGACCACTTTCCCGTCTTTTCCAACGGCCGTCGACGGCGCCTGAGACTGCGACTGCGACTGCCCTTGGCAACTCACGGCCATAAAGGCCAACAAAATTAAAATCTGTTTCATAGCGTGTGATTAAGTATCGATTCGATTACGGTAGCGTCGCCGAGTATTTTTCGGTGACCAAGCCCCTCTGTAATCATGAGTTTTCCGTTTGGCAGATGGTCGGCGATATGATACGCACAGCCCACCGGCACTTCGTGGTCGTCCTGGTCGTGCACCACCAGCACGGGCACCTTTATTTCCTTTGCCGAGAGATACGAGGAATAGTCCTCCATGGTTTTACCCGGATACCGCCGTTCGAAATACCGCTTCATCTCCACGCTGATCTTCGGGTCAAGTTCCATCCGTTTAATGAAACCATCAAAAATATCGCCGATCACGTCACCACTGCCTACGATTGCGGCTTTTTGCACGCGAAGTCCGTCTTTTAATGCGTTCAGCACCGACATGCCGCCCAGCGAGTGGCCGACGACCACGTCAAACGGTCCGGCCTGCTTTTCCGCTTCAAAGATCGAGGCGATGAACTCAGGCATCAGCGTCGTATGGCCCGGTGAACGCCCGTGTGCAGGGGCATCGAAACTCACCACGGCAAATCCGTTTTTGCGGAAGGCATCAGCAATTTTCACCAATTGGGTACCCCGTCCTGACCAGCCGTGCACCAATAATACGCGGCGTGTGCCTTCGCCATAGCGATACAGCACGATGTCTTTTCCGATGGCTGGCACGTGTATCCGCTCTTTCACGCTTTCCGCTTCCATTCCGAGTTCGCGTTTCGGCGGACGGTGTTTCAGCGGCGTGGTGAAAAGCCGGGCACAAAAGGAAGTGGCGAGGGGAGTAGAAACCGATGCCAAAAATTTTACCGTTGCGCGGATTGGCCAAGGAATCTGCAAGGATTTTGGGACTTTAGCCGGTTTCGTTGATGTTTCCATAAATCTTTGGGAAAGGTACCAAATAGTGTGTTTTTTCCTAAATTAGGAATCATAAAAATAACACAAAATGCAAAAACAGACCCGCGTCGTCATCGAGAACGTACAACCGCAACTCGACGGCGGCGCTCATTTTATAAAGCGTGTGGTCGGCCAGAAAGTGGTCGTAACGGCCGACGTGTTTGCCGATGGGCACGATGTCATGGAATGCTGTGTAAAATACCGCCACGAATCGGAGAAGAAATGGTCGGAAGTCCGGATGCAACCACTCGGCAATGACGAATGGACCGCCGAATTCACCGTAGAAAAGCAAGGTTTCTATTCCTATTTAGTAGAAGGATGGGTCGATTATCCCCTCAACTGGCAACGCGGCACCGAACGCAAAATCCACGACAACCAATACGTGAAATCGGAATTGCTGGAAGGAGCGGAGTATATCAAATCGGTGCAGAAAGCCGCGTCCAAAGAGGAGAAGGAGTTCCTGAAAAAAGCCGCTGCTGCCTTTACCGATGAAAAACGCTACGACGAAGCCATCCAATTGGCGCTGTCTCCGGAATTACACGACATCTTCCTGAAGTATCCCGTTAGGTACATCGAAAACGCTTCCGACGAACTCCGTGTCTACGTAGATCGTAAAAAAGCACTTTTCAGCACCTGGTACGAATTCTTCCCCCGATCGGCCTCCGACAAACCCAATACCCACGGCACGTTCAAAGACTGTGAACGTCTTTTGCCTCGCGTCGCCGCCATGGGCTTTGATACCTTATACTTCCCGCCCGTGCACCCCATCGGGGAGGTGAACCGCAAAGGCAAGAACAACGCCACAAACGCCCAACCCGGCGATGTCGGCTCGCCCTGGGGTATTGGTTCGCAATACGGCGGACACAAATCCATCCACCCCGATCTCGGCACCCTCGACGACTTTAAGTCGCTGGTAAAAAAGGCACAGGCCGTAGGTATCGAAATTGCGATGGATTACGCCCTGCAGGCCGCACCCGACCATCCGTGGGTGAAGGAACACAAGGAATGGTTCAAATGGCGTCCGGATGGATCCGTACAATACGCCGAAAATCCACCTAAAAAATACCAGGACATCCAGCCGATCTGGTTCGAAACCACCGACTGGCAGAATATGTGGAATGAATTCCGCGATGTACTCCTCTTCTGGATTGAAGAATGCGGCATCCGCGTCTTCCGCGTCGACAACCCGCACACCAAGCCGTTCTTCTTCTGGGGCTGGATCATCGACCAGGTCAAACGCAAACATCCGGATGTGTTGTTCCTCTCAGAAGCCTTCACCCGTCCGAAAATCATGAACGAACTGGCCAAACAGGGCTTTACGCAGTCGTACACCTATTTCACGTGGCGGAACACCCGGAAAGAACTCCAGGACTACGTTACCGAACTCACCCAAACCGAACAGAAAGAGTTCTACCGCCCGAATTTCTGGCCCAATACGCCGGATATCAATCCGTTTGCCCTCCAGCGCGGCAATGAGGCGATCCACCTTCAGAAATACTTCCTTGCCGCCACCTTGAGTTCCTCCCTGGGCATCTACGGTCCGGTTTTCGAATTCATGGTCTCCGAACCGATGGCGGAAGGAAAAGAAGAATACCTGAACTCGGAAAAATACGAGGTCTATCACTGGAACTGGGAGCACCAGAACAAGCTCACCATGCTCATTTCAAAAATCAACCGCATCCGCCACGAACGCCCGTCGTTGCAGCAAACCAACAACATCGTGTTCTGCGATACGTCTGACGACCAACTGATGGCCTATTACAAATGGGACGATGCCCGCTCGGATGAAACGCTCATGGTGGCCAGTCTCGACAAAGACCACCCACGTGCCGGCATGGTGCGCCTGCCGATTGCGGAAATCGGAAACCGTCCGGTGCACGTGACCGACCTGGTTTCGGGCTACAGCTATTATTGGGACAAAGAATGGAATTATGTGGAATTGCACCCGTCACTGCCGTTCCACCTCTTCAAAATTGAAAGGACATGAAAGAGGCCAAAATAAATGAAGATGCGTTCGTCAACCCGTTTGTCTTCAAGACCGACTGGCAAACCGCTTTCGCCGATGACGAATTCCGCAAGGTGTTCTGTTCGGATATCCTGGAAGAATACATCCTCAACAAACGGTGGTACGGAGGGAAAGCGTCCACGCTGAAGTACATAGAAGTCATCGATTGGTTCCGGATCAAGTCGGAAAAGAATACCTATTACGGGGTGTTGCTCGAGGTCAACTTTAAGGAAGCCTTCTACCAGCACTACTTCATGCCGGTAGCGTTCATGGCAGAGGAGGAGTTGGATACGAACACCATCATCGCGCCCGTCAAAATGGGCAAACAGGATGGGTTCCTGATCGACGCGCTCCACCAGGAAGATTTCCGGAAGTTGCTTTTCGACAAGATTGCCGGGTCCGATAAGGAAGACAAAGTGCGCTTCCACCGCGGGAAGAAACTCAAAGACCGCGAATACCGTTCGTCGCGGTTCATGGGCGTCGAGCAAAGCAACACCTCGATCATTTACAACGATGCGTTCGTGTTGAAGATCTTCCGTCGTATTTATATCAGTACGAACCCTGATTATGAAATCAGCCGGTTCCTGACCGAGCGCATGGACTTCAAATCGTCGCCGGCCTACCTGGGGTCGATCAACGTCACGCTGTCGGAAGGCGACATCACGCTGGGCCTAATGCAGGACCTCGTGCCCAACCAGGGCGATGCGTGGAGGTTTATGCTGGAAGAAACCGACCGCATCTTCGACAACCTCAAAAACAAGAAGATAAAGATCAAGGACCTGCCCGATGTGCCGCTGTTCACGCGGTTGAAACTGAACGAAGTGCCGCACGAAATCATCGATTGGGCCGGACTCAGTATCTTCCAGCGCATTCGCACACTGGCGACGCGCACGGCGGAGATGCATATCGCCCTCGGCAGCGACATCCACGACACGGCTTTCACGCCGACGACCTATAACGGCGATTATACCGTATGGCTGAAAAACCGCCTGACGTACCAGTTCCAGAACCGGTTGAACATCCTGGAAAACAACCTGCACAAACTCGACGGACTCGCACTCGAACTCGCCAACCGCTTCCTCGACCATAAAAAGGAAATCCGGAAGGAATTCCTCGATTTCGACTGGACGAAGATGAAGTCGGAACGCATCCGCATCCACGGCGACTACCACCTCGGCCAAGTGTTGGTGAACGGCGATGATTTCTACTTACTCGACTTCGAAGGCGAACCCGAAAGCACCATCCGTGACCGCAAGGTGAAACAACCGCCGCTGAAAGACGTGGCGGGTATGTTCCGGTCGTTCCACTACGCAATCTATGCCACGATTTTCAACAACAGCGACAAATACCCGTATGAACAGGAAGACCTCTTCCGGGCGGGCGAGCTGCTGTTTCACTATTTCGTAGGCGTCTTTTTGCAGACGTATACCGAAACGGCCCAGGGCGGTAACCTCAATATCGGCTACAAGAAAGAGATCGACTTCCTCCTGAAATACTGCCTGCTTGAAAAAGCGGTGTATGAACTCGGGTACGAACTCAACTCAAGACCACGCTGGGCAGTGATTCCGTTAACGGGAATTGGTAGTTTGATGGGGTATTAGGGAGGAGTTAGGGGTTAGGAGTTGGGAGTTGATGGTTCTTAGTTCATGGTTCATGGTTCATAGTTGATAGTAGCGGTCGCAGTTGGCAGTACTCAGCTACTCAACTATTCAGTTCCTCAGTTACCCAATTCCTCAGTTCCTCAGTTACCCAGTTCCTCAGTTGCTCAGTTACTCAGTCACTCAGTTCCTCAGTTTCTCAGTTTCTCAGTTCCTCAGTTCCTCAGTTACTCAGTTCCTCAATTCCTCAGTTCCTCAGTTCCTCAGTCACTCAGTTCCTCAGTTGCTCAGTTCCTCAGTTCCCCAGTTCCTCAGTTCCTCAGTTCCTCAGTTCCTCAGTTCCTCAGTCACTCAGTTGCTCAGTTGCTCAGTTGCTCAGTTCCTCAGTTTCTCAGTTACTCAGTTACTCAGTTCCTCAGTTTCTCAGTCACTCAGTTCCTCAGTTCCTCAGTTCCTCAGTTCCTCAGTTCCTCAGTTCCTCACTTCCTCAGTTCCTCATTTTGCACAATCCCCTTATTTTCCACCACCATGCCCTCTTCTTTTGCCGAAAGGCCCTAGTGGTTACCACCTGACGGTTTCGGCGCGCCGGGATGCCCTCGTGGTTCCCACCAAACCGTTTCGGCGTGCCGGGAAGGCATGGTGGCCGCCACTACGCTGTATTTTTTTGCCGAAAGGCCCTAGTGGCCGCTTCGATGCCTTGCGGGCAGGAAGAAAGGGTGGGGTGGAGGTGGTAGGGCGCTTTTGGATAGTTGTGTAATGTCATAATAGCCGCCCGGTACCCTCTTACAGCATGGGGAAGGGATTACATTCCTCAATAGGAACAAACCGCGGGGAGTAAGGTGTGTTTTGGAATAAATTTGTACTTTCGTAGGGTTGCAGGGGGTTAGTTATAAACCGGACGTTACATACGAGAGACTAAACGGCGGCCAGCTGCGTATTTGGAGCTCTTTGTCCGTTTGAGACCAGTGCGATGACACAAACTTCGCTTATGCGGATGATGGAGGAGGTATGGAAGGTTTGTTGAGTCTATGAATTAGTTATACGAAATTAAAAATGACCAACCTTGAAATTATGTGTATAAATTTAGTAACCGGAGATAAATGTAAATTAAAGTTATCCGATAGTCTTGGTAGACGAGATGTTCAAATTGCCATCGAAATAAACAACCGTTTTAAGGAACTAGCGAACAGCCGAGCCACAAAAGAGGAAGCGCCTTTAGGAGTGACGTGTGGTGGGCCTCATTGTTGTTACATTAGCGGAAGATTCGCGAGCATGCACGAATGGCCTTACTATAATATTTAACCAAACTATGTATAAAAAATTAAAAGATTACGATTCTCAAAGCGTAAATGAGATTATTGACAAGGAATTAGTTTTTCATTTAGGTAATATCGATATTGCCGACGACAATGTTCAAGAAATGATTAGAGGAAAAATTACAAACGTAATTTTAGCGGGTAATTATCCCAACATGCCGTTGACCTTTGAGATTACCGATGAAAAAGGAGAAGTTAGAAAAGTGAATGTTTATGAGGTAAAAAAAATCAGTGATTAAAATCCCATAACAGCGGCTAGGCGTAATTGCCAAGTTTAGAGTTTATTAAAAATCAGGTTTTCTAATTACATTTGGTGGTAGCGGAGAGTAATCGGCTCCAAAACCTTGGCAACTGTCTCCTGAATCGCGAAACGTTGGCTGTGAACTTAAACAATCCCAATGAATAAAATCGAGAAAGATCTTCTGAAAAGTATAGGTTCTAGAAATTTAGCTTTTGTTATCGGAAACGGTATTAATAGGTATCCAAAAAATCCTCCAGAAAGATCGTGGGAACAAATGTTGGTTGAAATTTATAATGAGATATCCGGAGAAAACATAAACTTTATTCCAAAGGGAATTACGCTTACCGAATTTCATGATGTCTTAGATTTAGCTTCAGCTAGTAAATCCCAAAATATTCAGAGAGCATTCATTAAGAAATTAGATTGGGAACCTGACGAACATCATCGTAATATTATTTCAAAAATAATTTCATTACAGCTTCCAATTTTGACTACGAACTTTGACTTAGTTCTTGAAAAAGCTGCTCGTTGTAATTCATTTAGACACAAAATACCTAACCATCGAGTTTTATCTGACTTCTATCCTTGGGATAGTTATTATTCAAATTCGTTAAAATCAAATCCGTTTGATGACTTTTCAATTTGGCATATTAACGGTCAAACCAATTATAAACGGAGCATAAAGCTTGGATTAAATCATTATTTACTAATGGTTAATCAGGTAAAGAAACATTTTCCATTTCAACATCGTGATGTAATCAATCCCGAATTTGAAAGAACTTGGTTGAAGATCCTTTTTGAGAAAGACATTTGTATTTTTGGTTTAGGATTAGACGAGCAGGAAGTATTTATTCGTTGGCTTCTTTTAGAGCGCGCGAAATATTTTAAACGATTTCCTGAAAAATCAAGAAAAGGTTGGTATATCAATTTTGATGAGAGCAGCCCATCTAACGTGGGAAAAAAGTTCTTTTTAAAGAGCGTTGGATTCAAGTATATAGACTATTTTGGTGAAAATAAATATGATAAATTCTATATTGATTTTTGGAATCAGATATTATAAAGGCTGCAGCTAACAGCGGCTAGGCACAATGGGAGGGTTGCTGATTAAGTGAACGCATCTTCGTTGTCTCGTAACAGAAAATACTCATTTCCATAATCCAACAAACTGCGTCCGACCCGCGAAACGTTATGAGACCTAGCTAAAATTAGAGCGTGTATGGAAAGTAAATACATTGAGAAAATTTTGAGGATTATGTTACAACCCCTAATACTCAATTTGCAATTCTAATAAATGGATCCTGGGGTAGTGGAAAAACTTTCTTCTTCAAGAATAGTCTCGTACCAATATGCGTAAAGCACAAAAAAAAACCCGCTGGCGCGAGCGTCACGCTCGTGCCTACTTATAAATACGTCCCACTTTTCTCCGCAAATTCGTATTTTCAACCCTTTCTCGAGAGGTAAATGTACACTCGCAACTCTAGATGTGGGTTTTTCGTACTAGGGGGCATGAGCGCGATGCTCGCGCCAGCGGGTGGCGGAGAATACTCAGTTCCACAACTTGGTCGACTAAGAGTAATCCGCGAAACGTTAGCAGCTATTTATCCAAGCTGTCGTCTAAACTATATAGTTCAAACGCTTTGTTATAATCAATAATCGATTTACTTGACGTATTCGGGTCAATACCACAAGATTTTAAATATTGATCATTCCTATTGTAATGTTTTTGAGATTTGAAATTACATGCGACTTCTTCAAGTGTCTGTATTTCATCTTTCGTAAACAAATGTTCATTAAATAATTTGTTTTGCGAAACTTCAAACCTCTCCCCTAAATAACCATTTTTACTGTCGTAAGAAATATGAATACAATCCATATCATTTAGCATTTCAAATATTGAATGAAAATGATGTGGAGCAGGTCCAAAATCATTCTCTAAATATCTCATTCCACTAATAGAATAAGTCGTCTTCTGATAATTTTGAAAATCCGAGCAAAAAAGTAGACTGCTTAAGACCGGCTTTAAAGGAGTTAATTGTTTTGAGAAAAAAATGACCATTTCGCAGAACTTATCTAAGTCTGGAACTTTGTAGCCACTAAATCTATCTGGAGATTCATTGCCTAGTATATAATGCTTTAAGTGAATAAGTTTATCATGATGATTTTTTGAAATTAACTCATCAATTTTATCGCAAATGGCGGATGATTCTTTTTTCGTTAAATCAGAGGAATCAAGAACCATCTGTTTAAAAGTAAGGGGATTTTTAGCTAAATGAATAAGCTTAGCATTTGAAATTGATGGAATATCACCATTTTCGTATTGCCGATATGAATTTGTCCCAAAACCCAGAATTGAAGACATTTTAGAAGCAGACAAGCCATACTTCTTTCTAATCTTCCTTATTTCTTCTGGAAATGGGATATTATATTTTTCTCTGTACTGATTATAAATCTGATTTAGATTTAATTCTTGCATGACACTGTCAGTAAATAATTCGCCAGTATCTTCGCATTTATATGCAAAACGGTAGAAAGAGAAAGATTCCTTGCGAAATTGCAAAACATCTTTCTCTCTTACCACCTTCATTTCTTTGTCCGTAAAAGGGCTCTTCATGTGTTTTTGAAAGGATATTTCATCCTAAATCTAGAATAATGGAAGGAAATACAAAAAGGTCCGTTATTTGCACAAGTGATTTTGATATACACTTCCTTTCCTTTAATGTTTTTTCCAAACACCCACATAGGCATATTGCCGTATTGGTCATTTGGAATTGGACCTTGAGAATAATCTATTAGTTGTAATGAGGCTAGTATGTTTTCAACTTTTTTCTGTGACAATTCTAAATCTAAAATTGTTTCCTCATTTTCTTTTCTAGCAGCAAAAAGTATTCTAGAAGATATACTCATCGCTGCCTTGAACTCTCTTAGAAAGTTCAAAACTTGCTCTTGCAGCATTGGGCTTTGTGTTTAAATTGATCCGGTGTCTTCTTTTCATAAATTAATTATTTTAAATTGTTACAAGGCAAATATACAACTTTAAAGTTCAAAAAATTAATCATTTAATAAATTACTCAACTTTAACGTGTTTTCAATTCAATCAGCTACAACTTGCTAGTTAATTCCCCCGCTGCCGCGAACCTCACGCTCGTGCCTACTTATAAATATGTGCCATTTTCTCCGCAAATTCGTATTTTCAACCCTTTCTTGAAAGGTGAAAGTAAACATGCAACTCTGGGTGTGGGTTTTTGTAGTATGAGGCACGAGCGCGACGCTTGCGGCAGCGGGGGGGTATAAGCTAGTTAGTGGCAAGCATTGACCAGAACTGTTAAAATCTAAACAATCTACACATGCGTTTTGCTTTATTAGGCGATAATCGAATAGAAGCTCAACCGAAACTTAACGGATTGTGCTGCTGCTGTTCGAAGCCAGTTATTGCAAAATGTGGCACACGAAAAATTTGGCATTGGGCACATAAAAGCAAAACAGATTGTGATAATTGGTGGGAACCGGAAACAGAGTGGCACCGAACTTGGAAAAACAATTATCCAGCGGATTGGCAGGAAATAGCTTTATTTGATAAAAGAACAAGCGAAAAACACATTGCGGATGTTCTTACAGCTAATAGTCTCGTATTAGAATTTCAACATTCGAATATTCATCCTCAAGAACGAACCTCACGAGAACGTTTTTTATAAAAACATGGTTTGGGTAGTTGACGGGACACGATTGAAAAGGGATTTTCCTCGTTTTCTTAAAGAGTGGAAAAGAGACGGAATTAGTGAAGTACATCAAACGGAGAAACCGGGAATATTTGAGGTTTGGTTTCCAGAGTTTTGTTTTCCGGAGCCGTGGCTGAAAAGTTCTGTGCCTGTTATCTTTGATTTTTTCGGGGATGGCTCAATTGATGATCCTGAAGGCTTGCGAAATAATTTTTGCTGTTTATTTCCGCAAGTTGGTATATATGCCAGAGTTGCTGTGATTTCACGTAAAGCTTTTATAAACACAACCACAAATGGAGAATGGACTTTCCGAGTTCAGGAATTCATAAATGAATATAGAAAACGAGACGAGATAAGGCGGAGAGAAAGTCAACAAGGAATGTTGTACTCATCAAACAGAGTAGTTTATACAAGGATAGGAATTCCACTAATTCGTGGCTACAATACATACAAAAAGCCTAGACGAAGATTCTAATTATGCTAGTCACTAACAGCGGCTAATCGCAAATGGCGGGTCAAGTGAATTGGGAACGTTTGTTTTTTATAAATTCGTTTCTCCCCCCGCTGGCGCGAGCGTCACGCTAGTGCCTTTTTGTAAATAAGGACTAATTGTATCAGCAAATTCGTATTTTCGAATCATTCCCGAAAGGTAGAAGTAAACCTGGATACGGTTTTTCCGTAGTATTTGGCACGAGCATGACGCTCGCGCCAGCGGTGCAAATATGCTGTCGGAGTTGGTATTGGATCGGCCTCTTTTGGAGTAAGTTACTCCTATACTTGGCGTTTGTTCGATTTTGATTAATTTTTTGAAAGTGGCTCCAACATATCTCATAGTAATTCCTATACTATTTTTAGGCGCGGGGTTATATAATATTTTCAACGCCGAAAAAGTGCAACAGCGTATTATTAGACAGACCTTGTATTTTCGTTTTCTCCAAAAAACTAACATAACCAATTGGTTCTACCATAGAACTTTAAATAGAGTTTCATCCACGGAGTATCTTATTACCATTCGATGGTCATCGTTGGGAGTAATTGCAGTTTCTGCCTTGTCAATACTATTTTTTATATTGCGATTGTTTTTCCCTGATGGCGAAATTCATTTAAACTGAGAGAATCGATATGACTTCCATGGGCCTATGTAGACGATACATCAGCTAATAGAAGGTTCTTAACAACCGCCGCTGGCGAGCCTCACGCTCATAACTACTTATAAATATGTACCAGTTTTTCCCCGCAAATTCGTATTTTCAACCCTGTCCCGAAAGGTAAAAGTAAACACGCAACTCTGGTGTGGGATGTTCGTACTAGGGGGCACGTGGTGGTAGCTTTTCGCCGTTTGAGAACAGTGCGATACTACAAACTTCGCGTATGCGATGATGAAGGAGGCATAGGCGAATGTTTGTTGAATCTATAAATTAGCTAGCTGTAACTGTTATGAACACTAAAGAAACCATAGAACTTTTTTTAACAATTTGGGGTGCAGGACTTTCTACATTACTTGCAGTTTTTACAATTCTAAAGTATAAGAAAGATGAGCAAGTAAAACTAAGTGTTATTGGTACTAGTGATGAGCCCTTTGATCATATTAGAATTAGCATTTGCAATATTAGTACTAAACCGGCGACAATTATTGCATATTCTATCGGTATTGGTTCTATGAACGATTATCAAACAATAATTGTAAGAAAGAACTTAGGAATTGAAAAAAAATTAAGTGAAAGCGATATTTGGACAGCAACAATAAGTAGGGAAGAAATAATAACTTTATTTGATTCCGCAAATGTAGAACATCAATATTTTCAGACACTTTGGTCAAACGTTATTTTATCAAATGGGAAGGTTTTTTCAAGTTCGGTTTATATAAATCCATCAATAATACTTGAAGACAGGTATACGAAAGCAGAGCCGTTTATAGCAACTGACATTTTCTTAAATAGGCAATCTTTAGAATCTCTTTATTTTAAAATTGGTCTTAAATAAAGCTACAGCTAAGCGGCTACCCGCAATGCCCCCGCTGGCGAGCGTCACGCTCGTGCCTACTTATAAATAGGTGCCAGTTTTTTCCCCGCAAATTCGTATTTTTCAACCCTTTCCCGAAAGGAAAGAGCAAACCCGCAACTATGGCTGTGGGTTTTTCGTACCAGGGGGCACGTCGTTGTAGCCTTTTCTCCGTTGAGAACAGTGCGATACTACAAACCTCGCGTATGCGGATGATGCAGGAGGGATATGCGAATGTTTGTGGAACCTATAAGGCAAGCAGAGCGACACAAAACATTGACACCAGAAATGACGGCAAAAAGAAAAACAAACTCAGTTTTATCAAGACGTATTTGAAGCCTGCTTTGAAAAATTTCGGTTTATCGGACTAGTGGACAAACTTGGTGGAAAGAAAAAGGCGACTTCTTTACGGTAATCAACTTACAGAATTTCTCTTGGAACAGTAAGGACAGCGTTGACTTTTGTTTTCAATATCGGTGTTGCATTAAAAGCTACTATGAACGACACCGAGAAAAAGAAGCCGACAGTTTTACGACCTGACGGTTTATCTCAGAGAAAATTCGTATTTGCCAGACAGCCGACCAGGAGTATAAAATTTAAAAGCAAAACGGGCTATGTTTTGACTGAGCAAACGGACTTGAATGACTTTGTAGCGGAACTTAAATCGGACTTTGAAAATCACATTTTGCCGACTTTAGGACAAATTGGAATACACTTCAAGATTGTGTAGACCGGTTTGGCAACATTGCTTTTTGGGGTGACAATCTGAAAAAAGTAATTACAGAAAATAAGCTTTTAGCACTGTGAAGACAAGAATACGCCAGCGGGGGAATATTTCGGTTTTCCAAACCTGGCCGCATTGCGTTTTGAGGCCGCAAAACAGTAAGCAGTTCATTTCTAAAACCGACACACAAAAAGAGCCATATGGGACTATTTTGACAAGCTTTTTTAAGACTAAAAAAGTGCAATACGAAATAGTAAGAGACGAAAACGGAAAACATCAAATTGGGGGTGAAGCGCCACAAGACTTTACGATCCCGGCAAATGAATTTTATGGCAGGATTTCAATATTTGGGGCTTTATTGATAATACTGACCCAATATTTTCCTGGCTACCATTCAAAGTGCACTTAATTCATCCCATTTACACAGATGAATATTCCGTTTTCCTTGACTATACCAATCCAAACAAACCGACCAATTATTGACCCAATTGACACCGCTTCCTCGACAAGTGCGTTTGACGAAATTGACAAAAATTCTAAGATAATTTGGGAAAGGGTGTGAGGGTACGTTTAGAAGAGAAAAGAAGAAATTGACGAATATAATAGTAATAGGAATCTGTGGGACAGCCAGACTGGTTACAAGATCCTGAAATCCCAATATGTCCGAAAAGTGGAAAGCCTATGAAATTTTTTATGTCAATTAGGAAGTTTCAGTGAAATTAAATCGACATTTAGTAAATGTGGTTTCCGTCAGATGGGATGGCAGAATACTTCGAAAAAACTAAATTTTTGGTGTGACGGAAATTTTATACATTTTCATTGAGCCGACAACAAAGACAATGTGCTACACAATGCAAAATACATAACGTGACAACAAATGACGGGCAAAAAAGACCCACCTGCTTAACTACACCCGCTCCGCAACATTCTCCCCAAAGCACTAAGCTCCGCGAACGTCTCCGACTTCGCGGCAATGCTTGAAAGGTGTTTTTTAGTATACCCGCGCCTTGCCAGCGGAGGGGTGCACGGTAGGCAGTACTCCGCTCCTCAGTTACTCAGTTCCTCAATTCCTCCGTTTCCTCCATTCCTCCATTCCTCCGTTGCTCAGTTCCTCAATCCCTCAGTTGCTCAGTTCCTCAATCCCTCAGTTACTCAGTTCCTCCATTCCTCAGTTCCTCAGTTCCTCAGTTACTCAGGTTACTCAGTTCCTCAGTTTTACTCAGTTCCTCAATTCCTCCATTCCTCCCATTCCTCCCATTCCTCCGTTCCTCAGTTCCTCCATTCCTCAGTTGCTCAGTTTCCTCAATCCCTCAGTTGCTCAGTTCCTCAATCCCTCAGTTACTCAGTTCCTCCATTCCTCAGTTCCTCAGTTTCCTCAGTTACTCAGTTCCTCAGTTTCCCTCAGTTCCTCAATTCCTCCATTCCTCCATTCCTCAGCACCCGTCCAATCATCGCCCGCGACCAACTCCGGATCCTGGTTGTGGATGCCATGGCTGTATTCAGGAAGCAACAGCACAAAACGAATTCCCGCTCCGCAACATCTCCCCGAAGCACTAAGCTCCGCGAAACGTCTCCGACTTCGCGGTAATGTTTGAAAGGTGTTTTTAGTATACCCGCCTGCCATCGGAGGGGTGCGCGGTAGGCAGTACTCCGCTCCTCAGTTCCTCAATTCCTCCGTTCCTCAGTTCCTCCATTCCTCAGTTTGCTCAGTTCCTCAATCCCTCAGTTACTCAGTTCCTCCATTCCTCCATTCCTCAGTTCCTCAGTTACTCAGTTCCTCAGTTACTCAGTTTCCTCAATTCCTCAATTCCTCCATTCCTCAGCACCCGTCCAATCATCGCCGCGACCAACTCCGGATCCTGGTTGTGGATGCCATGGCTGTATTCAGGAAGCAACAGCACAAATGAATTCCGGTTTTTCTGGATCATGCCCGAGTAGTTCTCGATCCGGACGTTATCGAACGCATCCATCCAGGGGCGGAGCTTGATGCCCCATCGTATCGACGTTTCCTCTTCAAACTTTTCAATACGTCGGTTGTAGGCAATCAAAACCGCAACCGGAATATCAGGGAGGGGAGCCAGGTTTTGGTATTCATGGAAAAAAGAAGGGGTACTTCCACTGAGTTTCACGTTTCGTTTCCATACGCACGCCCTCAGGCATGTTGGCGTCGGGCGCTCATTTCTGTCAGCATTTTGGGCCAGATTTCGCGGTAGCCGATGGCGCTTTCTGCTTTTTGGCGCGCCGTCTCATTCTGTTCCGGGGTAAGCATAAAATCGGTAGGATCGATAAACACCATCCCGGCTACTTCCTGGGGGTACCGCGAGGCGAAAAGACGGATAAACGGGCCTCCCAACGAGTGGCCTACCAAGAGGTACGGCGCTTTTAAGTGTAATTGTTGCAGCATGCGGTGCAGCTTTTCCAACCACATCCGTATCGGTTTTCCAAACGGTCGTCGGCTTCCGATTCGCCCAGGCCGTTGCGGTCATACACAACGTAACAGGCGTCTTTCGGCAAATGGGCAAAGACCGGCTCGAAATTACCACCGCCCATCCCGAGTCCACTTTCAAAAACGATTAATGGGTTGCCCGGCTTTCCGGTTTTCAAGCCCGACTACTTTGTAGCCATTTTACGGTTATCCACCGAAAAACAAAAGAATTCGGGGTATTTTGTGCCTGCACCAGGGCCGGGTGCCAACAGCCAGCACACGAGAAAAGATAAGAGAAGGGATTTCATGATGATTGATTGATTGATGATTCCCTGTAAGTCGCCATACATCGAGGATGTTACAGTTCCGAAGCGGTTTGTGCGCTCCCAATTCCTCCGTTCCTCCGTTCCTCAATTCCTCAGTTCCTCAATTCCTCAATTCCTCAGTTCCTCAGTTCCTCAATTCCTCAATTCCTCAATTCCTCAGTTACTCAGTTTCCTCCGTTCCTCCGTTCCTCCGTTCCTCAATTCCTCAGTTTCTCAGTTTCTCAGTTCCTCAGTTACTCAGTTCCTCAGTTTCTCCATTCCTCCGTTCCTCCACCCGCTACTTCGTCACCGCATTAACCGGCGCCCCACTCAAAACTCTGCGGCTCCCAATAACCCGAAGAACCGTTGTTTTGGTAGAAACCATAGGCTGTATTCGTGGTATACACCATAAATCGTACTTTTCGAAGCGATCGCGCCCTTTGGCGTCCCGCTAAGGCTTTGCGGTTCCCAATATCCGGATGAGCCGTTGTTTTGGTAAAAAAGCGTAGGCCGTATTGTTGGTATACACCACAATATTGTCGTTAGACGCCGGCGGCGCCCTGGCGGCGTTTCCGCTCAGCGACTGCGTTTCCCAATAAACCGGAAGAGTTGTTGTTTTTGGTAAAAGGCGTAGGCCCCGGTAGTGGTGTAGACCACGATATTCTTATTGGAAGCCACCGCGCCTATAGGGGTTCCGCTCAAAACTTTGCGCCTCCCAATAGCCCGAAGATCCGTTGTTCTGGTAAAAGCCGTAGGCATTCGTCGTGGTGTAGACGACGATATTCGTATCCGTTAGCGATGGCGCCCAGTGGTGTGCCGCTTCAGGGGTTGCGTTTTTCCCAATACTCCCGCTTGAGTTTGTTTTGTTTTTGATAAAAACGCCGTACGCCATGTTGTTCGTATAAGATGGGACGATCATCTTTGGCTCGTATTTACTTTTTTGCCTTTGTGATGGTCCTTGCGGCAAGCGCCGTCGTAGTTCACTTTTTTCCGCATTACAAGGGCAATACGGCCACGCTTCAATTAAAGATTGGTTTCGGTACCGATTGATTGGTTTATAAGGTTCGTGCCACCGGTCGGAGGGTCAAACCTCCACCCTTCCAGGGAACTTGCCTTCCGTTTTGCCCAGTCGATAGAAGACGCGGAAACTTCGCCCGTTCCACCGGCGTTTAACCCTGTTCCCGATGTTAAAGGTGGTTTGGGAAAAAGTCCCTGTGCATTGGTGGGGTTTTGTATGCGTTTCGGCAGTACGCCACCCGGACCCGAAACCGAGTTCGAAAGGATTACTGACTTTAAATGCCGGACGTTGCCATTGATGGAAACCGGGTTTTCCGGAAGTAGTGAAACGCCACGGCCTGGTAACTTGGATACCACTGCGGGGGCCCTGTGGCCGACAGTTGCAAGGAAATGAAAAGAGGAGTAAGTAAAAAGAAAGTAGAAGGAGAATCCTCATGTATTAGTGTTTTAGATACTTTAAAAAGGGGGAAAAGTTGTGTATTATCCGTTACAATAAGATAAGGTTTGCCCTGTGCGGGAGGTTTGGCCCCCAGGTCCAAGCCGGCCGTTTTGGCAGTGTTTTTGGGGTTTTCGAGGCATTTGCCCGGACAGTCCCCCCCCCCCCCCCCGTCGAAGGGAACCGGACCACCTGGGGCGGACGCGCTGCTTCGGCTATATCCAGAAAACAGCGAACCCGACGTCGGATTCGGGTAAAAACCGGCACCCGGGTCGGGCCGTGGTCGATCTCGTCAATCGACAATGAGGTAAACTCAATGCGCGACACCGCGCCGATCAATCCCGAACTTGCCTGGTTCGCATTGGTCGGAACGACAAAAACCTCGCCCACCGAGTAGATGAGTTGGTTGGTGGAAAGCGCGCCGGTATTGGTGGCCGACATCGTTTGTGCCGACGCAACGGATGTGGCAGCCAGCAGCAGGAACGGAAACAGTAGGGTAGTTTTCATCAATAGCGCCTTGTTATAAAGGAGTAGGAAGGGCAAATATAAGGGAAAGTGGGCCGAAGTTTTGGGTTTTGAGGGTTGCGTTTTGAGGGTTGCGTTTTGAGTTTTGCAAAGTTTCCAGTTTCATTCTCGCGTTATCGGAATGTAGAACGTATGAATACGCCGTTTCCCGTTAGCCGGAAGACTGATAGTCATTTTTAGTTCGTCTTTCTCATAGTTGCTTTTCGCATCCGGCGTATTCTCCAGTCGCACCTTGTTGGGATAATGCTCAGGTAGGGGTCTCAGGCCCAGCCCGATAATGTGCAGTGATCCGGGGTTTACGTTCTTTAGAAAAAATGTCAGCACCGAACGTTTTCCGTACACCAGATTCTTACCGCCCTTGTCGATGACGACTTCAATTCTTAGATTGTCTTTCTCATATACAAGATCGTTGCGTTGGAGGAGAAAAGAACTTAGGAAAAACAGAAAGTAAAGGGGTTTCATACTAATAGTGGTAACCGGTTGGGTATGGATAACAAACTGTGTTTCCATATTTAATTCAGCATCAAAAGTCTAAACTTCCCATCCAGGCCCAAGTTTCTCTTGCGGGTCGGGTTCGACGATGTCATAAAAGTTTAGAATCATGGGGTCTTCGCCTTGTTTTATTCGCTTGTGCATATCCAGGAGTTGCGTCAATAGAAGTTCGTCTCCCTTCCGCAATGGGTCGTTCTCGATTTTTAGTCGCGTTAGGGCGCGTTGTGTGGCCCGCCAAAAATAATCACGGTTTTTGGGGGCAAAACGAACGCAAGTCGAAATTAAGCGTAAAGCACTCGTCTTTTCGATAAAAACCACCGTAGCCATTATAGATATCACCGTTTTTCTTCCCTGAATATGAGCCGTTCCAGATAGTCATAGAACGCTTCCGCACCCTCGATTTCCTTTAATTTCGCGCGTAATCAGTTCCAAAGTTCCGACATCAAGGCCCAACGCTTTGCCATGCCTCGTCCGTCTTCCAGTGTCCAAAATGCCGACGCCATTATTTGTCGTTATAGTATTCTTTTGAGGGTCGTGGATTTGCAGCCCGTACCTACCAATTTCTAATAAATTCTGTGCGTCCTGCCTTGCTTGCACATCATGTTGGATACTAGGTGTATTCTACACTATCGTCATTACGAGTGTGGACTGCAAATCTTAGGGATCAGAGTAACAGTCCTTCGGTTTTCTCCCATTATCGTTCCAAACGGGCCCCAAAGTATGTTAAATAAGTCTATTCGTAATTACCGACAGTGGCCAGCAGTTCTTTCTTGTAATTGTAGATATCTTCAAGCGATGTCAAGATTTTTTTCTCTCCATTGTCCTTTCCGTTCTGGAAAAGTTCAATGTATTTATTAGCAGAATTGAAATGTAACCTGTCCAAAGCGGCTTACGATTGTTATCGTCGAGAAGAATGCCGAAGTAAGGACTGGGTATCCCCGGAAGGCGATTGCGTGAAAGCCGGTAAGCACTTCGCGTAGTAATGGCTCTTTACAATTTGAGAAACCCTCACATTTCGTCTTCTGTTAGTGTTACGAATTTAGGGAATTTCAACATGTTCATCTATTAAGGCTGGGGGCCCGGGTTTGGGTCTTCGTTGGCACCGGTGCAGAAAGCCGCGTCCAAAGAGGGAAGGAGTTCCTGAAAAAAGCACGCTGCTGCCTTTACCGATGAAAAAAACGCTACGACGAAGCCATCCAATTGGCGCTGTCTCCGGGATTACACGACATCTTTCCTGAAGTATCCCGTTAGGTACATCGAAAACGCTTCCGACGAACTCCGTGTCTACGTAGATCGTAAAAAAGCAACTTTTTCCAGCCACCTGGGACGAATTCTTCCCCCGATCGGCCTCCGACAAACCCCATACCCACGGCACGTTCAAAGACTGTGAACGTCCTTTTTGCCTCGCGTCGCCGCCATGGGCTTTTGATACCTTATACTTCCCGCCCGTGCACCCCATCGTGGAGGTGGACCCCGCAAAGGCAAGAACAACCGCCACAAACGCCCAACCCGGCGATGTCGGCTCGCCCTGGGCTATTGGTTCGCAATACGGCGGACACAAATCCATCCACCCCGATCTCGGCACCCTCGACGGGACTTTAAGTCGCTGGGTAAAAAATGCACAGGCCGTAGCGTATCGGGAAATTGCTGATGTATTACACCCCCCCCAGCCCTGCAGGCCGCACCCGACCAATCCGTGGGGTGAAAGGAACACAAGGAATGTTGTTCAAATGGCGGCCGGATGGATCCGTACAATACGCCGAAAATCCACCTAAAAAATACCAAGACAATCCAGCCGATCTGGTTCGAAACCAACCGACTGGCAGAATATGTGGAATGAATTCCCGCGATGTACTCCTCTTCTTTGGATTGAAGAATGCGGCATCCGCGTCTTCCCGCGTCGACAACCCGCACACCAAGCCGTTCTTCTTCTGGGGCTGGATCATCGACCGCGTCAAACGCAAACATCCGGATGTGTTGTTCCTCTCAGAAGCCTTCACCCGTCCGAAAATCATGAACGAACTGGCCAAACAGGGCTTTTAACGCAGTCGTACACCTATTTCACGTGGCGGAACACCCGGAAAGAACTCCAGGACTACGTTACCGAACTCCACCAAACCGAACAGAAAGAGTTCCTACCGCCCGAATTTCTGGCCCAATTACGCCGGATATCAATCCGTTTTCCATCCAGCGCGGCAATGAGGCGATCCACCTTCAGAAATCCTTCCTTTCCGCCACCTTGAGTTCCTCCCTGTGGGCATCTACGGTCCGGTTTTTCGAATTCATGGTCTCCGAACCGATGGCGGAAGGAAAAGACAGAATACCTGAACTCCGGAAAATACGAGGTCTATCACTTGGAACTGGGAGCACCAAAACCAGCTCACCATGCTCATTTCAAAATCCAACCAAGCATCCGCCACGAACGCCCGTCGTTGCAGCAAACCAAACAACATCGTGTTCTGCGATACGTCCTGACGACCCAACTGATGGCCTATAACAAATGGGACGATGCCCGCTCGGATGAAACGCTCATGGTGGCCAGTCTCGACAAAGACCACCCACGTGCCGGCATGGTGCGCCTGCCGATTGCGGAAATCGGAAACCGTCCGGTGCACGTGACCGACCTGGTTTTTCGGGCTACAGCTATTATTGGGACAAAGAATTGGAATTATGTGGAATTGCACCAGTCACTGCCGTTCCAACCTCTTTCAAAATTGAAAGGCCATGAAAGAGGCCAAAATAAATGAAGATGCGTTTCGTCAACCCGTCTCTGTCTTCAAGACCGACTGGCAAACCGCTTTCGCCGATGACGAATTCAAGGGGGGGGGGGGGGGGGGGGGGGCAATGTGTTCTGTTCGAATATCCTGGAAGAATACATCCTCAACAAACGTTGGTACTGAGGGAAAGCGTCCACGCTGAAGTACATAGAAGTCATCGATTTGGTTCCGTATCCCAAGTCGGAAAAGAATACCTATTACGGGGTGTTGCTCTCAAAAAAAAGAAAAAAAAAGGAAAAAAAAAAAAAAAAAAAAAAAAAAAAAAGAAAACAATGGGAAAAAAAAAAGAAAAAAGAAAGAAAAAAAAAAAAAAAAAAAAAAAAATGAGGTCAACTTTAAGGAAGCCTTCTACCATCACTACTTCATGCCGGTAGCGTTTCCATGGCAGAGGAGGAGTTTGGATACGAACACCATCATCGCGCCCGTCAAAAGGGGCAAACAGGCATGGGTTCCTGATCGAACGCGCTCCACCAGGAAGATTTCCGGAAAGTTTGCTTTTCGACAAGATTGCAGGGTCCGATAAGGAAGAAAAAGTGGCGCTTCCACCGCGGGAAGAAACTCAAAGACCGCGATATACCGTTCGTCGGCGGTTCATGGGCGTCGAGCAAAGCAACACCTCGATCATTTACAACGATGCGTTCGTGTTTTGAAGATCTTCCCGTCGGATTTATATCAGTACGAACCCTTATTATGAAATCAGCCGGTTCCTGACCGAGCGCACATGGACTTCAAATCGTCGCCGGCCTACCTGGGGTCGATCAACGTCACGCTGTCCGGAAGGCGACATCACGCTTGGGCCTACTGCAGGAACCTCGTGCCCAACCAGGGCGATGCAGAATGGAGGGTTTTAAATGCATATACTAGAAACGCGACCGCATCTTCGACAACCTCAAAAACAAGTAAATAAAGATCAAGGACCTGCCCGCTGTGCCGCTGTTATTCACGCGGTTGAAAACTGAACGAAGTGCCGCACGAACATCATCGATTGGGCCGGAACTCAGTTATCTTCCAGCGCATTCGCACACTGGCCGACGCGCACGGCGGAGATGCATATCGCCCTCGGCAGCGACATCCACGACACGGCTTTCACGCCGACGACCTATAACGGCGATTATATACCGTATGGCTGAAAAACCGCCTTGGGGAACGTACCAGTTCCCGAACCGGTTGAACATCCTGGAAAACAACCTGCACAAACTCGACGGACTCGCACTCGAACTCGCCAACCGCTTCCATCGACCATAAAAAGGAAATCCGGAAGGAATTCCTCGATTTCGACTGGACGAAGATGAAGTCGGAACGCATCCGCATCCACGGCCGCTACCGACCATCGGCCAAGTGTTGGTGAACGGACGATGGATTTCTACTTACTCGACTTCGAAGGCGAACCCGAAAGCAACCATCCGTGACCGCAAGGTGAAACAACCGCCGCTGATGAGACGTGGCGGGTATGTTCCGGTCGTTCCCACTACGCCAATCTATGCCACGATTTTCAACAACAGCGACAAATTACCGTATGAACAGGAAGACCTCTTCCGGGCGGGCGACATGCTGTTTTCACTATTTCGTAGGCGTCTTTTTTTGCAGACCGTAATACCGAAACGGCCACAGGGCGGTAACCTCAATATCGCCTACAAGAAAGAGATCGACTTCCTCCTGAAATACTGCCTGCTTGAAAAAGCGGTGTATGAACTCGGGTACGAACTCAACTCCAAGACCACGCTGGGCAGTGATTCCGTTAACGGGAATTGTTAGTTTGATGGGGTATTAGGGAGGAAAGTTAGGGGTTAGGAAGTTGGGGAGTGTGATGGTTTCTTAGTTCATGGTTCATGGTTCATAGTTGATAGTAGCGGTCGCAGTTGGGCAGTACTCAGCTACTCAACTCTTCAGTTCCTCAGTTACCCAATTCCTCAAGTTCACTCAGTTACCCAGTTCACCTCAGTTGCTCAGTTACTCAGTCACTCAGTTCCTCAGTTTCTCAGTTTCCTCAGTTCCTACAGTTCCTCAGTTACTCAGTTTCCTCAATTCCTCAGTTCCTCAGTTCCTCAGTCACTACAGTATTTCCTCACTGTTGCTCAGTTCCTCATTTTCCCCAGTTTTCCTCAGTTTCCTCAGTTCCTCGAGTTGTCCTCAGTGTTTCCTCAGTCACTCATTTGCTCAGTTGCTCAGTTGCTCAGTTGCCTTGCATTTTCTCAGTTACTCAGTTTACTACTTCAGTTTCCTCAGTTTCTCCAGTCACTCAGTTCCTCAGTTCTCTCAGTTTCCTCAAGTTTTCCTCAGTTCCCTCAGTTCCCTCACTTTCCTCAGTTCCTCATTTTTGCACAATTTTTTCCCCCCCCCCCCCCCCCCCCCCCCCCCCCCTTTATTTTCCACCACCATGCTCGCTCTTCTTTTGCCGAAAGGCCCTCAGTGGTTACCACCTGACGGTTTCGGCGCGCCGTGGAATGCCCTCGTGGTTTCCCACCAAACCGTTTCGGCGTGCCGGGAAGGCATGGTGGCCGCCACTACGCTGTATTTTTTTTGCCGAAAGGCCCTAGTGGCCGCTTCGATGCCTTGGCGGGCAGGAAAGAAGAAAGGGTGGGGTGGAGGGTGGTAGGGCGCTTTTGGATAAGTTTTTTGTGTAATGTCATAATAGCCGGCCCGGTACCCTCTTACAGCATGGGGAAGGGATTACATTCCTCAATAGGAACAAACCGCGGGGAGTAAGGTGTGTTTTGGAATAAAATTTGTACGTTTCGATAGGGTTGCAGGGGGTTAGTTATAAACCGGACAGTTACGATACGAGAGGACCTAAACGGCGGCCAGCTGCGTATTTGGAGCTTCTTTGTCCGTTTGAGAACCAGTGCGATGACACAAAACTTCAGCCTTATGCGGATGAATGGAGGGAGGTATGGAAGTTTTGTGTTGAGTCTATGAATTAGTTATACGAAATTTAAAAATGACCAACCTTGAAATTATGTGTATAAATTTAGGATAACCGGAGATAAATGGTAAATTAAAGTTATCCGATAGTCTTGGTAGACGATGATTGTTCAAATTGCCATCGAAATAAACAACCGTTTTAAGGAACTAGCGAACAGCCGGAGCCAACAAAAGAGGAGCGCCTTTAGGAAGTGACGTGTGAGTTGGGCCCTCATTGTTTGTCTACATTAGCGGAAGATTCGCGAGCATGGCACGAATGGCCTCTTCTTTCTTTTGCTTTTTCTTACTTTACTATTAATATTTAACCAAACTATGTATAAATAAAAAAATTAAAAGATTTACGATTCTCAAAGCGTTAAAATGAGATTATTGACAACGGAATTAGTTTTTCATTTAGGATAATAGCGATTATTGCCGACGGACAATGTTCAAGAAATGATTAGAGGAAAAATTACTCAAAACGTAATTTTAGCGGGTAATTATCCCAATCATAGCCCGATTGACCTTTGAAGCATTACCGATGAAAAAGGAGAAGTTTAGAAAAGTGAATGTTTAATGATGGTAAAAAAAATCAGTGATTAAATCCCATAACAGCGGTCTAGGCGTAATTGCCAAGGTTTAGAGTTTATTAAAAAAATCAGGTTTTCTAATTACATTTGGGTGGTAGCGGAGGAGTAATCGGCTCCAAAACCTTGGCAACTGTCTCCTGAATCGCGAAACGTTGGCTGTGAACTTAAACAATCCCAATGAATAAAATCGAGAAAGATCTTCTGAAAGTTAATAGGGTTCTAGAAATATTAGCTTTGGTTGTATCGGAAACGGTATTAATTAGGTATTCCAAAAAATCCTCCAGAAAGATCGTGGGAACAAATGTTGGTTGAAATTTATAATGAGATATCCGGGAGAAAACATAAACTTTATTCCAAAGGGAATTACGCTTACCGAATTTCATGATGTCTTAGATTTAGCTTCAGCTAGTAAATCCCAAAATATTCAGAGAGCATTCATTAAGAAATTAGATTGGGAACCTGACGAACATCATCGTAATATTATTTCAAAAATAATTTCATTACAGCTTCCAATTTTGACTACGAACTTTGACTTAGTTCTTGAAAAAGCTGCTCGTTGTAATTCATTTAGACACAAAATACCTAACCATCGAGTTTTATCTGACTTCTATCCTTGGGATAGTTATTATTCAAATTCGTTAAAATCAAATCCGTTTGATGACTTTTTCAATTTGGCATATTAACGGTCAAACCAATTATAAACGGAGCATAAAGCTTGGATTAAATCATTATTTACTAATGGTTAATCAGGTAAAGAAACATTTTCCATTTCAACATCGTGATGTAATCAATCCCGAATTTGAAAGAACTTGGTTGAAGATCCTTTTTGAGAAAGACATTTGTATTTTTGGTTTAGGATTAGACGAGCAGGAAGTATTTATTCGTTGGCTTCTTTTAGAGCGCGCGAAATATTTTAAACGATTTCCTGAAAAATCAAGAAAAGGTTGGTATATCAATTTTGATGAGAGCAGCCCATCTAACGTGGGAAAAAAAGTTCTTTTTAAAGAGCGTTGGATTCAAGTATATAGACTATTTTTGGTGAAAATAAATATGATAAATTCTATATTGATTTTTGGAATCAGATATTATAAAGGCTGCAGCTAACAGCGGCTAGGCACAATGGGAGGGTTGCTGATTAAGTGAACGCATCTTCGTTGTCTCGTAACAGAAAATACTCATTTCCATAATCCAACAAACTGCGTCCGACCCGCGAAACGTTATGAGACCTAGCTAAAATTAGAGCGTGTATGGAAAGTAAATACATTGAGAAAATTTTGAGGATTATGTTACAACCCCTAATACTCAATTTGCAATTCTAATAAATGGATCCTGGGGTAGTGGAAAAAACTTTCTTCTTCAAGAATAGTCTCGTACCAATATGCGTAAAGCACAAAAAAAAAACCCGCTGGCGCGAGCGTCACGCTCGTGCCTACTTATAAATACGTCCCACTTTTCTCCGCAAATTCGTATTTTCAACCCTTTCTCGAGAGGTAAATGTACACTCGCAACTCTAGATGTGGTTTTTTCGTACTAGGGGGCATGAGCGCGATGCTCGCGCCAGCGGGTGGCGGAGAATACTCAGTTCCCACAACTTGGTCGACTAAGAGTAATCCGCGAAACGTTAGCAGCTATTTTATCCAAGCTGTCGTCTAAACTATATAGTTCAAACGCTTTGTTATAATCAATAATCGATTTACTTGACGTATTCGGGTCAATACCACAAGATTTTAAATATTGATCATTCCTATTGTAATGTTTTTGAGATTTGAAATTACATGCGACTTCTTCAAGTGTCTGTATTTCATCTTTCGTAAACAAATGTTCATTAAATAATTTGTTTTGGCGAAACTTCAAACCTCTCCCCTAAATAACCATTTTTTACTGTCGTAAGAAATATGAATACAATCCATATCATTTAGCATTTCAAATATTGAATGAAAATGATGTGGAGCAGGTCCAAAATCATTCTCTAAATATCTCATTCCACTAATAGAATAAGTCGTCTTCTGATAATTTTTGAAAATCCGAGCAAAAAAAGTAGACTGCTTAAGACCGGCTTTAAAGGAGTTAATTGTTTTGAGAAAAAAAATGACCATTTCGCAGAACTTATCTAAGTCTGGAACTTTTGTAGCCACTAAATCTATCTGGAGATTCATTGCCTAGTATATAATGCTTTAAGTGAATAAGTTTTATCATGATGATTTTTTGAAATTAACTCATCAATTTTATCGCAAATGGCGGATGATTCTTTTTTCGTTAAATCAGAGGAATCAAGAACCATCTGTTTAAAAGTAAGGGGATTTTTAGCTAAATGAATAAGCTTAGCATTTGAAATTGATGGAATATCACCATTTTCGTATTGCCGATATGAATTTGTCCCAAAACCCAGAATTGAAGACATTTTAGAAGCAGACAAGCCATACTTCTTTCTAATCTTCCTTATTTCTTCTGGAAATGGGATATTATATTTTTCTCTGTACTGATTATAAATCTGATTTAGATTTAATTCTTGCATGACACTGTCAGTAAATAATTCGCCAGTATCTTCGCATTTATATGCAAAACGGTAGAAAGAGAAAGATTCCTTGCGAAATTGCAAAACATCTTTCTCTCTTACCACCTTCATTTCTTTGTCCGTAAAAGGGCTCTTCATGTGTTTTTGAAAGGATATTTCATCCTAAATCTAGAATAATGGAAGGAAATACAAAAAGGTCCGTTATTTGCACAAGTGATTTTGATATACACTTCCTTTCCTTTAATGTTTTTTCCAAACACCCACATAGGCATATTGCCGTATTGGTCATTTGGAATTGGACCTTGAGAATAATCTATTAGTTGTAATGAGGCTAGTATGTTTTCAACTTTTTTCTGTGACAATTCTAAATCTAAAATTGTTTTCCTCATTTTCTTTTCTAGCAGCAAAAAGTATTCTAGAAGATATACTCATCGCTGCCTTGAACTCTCTTAGAAAGTTCAAAAACTTGCTCTTGCAGCATTGGGCTTTGTGTTTAAATTGATCCGGTGTCTTCTTTTCATAAATTAATTATTTTAAATTGTTACAAGGCAAATATACAACTTTAAAGTTCAAAAAATTAATCATTTAATAAATTACTCAACTTTAACGTGTTTTCAATTCAATCAGCTACA
Source organism: Flavobacterium sp. HJ-32-4 (assembly GCF_022532105.1). Taxonomy (NCBI): domain Bacteria; kingdom Pseudomonadati; phylum Bacteroidota; class Flavobacteriia; order Flavobacteriales; family Flavobacteriaceae; genus Flavobacterium; species Flavobacterium sp. HJ-32-4. The sequence goes on along the minus strand of NZ_CP092832.1, from coordinate 2,906,848 downwards.
ACTTGCTAGTTAATTCCCCCGCTGCCGCGAACCTCACGCTCGTGCCTACTTATAAATATGTGCCATTTTCTCCGCAAATTCGTATTTTCAACCCTTTCTTGAAAGGTGAAAGTAAACATGCAACTCTGGGTGTGGGTTTTTGTAGTATGAGGCACGAGCGCGACGCTTGCGGCAGCGGGGGGGTATAAGCTAGTTAGTGGCAAGCATTGACCAGAACTGTTAAAATCTAAACAATCTACACATGCGTTTTGCTTTATTAGGCGATAATCGAATAGAAGCTCAACCGAAACTTAACGGATTGTGCTGCTGCTGTTCGAAGCCAGTTATTGCAAAATGTGGCACACGAAAAATTTGGCATTGGGCACATAAAAGCAAAACAGATTGTGATAATTGGTGGGAACCGGAAACAGAGTGGCACCGAACTTGGAAAAACAATTATCCAGCGGATTGGCAGGAAATAGCTTTATTTGATAAAAGAACAAGCGAAAAAACACATTGCGGATGTTCTTACAGCTAATAGTCTCGTATTAGAATTTCAAACATTCGAATATTCATCCTCAAGAACGAACCTCACGAGAACGTTTTTATAAAAACATGGTTTGGGTAGTTGACGGGACACGATTGAAAAGGGATTTTCCTCGTTTTCTTAAAGAGTGGAAAAGAGACGGAATTAGTGAAGTACATCAAACGGAGAAACCGGGAATATTTGAGGTTTGGTTTCCAGAGTTTTGTTTTCCGGAGCCGTGGCTGAAAAGTTCTGTGCCTGTTATCTTTGATTTTTTCGGGGATGGCTCAATTGATGATCCTGAAGGCTTGCGAAATAATTTTTGCTGTTTATTTCCGCAAGTTGGTATATATGCCAGAGTTGCTGTGATTTCACGTAAAGCTTTTATAAACACAACCACAAATGGAGAATGGACTTTCCGAGTTCAGGAATTCATAAATGAATATAGAAAACGAGACGAGATAAGGCGGAGAGAAAGTCAACAAGGAATGTTGTACTCATCAAACAGAGTAGTTTATACAAGGATAGGAATTCCACTAATTCGTGGCTACAATACATACAAAAAGCCTAGACGAAGATTCTAATTATGCTAGTCACTAACAGCGGCTAATCGCAAATGGCGGGTCAAGTGAATTGGGAACGTTTGTTTTTTATAAATTCGTTTCTCCCCCCGCTGGCGCGAGCGTCACGCTAGTGCCTTTTTGTAAATAAGGACTAATTGTATCAGCAAATTCGTATTTTCGAATCATTCCCGAAAGGTAGAAGTAAACCTGGATACGGTTTTTCCGTAGTATTTGGCACGAGCATGACGCTCGCGCCAGCGGTGCAAATATGCTGTCGGAGTTGGTATTGGATCGGCCTCTTTTGGAGTAAGTTACTCCTATACTTGGCGTTTGTTCGATTTTGATTAATTTTTTGAAAGTGGCTCCAACATATCTCATAGTAATTCCTATACTATTTTTAGGCGCGGGGTTATATAATATTTTCAACGCCGAAAAAGTGCAACAGCGTATTATTAGACAGACCTTGTATTTTCGTTTTCTCCAAAAAACTAACATAACCAATTGGTTCTACCATAGAACTTTAAATAGAGTTTCATCCACGGAGTATCTTATTACCATTCGATGGTCATCGTTGGGAGTAATTGCAGTTTCTGCCTTGTCAATACTATTTTTTATATTGCGATTGTTTTTCCCTGATGGCGAAATTCATTTAAACTGAGAGAATCGATATGACTTCCATGGGCCTATGTAGACGATACATCAGCTAATAGAAGGTTCTTAACAACCGCCGCTGGCGAGCCTCACGCTCATAACTACTTATAAATATGTACCAGTTTTTCCCCGCAAATTCGTATTTTCAACCCTGTCCCGAAAGGTAAAAGTAAACACGCAACTCTGGTGTGGGATGTTCGTACTAGGGGGCACGTGGTGGTAGCTTTTCGCCGTTTGAGAACAGTGCGATACTACAAACTTCGCGTATGCGATGATGAAGGAGGCATAGGCGAATGTTTGTTGAATCTATAAATTAGCTAGCTGTAACTGTTATGAACACTAAAGAAACCATAGAACTTTTTTTAACAATTTGGGGTGCAGGACTTTCTACATTACTTGCAGTTTTTACAATTCTAAAGTATAAGAAAGATGAGCAAGTAAAACTAAGTGTTATTGGTACTAGTGATGAGCCCTTTGATCATATTAGAATTAGCATTTGCAATATTAGTACTAAACCGGCGACAATTATTGCATATTCTATCGGTATTGGTTCTATGAACGATTATCAAACAATAATTGTAAGAAAGAACTTAGGAATTGAAAAAAAATTAAGTGAAAGCGATATTTGGACAGCAACAATAAGTAGGGAAGAAATAATAACTTTATTTGATTCCGCAAATGTAGAACATCAATATTTTCAGACACTTTGGTCAAACGTTATTTTATCAAATGGGAAGGTTTTTTCAAGTTCGGTTTATATAAATCCATCAATAATACTTGAAGACAGGTATACGAAAGCAGAGCCGTTTATAGCAACTGACATTTTCTTAAATAGGCAATCTTTAGAATCTCTTTATTTTAAAATTGGTCTTAAATAAAGCTACAGCTAAGCGGCTACCCGCAATGCCCCCGCTGGCGAGCGTCACGCTCGTGCCTACTTATAAATAGGTGCCAGTTTTTCCCCGCAAATTCGTATTTTCAACCCTTTCCCGAAAGGAAAGAGCAAACCCGCAACTATGGCTGTGGGTTTTTCGTACCAGGGGGCACGTCGTTGTAGCCTTTTCTCCGTTGAGAACAGTGCGATACTACAAACCTCGCGTATGCGGATGATGCAGGAGGGATATGCGAATGTTTGTGGAACCTATAAGGCAAGCAGAGCGACACAAAACATTGACACCAGAAATGACGGCAAAAGAAAAACAAACTCAGTTTATCAAGACGTATTTGAAGCCTGCTTTGAAAAATTTCGGTTATCGGACTAGTGGACAAACTTGGTGGAAAGAAAAAGGCGACTTCTTTACGGTAATCAACTTACAGAATTTCTCTTGGAACAGTAAGGACAGCGTTGACTTTTGTTTCAATATCGGTGTTGCATTAAAAGCTACTATGAACGACACCGAGAAAAAGAAGCCGACAGTTTACGACCTGACGGTTTATCTCAGAGAAAATTCGTATTTGCCAGACAGCCGACAGGAGTATAAATTTAAAAGCAAAACGGGCTATGTTTTGACTGAGCAAACGGACTTGAATGACTTTGTAGCGGAACTTAAATCGGACTTTGAAAATCACATTTTGCCGACTTTAGACAAATTGAATACACTTCAAGATTGTGTAGACCGGTTTGGCAACATTGCTTTTTGGGGTGACAATCTGAAAAAAGTAATTACAGAAAATAAGCTTTTAGCACTGTGAAGACAAGAATACGCCAGCGGGGGAATATTCGGTTTCCAAACCTGGCGCATTGCGTTTGAGCCGCAAAACAGTAGCAGTCATTCTAAAACCGACACACAAAAGAGCCATATGGGACTATTTGACAAGCTTTTTAAGACTAAAAAAGTGCAATACGAAATAGTAAGAGACGAAAACGGAAAACATCAAATTGGGGGTGAAGCGCCACAAGACTTTACGATCCCGGCAAATGAATTTATGGCAGGATTTCAATATTTGGGCTTTATTGATAATACTGACCCAATATTTTCCTGGCTACCATTCAAAGTGCACTTAATTCATCCCATTTACACAGATGAATATTCCGTTTTCCTTGACTATACCAATCCAAACAAACCGACAATTATTGACCCAATTGACACCGCTTCCTCGACAAGTGCGTTTGACGAAATTGACAAAAATTCTAAGATAATTTGGGAAGGTGTGAGGGTACGTTTAGAAGAGAAAGAAGAAATTGACGAATATAATAGTATAGGAATCTGTGGACAGCCAGACTGGTTACAAGATCCTGAAATCCCAATATGTCCGAAAAGTGGAAAGCCTATGAAATTTTTATGTCAATTAGGAAGTTTCAGTGAAATTAAATCGACATTTAGTAATGTGGTTCCGTCAGATGGGATGGCAGAATACTTCGAAAAACTAAATTTTTGGTGTGACGGAAATTTATACATTTTCATTGAGCCGACAACAAAGACAATGTGCTACACAATGCAAAATACATAACGTGACAACAAATGACGGGCAAAAAAGACCCACCTGCTAACTACACCCGCTCCGCAACATCTCCCCAAAGCACTAAGCTCCGCGAACGTCTCCGACTTCGCGGCAATGCTTGAAAGGTGTTTTTAGTATACCCGCGCCTGCCAGCGGAGGGGTGCACGGTAGGCAGTACTCCGCTCCTCAGTTACTCAGTTCCTCAATTCCTCCGTTCCTCCATTCCTCCATTCCTCCGTTGCTCAGTTCCTCAATCCCTCAGTTGCTCAGTTCCTCAATCCCTCAGTTACTCAGTTCCTCCATTCCTCAGTTCCTCAGTTCCTCAGTTACTCAGTTACTCAGTTCCTCAGTTACTCAGTTCCTCAATTCCTCCATTCCTCCATTCCTCCATTCCTCCGTTCCTCAGTTCCTCCATTCCTCAGTTGCTCAGTTCCTCAATCCCTCAGTTGCTCAGTTCCTCAATCCCTCAGTTACTCAGTTCCTCCATTCCTCAGTTCCTCAGTTCCTCAGTTACTCAGTTCCTCAGTTCCTCAGTTCCTCAATTCCTCCATTCCTCCATTCCTCAGCACCCGTCCAATCATCGCCGCGACCAACTCCGGATCCTGGTTGTGGATGCCATGGCTGTATTCAGGAAGCAACAGCACAAACGAATTCCCGCTCCGCAACATCTCCCCGAAGCACTAAGCTCCGCGAACGTCTCCGACTTCGCGGTAATGTTTGAAAGGTGTTTTTAGTATACCCGCCTGCCATCGGAGGGGTGCGCGGTAGGCAGTACTCCGCTCCTCAGTTCCTCAATTCCTCCGTTCCTCAGTTCCTCCATTCCTCAGTTGCTCAGTTCCTCAATCCCTCAGTTACTCAGTTCCTCCATTCCTCCATTCCTCAGTTCCTCAGTTACTCAGTTCCTCAGTTACTCAGTTCCTCAATTCCTCAATTCCTCCATTCCTCAGCACCCGTCCAATCATCGCCGCGACCAACTCCGGATCCTGGTTGTGGATGCCATGGCTGTATTCAGGAAGCAACAGCACAAATGAATTCCGGTTTTTCTGGATCATGCCCGAGTAGTTCTCGATCCGGACGTTATCGAACGCATCCATCCAGGGGCGGAGCTTGATGCCCCATCGTATCGACGTTTCCTCTTCAAACTTTTCAATACGTCGGTTGTAGGCAATCAAAACCGCAACCGGAATATCAGGGAGGGGAGCCAGGTTTTGGTATTCATGGAAAAAAGAAGGGGTACTTCCACTGAGTTCACGTTTCGTTTCCATACGCACGCCCTCAGGCATGTTGGCGTCGGCGCTCATTTCTGTCAGCATTTTGGGCCAGAGTTCGCGGTAGCCGATGGCGCTTTCTGCTTTTTGGCGCGCCGTCTCATTCTGTTCCGGGGTAAGCATAAAATCGGTAGGATCGATAAACACCATCCCGGCTACTTCCTGGGGGTACCGCGAGGCGAAAAGACGGATAAACGGGCCTCCCAACGAGTGGCCTACCAAGAGGTACGGCGCTTTTAAGTGTAATTGTTGCAGCATGCGGTGCAGCTTTTCCACCACATCCGTATCGGTTTTCAAACGGTCGTCGGCTTCCGATTCGCCCAGGCCGTTGCGGTCATACACAACGTAACAGGCGTCTTTCGGCAAATGGGCAAAGACCGGCTCGAAATTACCACCGCCCATCCCGAGTCCACTTTCAAAAACGATAATGGGTTGCCCGGCTTTCCGGTTTTCAAGCCCGACTACTTTGTAGGCCATTTTACGGTTATCCACCGAAACAAAAGAATTCGGGGTATTTTGTGCCTGCACCAGGCCGGGTGCCAACAGCCAGCACACGAGAAAAGATAAGAGAAGGGATTTCATGATGATTGATTGATTGATGATTCCCTGTAAGTCGCCATACATCGAGGATGTTACAGTTCCGAAGCGGTTTGTGCGCTCCCAATTCCTCCGTTCCTCCGTTCCTCAATTCCTCAGTTCCTCAATTCCTCAATTCCTCAGTTCCTCAGTTCCTCAATTCCTCAATTCCTCAATTCCTCAGTTACTCAGTTCCTCCGTTCCTCCGTTCCTCCGTTCCTCAATTCCTCAGTTTCTCAGTTTCTCAGTTCCTCAGTTACTCAGTTCCTCAGTTTCTCCATTCCTCCGTTCCTCCACCCGCTACTTCGTCACCGCATTAACCGGCGCCCCACTCAAACTCTGCGGCTCCCAATAACCCGAAGAACCGTTGTTTTGGTAGAAACCATAGGCTGTATTCGTGGTATACACCATAATCGTACTTTTCGAAGCGATCGCGCCCTTTGGCGTCCCGCTAAGGCTTTGCGGTTCCCAATATCCGGATGAGCCGTTGTTTTGGTAAAAAGCGTAGGCCGTATTGTTGGTATACACCACAATATTGTCGTTAGACGCCGCGGCGCCCTGCGGCGTTCCGCTCAGCGACTGCGTTTCCCAATAACCGGAAGAGTTGTTGTTTTGGTAAAAGGCGTAGGCCCCGGTAGTGGTGTAGACCACGATATTCTTATTGGAAGCCACCGCGCCTATAGGGGTTCCGCTCAAACTTTGCGCCTCCCAATAGCCCGAAGATCCGTTGTTCTGGTAAAAGCCGTAGGCATTCGTCGTGGTGTAGACGACGATATTCGTATCCGTAGCGATGGCGCCCAGTGGTGTGCCGCTCAGGGGTTGCGTTTCCCAATACCCGCTTGAGTTGTTGTTTTGATAAAAGCCGTACGCCATGTTGTTCGTATAGATGACGATCACTTTGCTCGTATTACTTTTTGCCTTGATGGTCTGCGGCAGCGCGTCGTAGTTCACTTTTTCCGCATACAGGGCATACGGCACGCTCATAAGTTGGTTGGTACCGATGATGGTATAGTTCGTGCCACCGGCGGGGTCAACCTCCACCTTCAGGAACTTGCTCCCGTTTTGCCAGTCGATAGACGCGAACGTGCCCGTCACCGGCGTACCCTGTCCGATGTTAAGGTTGAAAAGTCCCTGTGCATTGGTGGGTTTTGTATGCGTTTCGGCGTACGCCACCGGACCCGAAACCGAGTTCGAAAGGATACTGACTTTAATGCCGACGTTGCCATTGATGACCGGGTTTCCGGAAGTAGTGAACGCCACGGCCTGGTAACTGATACCCTGCGGGGCCTGTGCCGACAGTTGCAAGGAAATGAAAAGAGTAAGTAAAAGAGTAGAAAGAATCCTCATGATTAGTGTTTTAGTACTTTAAAAGGGGAAAGTTGTGTATTATCCGTTACAATAAGATAGGTGCCCGTCGGGAGGTGCCCCAGGTCAAGCCGGCCGTTTTGCAGTGTTTGGGTTTCGAGGCATTTGCCCGACAGGTCGAAGACCGACACCTGGCGGACGCTGCCTTCGGCTATATCCAGAAACAGCGAACCCGACGTCGGATTCGGGTAAAACCGCACCCGGTCGGCCGTGTCGATCTCGTCAATCGACAATGAGGTAAACTCAATGCGCGACACCGCGCCGATCAATCCCGAACTTGCCTGGTTCGCATTGGTCGGAACGACAAAAACCTCGCCCACCGAGTAGATGAGTTGGTTGGTGGAAAGCGCGCCGGTATTGGTGGCCGACATCGTTTGTGCCGACGCAACGGATGTGGCAGCCAGCAGCAGGAACGGAAACAGTAGGGTAGTTTTCATCAATAGCGCCTTGTTATAAAGGAGTAGGAAGGGCAAATATAAGGGAAAGTGGGCCGAAGTTTTGGGTTTTGAGGGTTGCGTTTTGAGGGTTGCGTTTTGAGTTTTGCAAAGTTTCCAGTTTCATTCTCGCGTTATCGGAATGTAGAACGTATGAATACGCCGTTTCCCGTTAGCCGGAAGACTGATAGTCATTTTTAGTTCGTCTTTCTCATAGTTGCTTTTCGCATCCGGCGTAATCTCCAGTCGCACCTTGTTGGGATAATGCTCAGGTAGGGGTCTCAGGCCCAGCCCGATAATGTGCAGTGATCCGGGGTTTACGTTCTTTAGAAAAAATGTCAGCACCGAACGTTTTCCGTACACCAGATTCTTACCGCCCTTGTCGATGACGACTTCAATTCTTAGATTGTCTTTCTCATATACAAGATCGTTGCGTTGGAGGAGAAAAGAACTTAGGAAAAACAGAAAGTAAAGGGGTTTCATACTAATAGTGGTAACCGGTTGGGTATGGATAACAAACTGTGTTTCCATATTTAATTCAGCATCAAAAGTCTAAACTTCCCATCCAGGCCCAAGTTTCTCTTGCGGGTCGGGTTCGACGATGTCATAAAAGTTTAGAATCATGGGGTCTTCGCCTTGTTTTATTCGCTTGTGCATATCCAGGAGTTGCGTCAATAGAAGTTCGTCTCCCTTCCGCAATGGGTCGTTCTCGATTTTTAGTCGCGTTAGGGCGCGTTGTGTGGCCCGCCAAAAATAATCACGGTTTTTGGGGGCAAACGAACGCAAGTCGAAATTAAGCGTAAAGCACTCGTCTTTTCGATAAAAACCACCGTAGCCATTATAGATATCACCGTTTTCTTCCCTGAATATGAGCCGTTCCAGATAGTCATAGAACGCTTCCGCACCCTCGATTTCCTTTAATTCGCGCGTAATCAGTTCCAATAGTTCCGACATCAAGGCCCAACGCTTTGCCATGCCTCGTCCGTCTTCCAGTGTCCAAAATGCCGACGCCATTATTTGTCGTTATAGTATTCTTTTGAGGGTCGTGGATTTGCAGCCCGTACCTACCAATTCTAATAAATTCTGTGCGTCCTGCCTTGCTTGCACATCATGTTGGATACTAGGTGTATTCTACACTATCGTCATTACGAGTGTGGACTGCAAATCTTAGGGATCAGAGTAACAGTCCTTCGGTTTTCTCCCATTATCGTTCCAAACGGGCCCCAAAGTATGTTAAATAAGTCTATTCGTAATTACCGACAGTGGCCAGCAGTTCTTTCTTGTAATTGTAGATATCTTCAAGCGATGTCAAGATTTTTTTCTCTCCATTGTCCTTTCCGTTCTGGAAAAGTTCAATGTATTTATTAGCAGAATTGAAATGTAACCTGCAAAGCGGCTTACGATTGTTATCGTCGAGAAGAATGCCGAAGTAAGACTGGGTATCCCGGAAGGCGATGCGTGAAGCCGGTAGCACTTCGCGTAGTATGGCCTTTACAATTTGAGAACCCTCCATTTCGTCTTCTGTAGTTACGAATTTAGGAATTTCAACATTTTCATCTATTAAGGCTGCCGTTTGGGTCTTCGTTGGCACCGTTTCGCTCATATTCAGAGCGTTTTTTAATCGAAAGTTTATGGATTCATTTATCGAGTTGGAAAATGCTTTCTTAGTATACTCGCGGAATGTCGCCAGACGAGGAGCGGTAAGGGATTTGTCAAAAAAACGGCTTACCAGCATTTTGACCAACTGTTCCGATGGATCTTGAAGCTCTTTTTCAAACTCGTTTCGAATTGCTTTAATGTACTTAAGCGCCTCAGCAGAGTCGAGAATATTCTCAAGACTATAACCCGTCTTTGTGAAATTCTCCAAAATCTTCAAACTCGCATCTTTTAGATTTGACAAATCAAGGGTGAAGAACGGTTTCTCATCCATGATATTTGGCTTTTCCAGGTCGGCGTAAAAATTGTAAATATGACCGTTCGTCAGTACACCGAATCGAGCCTTCGAGACATGAAAATATCTATGGAGTTGGGAATTATGTGCGTCAGCATTTTGCTTCCAGTGCTTACACTCGATTATTAGAATGGGTTCACCGTCTTTTTTGATGACGTAATCTACTTTTTCTCCTTTTTTAGTGCCGATATCACAAATAAACTCCGGTATCACCTCTGTCGGATTGAAGATGTCATACCCCAGTATTTGTATAAATGGCATTACAAAAGCGTTCTTAGTAGCCTCCTCGGTATTTATCTGATCTTTAAGAGAGTCAACCCGTTGGTGAAGTTGTTCTAGCTTGAGTCTCAAATCGGTTTGCTCCATGATGTTTTGAATTGGTTCGTCGAAATTATGAAAAATTATTGAACTAACTTTCTGTGGCTGTAAAACAATCTAAGCTCCGTTTCTGATTAGCAGCGGCTTGCCTGAATTCTTTACAAGGTCGCTGCAAGCATCGGATTGATAATATAAGGCGATTCTCTATCTGTCGGATTGTGGCTGCAGAACGTCGAAAAAGAATCGGGAGGGTTTTGAGGTAAACTACGCGTAGGGATGACCTTAAGCGCCCTTCACTCACAATACACCCGTAACACCTCCTCATACGCTTCTCTCCGTTTTTCAACGGCAGCCGGAGTAGTAGGACCACCCGATGTACAGTACACAATGACGCCATCGACTGTGATCAGGGTGAAAGGATAGCCGTTCGAGAGTCCGATGCTGTCGAGCTCGTCCTGTGTCGTCCGACAATGGCGGAAGTGAAGCGGTCGTTCGGTCAGCACATCGGCCAGTTGGGCCTTGCTGAGGTAGGTGACCGCGATGAAGTCGGCTTTGCCCGCATAGCGTTGCTGCAGGTCGTTGAGCCCGTCAAAGGCAGCCGTGCAGGGATCGCCACAATCGTACCAAAAATAATACAGGGTGACACGTTTGGTAGCACCGCTATAGAAAACACTGTCGTCTGATTCGCTTGCCGTAAAGAAGGGCAGCCGCGTGCCGATCTTACTGCTGTCGCGCTCCCGGATACGTTGCGCCAGTGCATCGGCATTCGAACCCACAGGCAGCATACCACCCTGCGCACAAACGATAGGGGCGAAGGTGAGGCAAAGCCAGAGGATGTAGTGGTTTCGTGTCACGTGGCGCTGAATGGGAGTAAATTAAAACGAATGCAAAAAGAGCATACGCTTAGCCTCGCTATGAGAGGTCAAACCGGCGTCACTTTTAGTAGTTGCGCTTTCCATTTCTCCCATTCCTGCTCCGCCGGAATCCGGTTAGCCATCGTTTTCAGTACCACGGCTTCGTGTGTAGGGGTGAGGGCGATGAGTTCAAAGTAAAGCTCCGCATTCTGCCGCAGTGTCAATTCCTGTATGTCCGATACTGCAAGGCGAAATCGCACCGTGATAAAGCCCAGTGGGTTCACATAAAGGCCTTTGACGATATGTCCCCTTCGCAAACGCACCGAAACCGACAGATTCCCCAAATCAAAACACAACATCGCCGTGAAAAAGTAGGGGGCACTACAGATAAACGGAACATCCGCGGGTAAGGGCGCGGCAAGCAAGGCCGCCAATAGTGCGTAATACACGATCTGTACCAGCGGGTGAAGGAGTTCTTGTTTATCGATTTCCATAGTGGGTATCCATTAGGTGTCGTAGTAGTCGCAACAAAGGCTGTATAGACAAACCATATAACGTCCCTAAGATACAATTTTCCCCACTGCAAAAATAACGTTCCCTACGATCGTGTTCGATTATAGTCACGTTCAGGATCCCCGCCATTTTTACCGCTTCTCCAACGTAATCCCTTCCCAACTGTCAGGGTCGCCCACCACGATATAGATCGTATACGGAGGAGCGTCGTTGTTGATATGAAAGCTATTGAGGTCAGACAGTCCCGAAGAATCCGTTTCCCCGGTTCGCAGCCTCATGATCGTGTCATAGTCCATCGGGATTACCCAACTGCCCTGGTCTTCTGCCACGTCCCACTTCCCCGAGGCATTCACGAGTTCATAATCCGATAGCCCGCTGCCGGAACCGTGATGCGGAAAATACCGGAAGGCAAAGGTCTTGTCAGCGTTGAACCGGATTACGGTTTTACCCGAAACGCTGTCCGGTAGGTGAAGTTGCTTCCGTGACGCGTCGGCAATTACATATGTGCCCACGATGTCGTTTGCATCCGGCTGATGAGTGGCAAAATCAGCAAATGGCGATTGTATCCGTTCACCTGTGATCAGGCTGTAACCACCCGCCAACAGGCAGGGCAACAGTTCGACCCCAAATGAAAACAGCAGGCCATATACAAAAAGACGGGGGCGTATCCGTCTGATAAACGCACGCTGACTGTTTCGGGTGAGGAGTTGGAAAATCCACCCACCCGTATACAGCACATTGGCCAGCAGCAGGAAGACCGCCGTCGCCAGATAGAACAGGAAAAAGTCGGAAAAGAACGACCAAAGGTCTTTTACGATATACGACAGCAGTGTCAGGGAAAGGATCCCAAAAAGCACCAGTAAGATGTTATACAGAGGACGTCGGAATTCCCACCAAAGCACCATCCGCACCCAGTGGCGGCTATCGTCAGTGTTTACAAGGAAAAGGCGTTTGAGCATGAAGGGGTGTTGGTTGATAGTTCATAGTTCGTAGTTCATAGTTCATAGTTCGTAGTTCATAGTTCATAGTTCATAGTTCATAGTTCATAGTTCATAGTTCATAGTTCATAGTTCATAGTTCATAGTTCATAGTTGAGGAGAATATGGTTGCTACGTAGCAAAACTACTCTTTTCTTTCATCCGCCACCAAAACCCTCAACCCTCAACCCTCGAACCTGAACCAAGAACCAAGAACCCAAAACCCAAAACCCAAAACCCAAAACCCAACTTCCCAACTTCCCAACTCCTAACTCCTAATTCCTAACTCCTAATTCCCTCTTCCTCGCAATATACCGCGACACCGGCTTCAACGGGCGGTTAATGAATTCCGGATGATAACCCGGATGGTCAAAGAAGTCATACGTATTGTCATGCTTCAAATACCAGAGTATGGGTTTTCCCCCGCGGAAAAACGTCGTCGTATCACAAACGTTCACCTTCCGCACCGCGAATTGCCTCTCGTCAAAACCCAGGATGGTTCCCTGGCTGCCGTCCGCGCTGCAATCCACCCGTTCATAATGGTCGCCCTGCCATTGCATACAACCGGTGCCACGTTGCGCCAGCGTCCACCAAATCCCAATCCCTGAAAGCAAAAGCGCCACCACAATAAGGGCGCGTTTTCTGCGCGGTGGTCGAACTACCCCATCTATTGGTTCCCTGCGGTCTGGAACCACCGGCGCGTCCATTAACTCAGTTGCCGTAACAGACGCCACGGGCGACGTGCCCTGTTCGGCTTTTACGGATGCCTCTTTTTCCGGAACCGTGTATTTCCAATACGGCCGGGGCCGGAAATCCACCAACAGCGCCGCCATATCGGCATTTGTTTTGTCGGTGAATTTCTCCGTTGCGCCGTTAAAAAAGTTGGAAATAGCACGAAATCGCTCCGTCTTTTTGCGTGCCGCCTGTAGCCGTGTAGCGTCGTATGCCTCTCCCATAAATCGAAGGTAGATATCCAGGTCGGCTTCATTCGCCTCGCGGCACAATTCAAAGCACAGATCGCGAAGACCTGCCTGCCCCGGCGGGTCCAGGTAAGTGGATAAAGGTCCTGTCCGGACAGCCTCATATTTCTTCCTGATTTCGGATTGGTAATGGGTAAAACGATCCATTGCGTCAGGTATTGGTGGGTAATCGTGAGAAGAGCGGGTAATCGTGGGAATTCCAGGTAATCGGCTGCAACTACCGCATCTACAGCCCGTTACTTTGCCTCGGAAACCAGTTCCCGGGTCCGGTCTGCAGCCGGTCAAATGTACAAAATGGTTTTCAAACTCCGGCGGACCTGCGACCGGAACGGATGGGGAAGTCCACTCCCGCGTCGTAACGGTCCGCCACTTCCCCAAAAGCATGCACCCGTCCGGAAGCTTACGGACGGTACCCGTCGGCGCCCTGCCGACCCTGAAACCTTTTGTTCAACTTTTTACATCCATTCAAATGAAAAAGTATATCTTTTTTTCAGCTATCATAGCCCTTTGTACGCTCGCTTCCTGCTCCGATGACGGACTCGCGGGCCCTGTTACCAACCCCACACCGGCCCAGGCCGACGACACCGGTGGCGACACCGGACACGTGCCGCCGCTGCCTCCAAAACCAGGAGGAATCAAGCCGTAAGTGCTTGATGTGGACATAAATTACTACTTTCGGGGAATAGTACTTTGTATGAAGTGGTATTCCCCATTTTTTTGTGTCCTGTTCGTATGGGCGTGCCGTGATCGCGACCACGCGGCCTACGAACACACCCGCGACAGCCTCTGGACGGTCGCCAACGATACCCTGCGCCCCAAACAACAGCGATGGGCCTCACTCAACCGCCTGCGCGCACTCACCCAACAACAGCAAGACGACAGCGCGCTATTTGTCGTAGCATCCGAGCGTTATGCGCAATCGTACGACCGCGACCCGGCGCAATACGAACGGTGGCTGGCTGAATTCCGATCGGATATCCGGCGCATGAACAACCCTCGTTTTACCAGCTACTTCAACGCGATGTACGACGCGGGCAACCAGTCGCCGGCTTCTGTCTATCGCTTGTACGATCGCCTCTGCCGTCAGGCGGAAGCAGCCCATGACACCGCCTACATCGTATACGGTCGCCTCCAGATGGCCACGCTCGAAAACGAGGCGGGCGACTACAGCGGAAGCGAAGAAACCGTAACCGGCACGCTTCCGTTACTCGACGAAAAAGACCCCGCCGACGCCGCCTCATTCGAATCGGCCTACGACCTGTTAGGGGAGAGTTATCTCAGTCGCGACGACCTGCGGAAGGCACTTCATTACTTTGAAGCATCGCTTCGGTTCGCTACCACCTTTGACCGTCGGCTCACCCACGAAAACAATGTGGCGTTCGCCCACATCCGCCTCAAAGAATACGACAAAGCGATACAACGCCTGCAACGCTGCCTCCACGATCCCAAAACAAAACGGTACCCGCGCGAACAGGCGCGATTGCTCAAGAACCTCGGATACGCCCGGTTCTGCGCCAACGCCACCCAGGGGGAAGCCGATATGCTGGCGGCCCTTGATCTCCGTGAGAAAAACGGACTGTCAGAAGAACTGGCTTCCAGCTATATGGACCTGGCCGAATGCTACCAAACAAAAAACCAGGCCCAAAGCAGGGAGTTTGCGCGCAAAGCCTATGCTGTTTCCACCCGCCTGCAACGTCCGGACGACCGCCTCGAAGCCCTGCGCTTTCTCGGGCGCCTGTCGTCGGGCCACGAAGCGCTGGGCTATTATCGCACACTCACAAAAGTAGACGACAGTATTCGCGGGCTCCGCCGTAGTGCGCGCAACGAGTTTGCCCATATCCGCTACGAAAAATCCCGGGTCGAACGAAAGAACGAGCAACTCGCGCAGGAAAAACGTCGGCAAAAATGGATCGGCATCGCCTGGGCGTCGTTTGCCCTGTCGCTGCTGACCGTCGGTATTTTCCTCTTCTACCGCTTCAAAAAGCAAAAACAACTCGAAGCCTACCAAGCCGAAACCCGGTTGTCACGCCGCCTGCACGATGAAGTGGCCGGCGATTTGTCAAAAATGATGGCCTTCGCCGAGACCGCCGACCTGGCGAACGACCACAATCGCGAAAAACTGCTCTCAGGACTCGACACGGTCTACGGACGTACGCGCGACATTGCCCATTCGAATGCCGATATTGCCACCGGCGACAGCTTCCCCGGCGAGTTACGCGAGTTGATGGAAGTGTTCCAGGGCCAGTCGCAAATGATCATCGTCGGATTCGACGCCGTCCCATGGAACCGCCTGTCGGCCGCCAAACAAATCGTCGTCTACCGCGTGATACAGGAACTGCTGACCAACATGCGGAAACACAGCGACGCCCAGCTCGTGACCCTTCGATTCGGACTAGAGAACCGGTCGCTGTCGGTACACTATGGTGACAACGGCACCCAAAAAGGCACCCGGCGCCCGAATGGACTGCGCAATGTGGAAAACCGTATTCGTGTCGTAAAAGGACGCTTTACCTTTGGATTTGAAGACGGAAAAGGGTTCCGTGCTTCGTTCACTATTCCGTTATAACGTATGAAGATCCTGGTAGCAGAAGATATCGACAGCATTGGTCTCGGACTCGAAACGCTCTTTCGGCGGTTAGGCGAGGTAGACGTCACCCAGGTGGCCTACTGTCGGGAAGCCTATTTAAAACTACAGCGCGCGGCAATGGACGGCGCACCCTTCGATTTACTCGTGACCGATTTGGTATTCGACCCCGGAAACGGCGATTCGGAACTCAAAGGAGGCGAAGACCTCGTGGCCCTCATCCGCGAGAAAAACATCAACGTACGCATTGTCGTCTATTCCGTCGAGAACCGCCTGTCGGCCCTTCGCCGTCTTTTTGAAAAGTATGCCATCGATGGCTATGTGACCAAAGGACGCGACAGCAACCGCGAATTGTTGGCCGCCGTAGAAACCGTGATGGGAGGGAAGCGCCACCTGCCGTCACAATTCCCCAATCTGCTGACGCGAACGCCGTTGACCGACGTAACCGAATACGATCTGACCCTGCTTCGGCTGCTGGCGGAAGGATTGAAAAACGAAGAAATCGCCGCCCGACTGAAAGCCAAAGGTGAATCGGCGTCGTCGCTGAGCAGCGTCGAGAAGAAAATCGCTCGGCTTAAACTCATTTTTGACGCCCGGAACTCCAACCAACTCGTTTTGAGAGTCAAAGAGTTGGGTCTGATGTAAGAATACGCCCCTTTTTCTGCCCTATTTTTCAGTCGATTACGGAAAACCGTAAAGAAACCGTCTGCCGCTTGCCTACGTTTGACACAGAAACGAAGGTCGGTTGTACGGCATGGACTTTAAAGGGGTTTAAAGAAACTACCCACCGGCCTTTCGTTTTCTGGTTCGTATCATGCGCCTTGCTGCGGCGGGGCCGAAAACCCATTATATGAAAAAGATCCTGATTCCCCTGTTAGGCCTTTGCATTGGGTGCGCGTCATGCAAGGAGACGCCCACCGCCACTCCGACCACGCACGAGAACCCGGTTACGGTGACCACCACCACACCCGAACCGGTCACTTCGTCTGAACCCACAGCGTCCACTGCTGAAGAGCAAACCGTTTGGGTGTGCCAGAGTTCGGGTGCCACGCGCTACCATTTGAATAAAAATTGCCACGGACTCCGGCGCTGCAGTGCAGACATTGAGCCAACAACCGTCACCGATGCCGAAAGGGTGGGGCTGACCCTGTGTAAATACGAAGACTAAAGCAAAAGACGATGGGACTACAATTCAACCGCCGGATCCGATTGGGAAAGAACATCGGGCTGAACATCAGCAAATCGGGTATTTCGCCCAGTATCCGTACCAAATTCGGTTCGGTAAGCAACCGGGGTTTTTCCGTCCGGACGGGCATAAAAGGCCTATCGTACCGTAAAACAATCGGGAAAGGAAGCGGTTGCCTGCTCGTGGTGGCGGTCGTAATAGGATGGGTGGTGTGCCAGTGGATGTAAGGCTGCTATAAGATCCGGCAAATGACGTATTGTCAATTCAGCTAACGTACTGATATTTGTATCGTAACAAAACGAACATGAAAGGGCTTCAAAAGGCAATCTGGGCATGGGCCCTTTTGGCCGTTGTTTTAGTATATGGTAAGGAATTGCCGCCGACGGGGGCTACTATCACTGTAACGGGTTCTCCCATTTGCGTAGGCGGTGCTTCACCGGTCGTAACGATTACCGGAACAGGAGGCACTGCTCCCTATACCTTCACCTACAAAATCAACAACGGCGCCAACCAGACGATTGCATCCAATAATGCCGGTGTGGCCACGATACAAGTCCCAACAACGGCCGCTTTGGTGAATACCTACAGTTTGGTGTCGGTGGCAGACGGAAGCGGTACAACGGCGGCAACGGCTTCGGTACAGGTGGTTGTAAATGCCCTACCTACCATTGATTTCACGTTTCCGAATAATCAGTGTGCTAATTTACCAGTAGCTTTTAACTCGACCGTTTCGCCGCCTGGAAACTACACCTATGCCTGGACATTTGGGGGGCAGGGAACATCGAGCCAACCGAACCCTTCTTTCCTATTTGAGGCGATAGGTAATGGGAATCAAAACTTTACCGTTAATCTTACTGTTACGAATGTTACAACGGGCTGTACGTCTTCAATTTCAAAGGTCGTGACAGTCAAACAGACTCCTGAAGTCGCTTTGGATCTACAGAGTAATAACGGAGCTACTTTTTTCAATCCGGATTACGAGGAAGGCGTTTTTGTTAATTGTACAGCCACATTAGCCAGCCCAAACTACCAGTTCGTAGCCGTAAATACGTCATCTACTTCCTCATTTATAACTAATTACAATGTAAACTGGGGAGATGGTAACCAGGAAGTGTTACCGGGCGGATTTTCTTCTGCAACGCACCTTTATACATCGTTGGGTTTCTTTACAATAACATTGACGGCAAACTCTGCATCAGGTTGTCCTAAAACGAAAATTTTTAGATTCTTCAATGGAAATTCTCCCATAGGTAATTTGGATTCTCCGGGAAACGCAAACAGTTGTGTGCCATACAGCTACACCTGGAACGTGGACCCTGGAACGTTCAATAACCCGCCGGGGACGAAATATGAGTTTAGTGTTAATGATGGTTCTCCTCCTCAGACTTTTACGCAGGCCACACTACCAACTACCATCACCCATAATTTTACGCAGTCTTCCTGTGGCATGGGACTTTCCGGAAATAAGTTCACGGTGACATTTACTATTACAAATCCGTGCGATTCAAATTCTCCCACCACCCTCGTATCATCAACAAAGAAGCCGGTTGCGGATTTTAGCATCAGTCCGGCAAGTCCAAGTGCATCCTACTGCGTTGGTTCACCTGTTACGTTTGACGATTTGACGGAAGGATACTATGGAACCAACTGTCTAACCAATTACAATCGAACGTGGACGATTACACCTTCGACGGGTTGGACTTTATCAAGCGGAAACCTTAATGGAACAGATGTCGTGGGCGTAGTTTTCTCCGTTCCGGGAAATTATTCTATAAAGTTACAGGTGCTGCAGCCCGGCGGGGATCTTTCAAATACATGTACGAATGATGATATCACAAAGCAAATCTGCGTCGAAGGCCCTCTAACCCCTTCCTTTACCGTTACTACCAATTCAGGGTGCGGTCCGTTGGCCGTTACGACATCGAATACCACTCCGGTAGCGGGATTATGTACGACACCGAGTTATCTATGGGAAGTGTCCTACGCCTCCGGTTTCTGCGGATCAGGTCCGGTCAACATCCCGCCACAGACTACCCCGAATGCTTCGTTCAATTTTACCGTCGCCGGTACCTACACCATCAAATTGACGATGTCGAATTCCTGCGGATCGCAAAGCACGACCCGACAGGTGATTGTCAAACGACCGCCGACAGTGACGCTACAGAATATCCCACCCATCTGTGGAGCCGGCACTATTCAGCCGGTTGCCACTGTGCAGGGGTGTACCGATAGCACCACACCCCCCACCTACAACTGGACCTTTCCTGGAGGAACGCCCGCTTCCTTCACCGGTGCCACGCCCCCGGCCATTGCCTACAGTACGCCCGGCACTTACACGGTCTCCCTCGTGGTGTCGAACGAATGCGGGAACGCCACCACGGCACAGCAAACCTTTACCGTCAATAACAGTCCGGCCGTTACCAATACGGTGCTGTCGCAGGCGGTTTGCTCCGGATTAGCGACCACCCCCGTCATCTTAACCGCCTCATTGCCGGGCACAACCTTCAGTTGGACGGCCACGGCTACCGCAGGCATCACAGGCTTCCTCCCATCCGGAAACGGCAACATTCCCGCCCAGACATTATCGACATCGGCCGCCTCACAAGGCACCGTAACCTACCAGATCACGCCGTCACTCGGGGGCTGTCAGGGCCCAACCGTTACCTATACCATCGCGGTCAATCCGGCACCCGGTTTCCTGACACAACCCGCCAGCCAGACGCTTTGCCAGGGCGGAACACCGAATACCCTGTCGGTCGCGCTGAGCAATGCAACGGGCGCCACCTACCAGTGGTTCGTAAGCACCACGTCGGGTGGGGTAGGCACGCCGGTACCCTCCAATGGTACGTCGGCAAGTTACCTGCCACCCGCTACGTTGGGCACCAATTATTACTACTGCCAGATCAGCCTGCCCGCGTCCGCCGGATGTTCGACGCTGCAGTCAAACGTCGCAACGATTACGGTCGTGCCTGTGGTAGCCATCACCACGTCACCCATGGCATCCCAACAGTTTTGTGTGGGCGGAACGGCGCCGCCGCTTTCAGTTACGGCCTCCGGAGGCACAGGCACTGTTTCCTACCAATGGTACGAAGCCACTTCCGCCAGCGATACGGTAGGTAGTGCGCTTTCGGGTGCCACCAACGCCTCCTTCACTCCCGGACCTTTTACGACGCCAGGCACCCGCTATTATTTCGTGCGGGTCACGGCTTCCGGTGTCGGCTGCGGAAACGCACAAAGCGCCATCGCGACTGTTGAGGTAACGGCCGATCCGCAGATTACCACACAACCCATTGCCACCCAAACTATCTGTTCGGGGGCAACGCCGCAGACGCTGACGGTTTCGGCCACCGGCGCCCCCACTACAGGCGCCCTTTCCTATCAGTGGTATAGCGATATCAACAACGATGGAGTAGGAGGTACGCCCGTCGGAACCGGTGCCAGTTACACGCCCTCACCGTCCGGTACGGGTTCGTTTTGGTTCTACTGCGTGGTGAGCCAGCCTGCCTCGGGTTGTGCAACGACTTCGGCGGTCTCCCAATTGACAGTCAACCCGTCTCCGACCTTTAGCAGCTCGCCCCAATCGGCCGCTATTTGCCAGGGCGGAACCGCACCCGTACTGTCGGTCACCATCGCAAACGGAGCGGGTACCCCTACATTTCAATGGTACCAGGACACCGATGCCATCGCGGGCGGCGGAACGCCCGTAGGCACCAACCAGTCGACCTATACGCCCGTCGTTTCGGCACAGGGTGTTTTCTACTACTATTGTGAAGCCACCTTCCCCGGCGGAGGCGGATGCGCGACCATCACATCGGCGGTTGCCACCATCACCGTAACCGGAGCGGCCGCTTTCACCGCACAACCCATCGCCACACAAAGCATCTGTGTGGGGGCCACGGTACCGACATCGCTGACGGCCTCGTTCTCCGGCGGAACCGGATCGCCCTCCTGGCAGTGGTATTCCCACAACACACCGTCTAATTCGGGCGGACAACCCATCAGCGGGGCAACATCGTCAAGCTACCTGCCGCCGGTATTTACCGCGCCGGGTACGTACTATTATTACGCTGTCGTGACGCTGTCGGGCAGCGGCTGTGGCACCATTACCACCGATGTAGCGGCCATCACCGTAGTGCCCGATCCGGTTATTGATGTGCAGCCGCTCGCTACCCAGTCGCTCTGCCAAAACGCCACGCCCACGCCGTTGACCGTCAACGCCCTCAACGGTATCGGTACGTTTTCCTACCAATGGTTCGCCAACGCCACCAACAGCACTAGCGGAGGCTCTCCGGTCGCTACGGGCGCCACTTTTTCGCCGCCGACCACGCCTCAGGGTACGACGTATTATTACTGTGTGGTTACCCAGTCCGGACCAGGGTGTTCGGTGGTATCAAACACGGCCGCTGTCATCGTTACGCCTTCCCCGTCGCTATCAACACAACCCCAGTCACAGACGCTCTGCCTGGGTACGTCCGCATCGGCCCTCACCGTAGCGGTTTCCAATCCCATCGGCACACCGCAATACCAGTGGTATGAAGCGCCCGGTAATGCGGCATCGGGCGGCACGCCCGTAGGCACCAATTCTGCTTCCTATACACCGGTCGTGACGTCGGTGGGCACCAAATACTATTATGTTGAGGTGACGTTGTCATCCGGCGGATGTGGCAGCCTGGTGTCGACGGTTGCTACGATAGTCGTCAATCCGTTCGCGACGATTGCGGCAGCGTCCCAAACCATTTGCAGCGGCAACATTTTTTCGGTGTCGCCCACCACAAACGGCACGAACAACGTACCCGCCGGCACGACCTACAGTTGGCCCGCACCGGTGGTAGCGCCTCCGAACGCACTCACGGGCGCACTTCCCGGTTCGAACGAAACCAGTATCAGCCAGGCATTGCAAAACACCACTACCAATCCGGCGACCGCCGTGTATACCGTGACGCCCACTACGGGCAGTTGCGCCGGAACGCCTTTTACGGTTACGGTCACCGTCAATCCGTCGGTCATGTCGAATGTAGTGCAGGTCAACAGTCCGTGTTTCGGGGCCAATGCCGGTTCACTTTCCACCTCCATCACCGGAGGTATTCCGTTTTCGACGGGCGCGCCTTATCAGGTCAGTTGGACGGGACCTTCCGGTTTCACCGCATCCACTCCGTCCATCAACGCACTCGCGCCCGGGGTCTATACACTCAACATCACCGATCAGGGCGGGTGTCCGCTCAGCGAGACCTACACCATTCTGGAACCGAATCTGCTGACCATCACCGTGGATGCCGAACAAGACGCGACCTGTTTTGGCTCGAATGACGGGTCGGTGTCGCTTTCCATTACCGGAGGTACGCCTCCGTATTCGTATGCGTGGACAAAAAACACGGCCCCTTTTGCTACCACTGAGGATATTGCCGGCCTGGCCCCGGGCACCTACGAAGTGACCGTATCCGATGTGAACAATTGCGGTCCGGCCACGGCTGTCTTCACCATTACCGAACCACCCGTATTGGACGTTACGCTCGTCTCCAAAACCGACATCATTTGTAACGGGGCGGCCACGGGTGCCATTGCGATTACCGCCACGGGAGGTACACCTTTGACCGGAGCCAATCCGTACCAATTTGCCTGGTCGGGCCCCAACGGTTTCACCTCCAACCAGCAGGATCTTTCCGCCGTCTACGCCGGTAACTACACGGTGGTGGTGACGGATGCGTCGGGCTGTACCGATACCCTTGCCGTGACCCTCAACGAGCCGCCGGGCATACAGGTGGCGGTCACCACAACGCCTATGAGTTGCTATAATGCCAATGATGCCTCGGTTTCACTGGCCATCAGCGGCGGAACCGGACCGTATACGGTCAATTGGAGCAACCTCGCCACCGGTACCTTCCAGAACAATCTGGCGGCGGATACCTATACCATCACCATCACCGATGCATCGAACTGTCCGAAGGTCATTACGGTGGTGGTCGACCAGGCGCCTTTGTTCGATGTGACGCCCGTCGTGCGGGAGATTTCCTGCTTCGGCGCGAACGATGGCAGCATCAACCTGAATTTCGTAGGCGGTATCGCACCGGTCGTGTTGACCTGGTCAGACGGGAGTCCGGCGGGTACCCAGCGCAACAACCTCGGGCCGGGCACGTATAGCGTGACCATCACCGATGCCAAGCCCTGCGTCATTACCCGAACGTTCACCCTCGTCGAACCACAACCTCTTGTAGTGTCGGCCAACGTTACCAATGCCTTCGATTGTAACGATGCCAATAGTGGAGCCATCAACGTGATGGTAGCGGGCGGTTCGGCACCTTTTACTTACCAATGGACGAACGGGGCTACCACCGAAGACCTCACCGCGATTCCGGCCGGGAATTACGGTATCACCGTGACCGACGCACGCGGCTGTTCCAAAACCGCTACCTACATCGTGAACCGCCAACCGCCTTTGGTAGCGGTGGTCGACACCCAATCGGATTTCGACTGTGAAACGCGCTATGTGAAACAAACCTTCCACGCCAATGTAACGGGAGGCGTGCCGCCGTACCAGTTGCAATGGTCGAGTGGGACCGTAAGCGGTGCCAATAACGAAATAATGGAGACGGAACAGGAAGGCGCCATCGTGTTGGATGTGGTGGATGCACAGGGCTGTACGACCCAGTATTCCTTCAATGTCGAGATTCCGGTATTGGGTGAAGCCGGCTTCTCGCAGGATGCCATTGCCTACCAAACCTATGGGTATTATTCCATACAGGATCCGATACAGTTTACCAACCAGGCCACGGGTGACTGGGAATCGATTGCATGGGATTTCGGTGACGGCAGTTTTTCAACCGATGAAAACCCCATACACACCTATGTCAGGGAAGCGGAGTATGTGGTGAAGCAAACCGTCACCTATCCTTTTGGCTGTGTCTACACGGCTTTTGTGACCTTTTTGGTGGATAAAGGATACGAACTCATGATTCCGAATGCCTTTACACCGAATGGGGATGGACTCAATGACACGTTTTGTGCCGGTCTACAAAGGACTCGACTCCATCCAACTCGAAATCTTTACCACCTGGGGCGAGAAGATCTACCAGGAAAAAGGCGCGACCATCGTAGGATGGAACGGCGAAGTGAAAGACCTCGAGACCGAGAACGGCAACTATTACTACAAAATCACCGCCACCACCTTCTACGGGGGCGTCATAACCGAAAAAGGACCGTTGGTCTTGCTGAAATAACCATGAGGAAGGCTTTTCTAATCGCGATGTGTGTTGTCTTGTTGCCCAAGTTGCGGGCCCAGGATCCGATTTTTACGCAGTATTTCCTCGTGCCCGAAACCCTGAACCCTGCCTTTACGGGCTATCTTGAAACGGGCAGCCTGGGACTCATCCACCGTTCGCAATGGCCCGACCTGAATTTGCGGGTCGATACGGATTTCGTATATGGCTCGGAATGGATCGACCGCATGCAGTCCGGCGTCGGTCTTTCGGTGCTGAACCACCGTGAGAATTTCACGGGCTATGTCTTTACGCAGTTGAACGCGGCCTATGCGTATCGGGTACAGTTGTCGAACGACTGGTATTTCCGTCCGGCTGTTGAGATAGGGGCCGGGTTTAAATCGTATGGTTTCAACGATCTCATCCTGCAGGACCAACTCAACATCGGTACGGGCACCATCAATCCGGTCACAAGCGACCCCTCGGCACTCGACGCGCGGGAAAAGATCTGGTTTGCCGATTTGTCGGCCGCGATGTTGCTCAACAACGAAACGACCTGGTTCGGACTCTCCCTAAAACACCTGAACCGCCCCGATATTTCGCTTACCCAACGCGGCAACCTGCCCCTTGAGATGTTCTTTGCCGCCTCGATGGGACACCGCCTCAAAGTAGCCGACTACCTCGACGCGACGATATTGCCCTACGAAACCGACCTCCTCCTGAATGCCAACATCATGAAACAGGGCGAGTTCAGTCGGGTGGATCTCGGTGCCGAACTCCTCTTCAAGGACTTTTTTTTCGGTGTAAGCTTTGCAACGAGTCCGTTTACCAAAACCACCAACGCCTCCTTCCTGACATCGGTAAACGCCTTTGCCGGACTCCAATACGAGCACTTCAAATTCGGGCTCTCCCACGACTTCAACACCACCGGCATCGGACGCACGGGCGGCGTATACGAATTGTCAATCGGCTACCAGTTCGATTTATATGTGAATTGTTTGGGTTGTCCGCAACGGGGCACGGATCGGGATTGGTAGGGAGGAGAGAGGAAAGAAGAGAGAAGAGAGAAGAGAGAAGAGAGGGGAGAGAGGAAAGCAACTACCCATACCGCGCTGACGCGGATTTCCTTCGGCAGGCGCTGCGCTGGTGTGTAATCCGTACCCGCCATAAGTCGATAGATAGTATGATAGTAAAGCTCATTAGTAACGCAAACCAGAGGCTTGGCAAAAGACAATTCTTAGTAAGTAAAAGGACCGCACGGGCGAGCCGCTCGCGCCAGCGGGGGAGAACATTCGAGCGAAAGTAAACGATAATGGTAAAGTATTTTGTGCCCTTTGAGCAGGTGGGAGAATTCAAATTAGGAACACCAATCAACGACTACCTAAAGAGTTTTTCTTTTACGTTTTCGGAAAAGGATACGATAACCGAATGGGAAACATACGAGCTACAAGAGGAAGGACTTGAACTGTATGTCGAAAACGGTTTGATTGTATCAATTTGTTGTAGGGACGAATGCATTTACAAGGGGAGAAATATGATAGGAATGGGAATAGACGAATTTCTATCCGCTTTCAGTGTTCACTCATCGTCTTCTAATAAAATTCATCTGGACGATGACGAAAGTCAGTTTGTGTATGATATCGACGAAATGGGGTTGCAGGTCTGGAGTCGAAATGGGCGAATCGTGACCGCGATCGTTAACTAACGTGAGGTCTACCATAAGACGGAAAAACGTTTCACAAACGGCTCATGTATGAAAAGGAGGGATACGCCGCCCTGAGCATATTACGGGTGCCGCCAAATGTAAGTGGATCGCAATAAATAATCGCGCCGACGGGGGTACATCGTCGAATCACGTATTCAATTTCGCATTTTCCAGTCCTACGATAAATGCGGATGCTTGCGCCCTCACCGTTCCTTCCAAACCCGTCTCCCTTTATACACCGGATGGCGCGGATTTGTAAACCGTTTCGGACGGAGCTTCTGGCGACGGTGGGGAATTATTAGAAGGGGTTAGGAGAGAGGGGAGAGAGGAAAGAGATAAACTAGGAGCCTGAACCTTCATCCAACACCCAACACCCAACACCCAAAACCTACGTCACCTGTACCGTCACGTATCCTAACAGATACGCAACAACCAAAAAGAGCACGACGTTTCGTTCAAGGTGTTTTTCCGATTGTTCCTCCTTCAAACGGGTCCGGCAGAATCGGACGGCTACCCACCAGATGAAACCGCCCAGATCGACGAAGGGTTTGATTCTATGGCTAATCATTTTCGTTTCGTTTTAGCAATGAGGAGTTAAACGCCTTTAGTTTGCTTCCTCTTCCGGATACATCTCGCGAACAATAGCCGCTTCATAACGCTTTTTGATGATAACCGTACCGGCCATATAATCATGGAAGGCGCGTTTTCGTGGGTTGGTAAGCAATACGATCAGTTCACTCCACACCCACACGCTGCTTACCAGGGTATAAGCCCGGAAATAGCCAGGCATCAGCGCCGTCAGGTAGGCACTTTTTTCAAACCAGGAGAGTGTTAGGTAGATGTCCTCATCTGCAAGATCCAGGGCCATGATCGTAATAACCATATTGAAAATCTGTAACACCAGCAAGACCACATGCCGCAGCACGGCCTCATCCCATCCGATCGGGCGGCCATCTGTTTTTAGTATCTTGATGCCTACCAGCAGTTTGCCGGGTGTTCCGCCATATTTTTTCGGCAGGTATATATAATACCACAAACCAAAAAGCAGGTTCGGGACCATCGTATAGTAAAACGCGTCTTTACTTAATCCGTTCAGCCACGTGGTCAGGATCCCGATGGGAAGGAAGAAAACGATATCCAGTAACAGCGAAGCGATGCGCGGACCAAATCCGGCGTAAAGGTCATCGTCCAGGCCTGCGATTCGAAGAGGTGTTTGTTTCATGGTATTAGGTGTTGTCACGTTGTCACGGGTTGCTGGCTTCAGCCGGCAATTGGCAGAAGGAGATAATGAGGAACAGGGTGATGTATTTCATATGGGTTTTAATGGGGATGATATTTCGAACTACTTCTTCGTATGTAGCAGTTCCAGCAGCACTTCCCGTGCCTCCGGAACCAATACGTCGTGATCGAGTTTTCTCTTTATTTCCTCCGGGGAGTACTGATTGAACTCGTTTCGAAAAAGTGCTAGCTTTCGTTGTCGCGACGCTTCTTTTTCCGTTTCATCCGTGTCGGAAAACCACCCTCGTATCCGGTCCCTTCTCTTGTAGCTGAGGTAGGCCAACAGTAAAGTAGGGATGACAGGAACGCCCACAGGGCCAATCCCGATATAAAACCCCGTCTGGCTGAACTTGACAAGATTGGGAAGGGCGAAGAGCAAAAGCAACGCCAGAAAGGGGAAGGCAAACTGTTGAAACCGAAATGTGAGTACAGCCGCTATCGCCAATCCCGCGATACCGAGGGCAAACGGCAGACTAATGTAATGTATGTAAACAACCGAACTGATGGCGTAAATCCACAACAATACAGTCACAATCAGTTCTGCTTTCACGTGGCGCATGCCGGAACGGGCGCCCGTCTTCGTTTCTTTTGTCATGCCTCGAAATTAGGTAACGGATCAATGCAATAGCTTCTAAATGTATGCCAGCCGTGTTGTTCCTGCGCTGTGAATTTCGTATGGGTGCTGTTAGCGTTTCGCCATTTTTTCCCGTACCCAATTCTCCAATTCCCCCTTGCTCTCGAGTTCAATCAGTTTCTCGACTTCCTTGTCTTTCTTAAGCGACTGGTTTTTATACACCTTGATGACGCTTCTAATCCCGGCTAATGATCCCTGGATGGCATCTTTCGAATAATTGTTTTGCAGGCAATACCGTGTCCAGCCGCCCATAAACGTCATTAACAGTTCGGAGTGCTTTTTGGTGAAGGTCAGGATGTCCGCATTGATTTCTATGGTTACGGTCGGCGAATTCGTCAGCCAGGCGATAAGTAAGGCGTTTTGCCTCGTTCGTTTATCTTCCTCGGTGCCAAATGGCGTGGTTTCTAACCAGTCAATGGTAGCGAACACTTTTTTCTCACTGGCAATAAATTCTTCTTTGGTGCCGGGTATGCCATCCAGTAATTCCTGTGCGAAACAGCGTGACGTGGTGGCAGGCAACAAAGCGAGGAAAGCGACGAAAAGGAGGTTTTTGATCATGGTGGTCGGTTGTAAGGGTTACGGGATAGAAAAATAGCATTTTATAGCGAACAAACAAATAGGGGTAGCTAGCGCAACGGGCGAGTCTTAGTCACTGAGGGCCATAAAATCCGCTGATATTTTATTGACGATAGTGGCCACCCGCTGTTCCCCTAAAGAGGGTGTACAACCCGCGATGGAAATATACACAGCACGCTTTTCATCCTCCGTGTTTTCATTCTTTACTTGCGCTGTCACCACAGAATTCATGCCGATAAGAAGGAAAAGCGGCCTGTTGGTCGCCACGATGATGCGTGCGATTTCCGCCATTCGATGCGCGACTTTCTGTTGCAGTTTAGGATGTAAAGCGTCAAAAATCAATGCGCACTCAAATAAACTGCAAAATCGATCCTCTTTCCAGGTTGCGAATTGGGTCGTAAAATCGATGGGGGTAAGCCCCTCGAAACGTGTCACATACAAATCCTGTATCGACGTATCTTCAACTTCCTGTGAAAAAACGCGTATCGATGCAACGAAAAGCACCATAAACAAGACTTGCTTCATACGGCTGCGAAACAGGGTTTCATAATCCTCTCGCTCCTCAATAAACCGTCACCAACTGCAGCTTAATCGAATTATTCGGCAACTGCCTTTTGACAAACTCGGCGGTTTTGTTCGGGCCTAATACCACCGAAGAAGTGGCACTGAAATCGAGATTGCCGGTTTTCGTGAACGTGATATTGAACGTACTGGCGTTCGTGAGCGTTATCCGTTCTCCCGGTAGCATCTCGGTGTTGATAGTAGCCACCGTCACCGCCGCGGAAGCAGTAACATTGCAATACACATTCTGTTCCAAATTCAGCGTGGAATTGCTGACGGAAACCGAAGGCGTCAGTCCATACGTATTACTTAAAACGGGATGCTGGAAGGAATTGGCCCTGGTAAAAACACCCTGTGAACTGTTGCTCCGATAGATAAACAGTTTCTTGTCAAGGTTCAGCGCCGTGTCGATAATGGTATACGTGGGGTCGTCTTCCCTGAAAATCCGGCTCACCGTAGCATAACAATTCTCGACGTTCACTTCTGAATTATTTACTACTATACACTTGCCGAATCCAAACTGGTTGAACGCATTGGGCTTCAAAGAACCAAATCCCGCCGCATTGGCGAAGCGGCAATTGGTGATGTGGATGGCTTTGCTTTTGAATCCGCCCGTTCCGTTATGGACTTGTATAGCCACGTTTAAACTCTCAAACCAGCAGGTGTCAAACGTCACGCTCTCCGCATGTTGAATGTTCACACCATCTTCTGAGTTTTCAATCGTACAATTGATAAAACTCATGATGCCCACCGTATTGAAATTATTAGTGGCATTGGATAGCAACACATTCGTACCCAAGATAAACTCGCTCGGATTCGTCATGCTGTAATTGAACTTCGCAAAGAAACCACAATTGATGAAGGTGTTCTGGCCCAATTGGCCATTGGTGTATAACGAGTAGGAGAGTGGTGTTTGCCGCGTAACGCTGATGTTTTCAAAGACGTTGAATTGTATCGGGGCGGTATAGTCACCTCGTCCTTTCAGGATAATACCCGTTCCATTGAAACCTTTTATTTCTACATTTTTGATGGTGGAATTCCAAAGACCACCATCGCCAAACTCGCCGGTAGACGCTTCCAGGCTGAAACAATTCTTCTGTTTGGAACTGTCGGTTTCATTGGCAATCCCCTGGAACGACAGGTCGGATATATGGGAACCTACCACCCGTCCGGTATCCAGTTTCAGCAATGACCCACCGTTAGTGGAGTAGGAAGGCGCGTTGGGGTCAGTCGGATAGCCGGCCTCCAACACCGTATTAAAACGCGATTCACCTCTGAGCGACACGCCATTCTTCCATACCAATTCGTTGTGAATTTTGTAAACGCCAGAAGGGAAATAGACGATCGTACCCTCCGTAATACCCGGGTTGTATTTTGCATTGTAAGCCGCATAGTCGATTGCCCGTTGGATGCGCTCACCGTCATCCGGCTGCTTTTGTCCCGTCACACCATAATAGGTGACATTGATATACCCATCAATCAGTCGCACCCATCTCCCAGTAGAGGTATCGCCTGTTCGTTGGATAATACATCCGTCATCATTATTTCGGATACCACCCGGATGGATGTTTACCCATAAATTATCCACATCCGGGTTGCCGTTGGGGTTATACTCCGGAATCCACATGAATTCGCCGCCACCGTTATCCAGTTCAGAGGAATAATATTTCACACAAACCCGTTCAAAACGGGCGGAGGGCACCCTCGCTTTTAAAGCGGCAATATTGTCAACGGTAGCCGTACACGAATTGCTTTCACTGCTTTTAGCCGTAAGCGAGCCCAGGTTGTTCAGGCTGAAAAACGCGTAGGGGACGGCAAAAAACTGGCTGGTGCCATTAATCGTAAACTTGTTGCCACTACCGGTCGTGTCGACCTCAATGCGGTACGATTTGGTCTTGGTGGCATCACCCCATTTGAGGTCGCTCAGTTTGAAGTTCGGATCACTCGGAAGTAGTCGTTCACCTTGTCCGATCACGATAGTGTAGTGCCCCGTCGCATTTGTCTTTACGCGATGTGTTTCTATATATAGCTCCTCTTTGTCATCATCTAATATCGTGGTCCTGATCACCACATCTTTATTGGCGACAGGTCTGTTTTGGCTGTCATTGATGACACCCCGGTGGCTGAACCCCTGCGGCACACCCTGTCCAAACATGAGGTTGACAAATAGCAGGCAAAAAATGGCGATTCTCATAGTTTAACGATTTTGAAGTTTTCCTCTTGGTTGATGACCACCAGATACAAACCGGTTGTCAGGTATTTCAGGTCAATAGTGTTTTGGGGTGATGGAGCGGTATAGACTACCTTTCCGTCAAGGCTGTATACGGCAATCGATTCAATCGGTTTATCGGATACGACCTGTAGTACATCCGTTACAGGATTCGGGAAAACCCTGGTGTGGGCAGCGACCTGTGCATCTGCCGTTGCATTGCTTGTCAGTTCCATAAACAGGTCTCCTGTATCGAAAGACAGGTCGCTTTTTACATAACTGCTTGCATTGATTTCAGGGGTTTGCGTAACCTCCTGGGCGACGGTTTCATTGACAGCCAACAAGGGAATGACAAAAAGCGGGACGATGGTAATTCTGAAGATACGCATAAGTATGAAAATTAGTCTACCCTAATCGAACGCCCGGGTTCGGCTCGGGTAGGTAAATCGGGACATCAGGTTCGTGCAACGCTCAAATATACGAATAACCACAATGCGTTAGGAGGGTTGATAGTTGATAGTTGATAGTTGAGGGTTGAGGGTTCATGGTTCATAGTTGATCGTGGATGGTGGACGCGACAAACTGCCGGGATACTGTATAGATACTGTATGGATACTGTATGGATACTGTATGGATAAAGTATCAATGGTGACAAATTACTAACCCACACCCTTAAGCGCCCTTCGTTTCCACATTATCCAATTCAGGGTTCAGAACCCACGTTATACACTTCCTCTCTCCTCTCACCTCTCTCTCCTCGCTCCTAACTCCTTCAAATGCCATCTTGTCAGCCCCTCCTCCCCATTTCCTGCCAAATCAACGCCGTCACGCCCGTGGCACAGTCCTTGCCAACTGCCGCGCAAGTTCAAAATTGAAAAAACAACTAACTATGGGTAAGATAATCGGAATCGACTTAGGTACTACCAACTCCTGCGTGGCCGTAATGGAAGGCAACGAAGCCGTGGTAATCCCTAACTCGGAAGGAAAACGCACAACGCCGTCTGTCATCGCTTTCGTGGAAGGCGGCGAAATAAAGGTAGGGGACCCGGCCAAACGCCAGGCAGTCACCAACCCGACCAAAACCATTTCGTCGATCAAACGGTTCATGGGCCGCACCTTCGACGAAACCGCAAACGAAACCAAACACGTGGCCTACAACGTCGTAAAAGGCGATAACAATACACCACGCGTCGACATCGACAAGCGCCTGTATACACCACAGGAATTGTCGGCCATGACGCTGCAGAAAATGAAGAAAACGGCTGAGGACTACCTCGGACAAACCGTTTCGGAAGCCGTTATTACCGTACCGGCCTACTTCAACGACGCACAGCGCCAGGCAACGAAAGAAGCAGGTGAGATCGCCGGACTCAAAGTCATGCGGATCATCAACGAGCCGACAGCGGCTGCGTTGGCCTACGGACTCGACAAAAAAGGACAAGACCAGAAGATTGCCGTATACGACCTTGGAGGAGGTACCTTCGATATCTCCATCCTCGAACTGGGTGATGGTGTATTCGAAGTATTGTCAACCAACGGGGACACCCACCTCGGGGGCGACGACTTCGACCAGGTCATCATCGACTGGCTGGCAGACGAATTCAAAGCCGAAGAGCAACTTGACCTCCGTATCGATCCTATGTCGCTGCAACGTCTGAAAGAAGCCGCCGAGAAAGCGAAGATCGAACTGTCATCTTCCGCTGAAACCGAAATCAACCTGCCGTATATCACGGCTACCGCTTCCGGACCGAAGCACTTGGTGAAGAAACTGAGCCGTGCGAAATTCGAACAACTGGCCGACAGCCTCGTAAAACGTTCGATGGATCCGGTGGCGAAAGCCCTGAAAGATGCCGGTTTGTCAAAATCGGATATCGATGAGGTCATCCTCGTAGGAGGTTCGACCCGTATCCCGAAAATCCAGGAAGAAGTAGAGAAGTTCTTCGGTAAGAAGCCATCGAAAGGCGTAAACCCGGATGAAGTAGTAGCCATCGGCGCTGCGATCCAGGGGGGGGTACTTTCCGGCGACGTAAAAGACGTACTGCTTCTCGACGTAACACCACTGTCACTCGGTATCGAGACAATGGGTGGCGTGATGACGAAACTCATCGATGCCAACACCACCATCCCGACCAAGAAATCACAGGTGTTCTCAACCGCGGCCGACTCACAGCCCAGCGTGGAAATCCACGTGTTGCAGGGTGAGCGTACCATGGCTGGTGATAACAAGACCATCGGTCGTTTCCATCTCGATGGCATCCCACCGGCCCCACGCGGCGTACCACAGATCGAAGTAACTTTCGACATAGACGCAAACGGTATCATCAAAGTATCGGCAACCGACAAATCAACCGGTAAATCACAGGATATCCGCATCGAGGCTTCATCCGGACTTACGCAAGAGGAAATCGAGCGTATGAAGAAAGACGCTGAGGCAAACGCCGATGCCGACCGCAAGGCCCGTGAGCGCGCTGAGAAACTGAACGAGGCCGACAGCATGATCTTCCAGACCGAAAGCCAACTGAAGGAACTCGGTGATAAATTGTCAGCCGACCACAAATCAGGCATCGAAGCGGCCCTGACCGAACTGAAAGCAGCCCATGCGTCACAAGACCTGGATGCGATCCAGCCGGCCCTTGACAAGATCAACGCAGCCTGGAAAACGGCTACCGAAGCCATGTACCAGCAAGGCGGTGCACAGGGTGAGCCACAGCCACAGGAGGCACAGCCACAAGACGAAGGCGGCTCTGTTCAGGACGTCGACTACGAAGAAGTGAAATAATGCCCACTTAGTTATAGGAAGAGCGGATCGTAAGGTCCGCTTTTTTTATGCTCGTTCGTTAAATTTCCCATCCGGTCCGTCAGCGGGAAAAACCAACGGGAATTATTTTTTACCTTGTGGAAAAAACAACCGATGTCTGTAAAATATCTTGCCGTACTACTGCTGTCTGTTTGCTCCCTGACAGTCTCTGCCCAAAAGAAAAAGAAAGCTGTGGCCCCGAAACCCGCCAAGAAGACACTCGCCACGGCGGCTTCTTCTACGGCCGAATGGTTCCCAACCAAAACCGGCACGCGTTTTTATGTGTTGTCAGGCCCGACCAAAGACACCCTGTCGCTCGGCCAGTTCGAGCCAAAGGCAGCCGAGCCGACGGAAGTTACCCTCACCGAATTCACGGCAAAAGGGGTGAAGCTCATCGCGGTCAGTTGGAAAGAAAACACGCTCATCAAAACCGACAAACGTACCGAGACCGGCCTGAGTGTACAGACACGCATTTTTGATCCGGTATCGAAGACGGCCGTATTGGAAAACACGCAAAGCACGGTCAATATTTCGGAAATCGTATCCCTGGGAGGCACCGATGCTACCAAAACCGTGCAGAAAGTCCGGTCGGAAGGTTCCGAATGCAAACTCCTGCCCGACGGTGACGTCACGCTGACCAATAAAGGGCGCAGTGACCGCCTGTCATATGATCCAAAACAGGGGAAATACGTCGTAGCGAAGAAGAAGTAATCAGTCCCCTTGCTGGATACGACGCTGCAGCAACAGGCAGCAGCCCGCGCCCAATAGCGCCAGCGCGCTCATAAGGGCCCAGTTCGCGGTATAACCGAACCGGTCTACCGTTTCCAGCCCGAGTTTTGCCCCTACGATGTGGGCAAAGCTGAACGTCATCGTGAACAAGGCCATATATGCACCTTTCACATGCGCAGGCGCACGGTGGTTCGCAAACGAATTGCTGAACGGGAACAGGAACATCTCGCCATAACTCATCGCAACCGTATATACTATAAGTACGCCGTAGGGTCCGCCAACCCATAGGGCCACATAGCCGAACGCCAGCACCAGCATTCCCCATAGCATTACCTTCAGGCGGTCAACGTGTTTGCGCTCGAAGAACCCGACGATGGGCATTTCGCAGAGAAATACAAGGAGACCATTGAGCGTCATCAGCAATCCGGTTTCGAATTCCGTAAAACCAAACCCGTCGCGTGTATAGATCGGAAAGGTCGAGAGGATTTGGAAGAACACCAGCGCCCCCAGGAAACTTACGAACAGGAACAGCCAATACACCCGGTCGTTCCAGGGCGTGCGGCCTACGTGTTCGGGTATGACCACCTGCGACTTCGGATCGGCATTTCGCTCTTTCACCAGCAGGGCAAAGACCGTAATCGCAAGGATACAGGTGGCCCCATCCACCCAGAACAATCCCGAATAACCAATCCCCAGGATGAGGAGCCCGCCAAGCGCGGGCCCGGCCGCAAAGCCCAGGTTCACCGCAAGCCGCACGAGGGAGAAAGCCCGCGTCCGGGTTTCCGGAGTGGCATACGAAGCGACGGAAACGAACATGGCAGGGCGGAACATATCAGCTACGGTCATCGTAAGGAAAATGCCGAGGCAAAGTCCGGTAAACGAATGGATCCGTTCCAACGCAAACAACAAAAGGCCGTTCGTAAACAAACTGAATACCATTACTTTATAGAAGCCAATGCGGTCGGCGAGGCGTCCCCCGATAAACGAGCCCAACAGCGAACCCGCGCCGAAGGCCATCATCACGGTGCCGACATCCGACAAAGAGAAATGCAGGTCTTCGTGGAGGTATTTGGAAAGGAAGGGGATGACCATCGCACCCGCCCGGTTGACGAAGGTGATGCCGGCCAAAATCCAGATCTCGCGGGAAAAGCCGCGGAAGTTATCAACATAACGGTGGGAGGCGTGGCGCAACATGGGATGTAACAAATTTACGGTTTCTGTCTGCAAACGTCCGTCCATCTTCGTTATTTTTACCAAAACCATTTCCATGAAACGCTACCTGACGTTGCTGTGCACCTTGTTCCTCGCCACGGGCCTCACGGCACAAAAGTATTCGGAGAAAGACGTACGTGCTTTCCAACATAAATTAAATGAAGAATTCGCCTCGGAAAAGGAAAGTCCGTTGGAACCTGCCGACCGCAAGCACTTCAAATCATTGGATTTTTTCGCTCCCAATCCTGCTTTTTTCGTGGTAGCGAAGTTCGTCCGGACGCCGAATGAAAAGCCGTTCCCGATGAAGACGTCGACGTCGCGTACACCGATGTATGTGAAGTACGGCGAGCTCCATTTCACACTCGAAGGCAAGGCCTGCGTGCTGAACCTGTATAAACCGACGGCACCGGGTGAGGACTATTACTTCCTGCCGTTCACCGATCTTACCAATGGCGAGGAAACCTACGGCGGTGGGCGTTACATCGACCTCGAAGCGCCGGGCGAGACCGTTGTCATCGATTTCAACAAAGCCTACAATCCCTATTGCGCCTACAGCGGACGGTATTCGTGTCCGAAAGTGCCGAAAGACAACCACCTCGACGTAGTCGTTAAGGCGGGGGTAAAGAAATTCCATGATTAACCTTCATACGCATCATGACTCCGGTCAGCCTGGCGTAGTGGAAATCGTCAACCGCTATCCGGACGAAACGGTCGATGGACTGCGCTGTTTTTCCACCGGCCTCCATCCGTGGTACCTTGATACAATGCCTTTGCACGATGCCTTGGCCATCATCGAAACGCGTTTGAAGCTGACAGGATGCGTAGCGGTAGGGGAGTGCGGACTCGACAAACGCATCGAACGGCCGCTTGCCGACCAGCAACCCGCGTTCGAGCAGCAACTGGAATTGGCGCAGGCATATGGCAAACCCGTCATCTTGCATTGCGTGGGAGCGTACCAGGAAATGATCGAAACCCGGAAACGACTGCGTATCACCGTGCCGATGATCATACACGGATTTTCCAAAAACCAACAGGTAGCGAAATCCCTTCTGGATAATGGCTTCTACCTGTCGTTCGGCAAATACCTGCTCCAGAATCCGGGCCTGGCGGAGGTGTTGAAGGAAGTACCGCGCGACCGCCTCTTCCTCGAAACCGACACCATCACCGACGGCATCGAAGCGGTGTACCATCGCGCTGCTGCGATACTTCAAACTGATGTTACCGCACTGGAAGCGCAAATCAACCAGAATTTTGCGGCGGTTTTCGGACCACACCTTCTTGCCAATTCGTAAATCGGCGTATTTTTGCCCGACAAAATCTAAGGTATGGCACAGTGGACGGAGCGTGCGGAATTGCTTTTCCGTACAGAAGGACTCGAACGGCTTCGGCAATCAAACGTATTGGTCGTCGGATTGGGCGGCGTAGGCTCATTTGCAGCGGAATTCCTCGCACGCGCGGGCGTCGGCAGCATGACGATCGTCGATGGGGATGTGGTGGATATCACGAATATCAACCGGCAACTTCCCGCCCTGCATTCCACCGTTGGCCAACCGAAAGTGACGTTAGTGGGCGATCGCCTGATGGACATCAACCCTGAGTTGAAACTGACGCGGGTAAAAGAGTTCCTGTCACCCGAACGCGCCTATGAACTAGTCACTACCGAGTACGATTATGTGGTGGACTGCATTGACAGCATCACCCCCAAGCTCAACCTGATCAAATCGGCCCGCGACAAGAAGATGAAAGTCATCAGCAGCATGGGCGCCGGCGGCAAGATGGACGCGTCGAAGGTCAAGGTGACCGATATCAGCAAGTCGCACAATTGCCACCTCGCGACAGCCGTACGTAAGCGACTCCGGAAGATGTATGTGCAGAAAGGCGTGAAAGTAGTATTCTCAACCGAAATACAGGACGAAGGCAGCCTGCGCATGACCGACGGACTCAACTTCAAGAAATCCTTTTACGGAACCAACAGCTACATGCCCGGTCTCTTTGGATTGTATGCAGCAGAGACGGTTATTCGGTATTTGTTGAAGAATAAGGAGTTGAAGTGAGGAGGAGAGTACCTGAGCTCCTGGGTCCCTGAGCTCCTGAGCCTATTCGGTTCATTTTATCACGGTCTCTAGGTCCGTGGCACAATGCATTCGCTAATTCTCCCATTCGCTAATTCCCACATTCGCTAATTTCTTCACCAGTTGGCTATCGTCTCTTGTCTCTAATGGGCAAATTCTTTCGAGGCAATGGAATTCACTTCTCGCTCCTCCATTCGCTAATTCCCACATTCGCTAATTGCTTCACCAGTCGGCTATCGCCTCTTGTCTCTAATGGGCAAATTCTTTCCCGGCAAATGAACTCATTTCCCGCTCCTCCATTCGCTAATTATCACATTCGCTAATTCGCTAATTTCTAAGGTTTATACGTCAACCCCATCGGAATCTGCACTTTACCCTTTCCATAAATGTTGAGGTAAAGTTTCACGGGTTTGTCTTGTCCGGGCCAGGTTAATTCGTACACATCGAGAGTGCCGACACCCATTTCGCTGTATTTGGAAGGGTAGGGGCAGCAGCTTTCGAGTTTCGTCCAGGTGATGGTTTCGCCTTTCGGGCCCGCTAAGGCATTGAGGAAGCGCGGCTGGTTGATGGAGTCGTTTTTCGTGCTTTTGTAGAAGATGTTGATCGGATAATCCGGATCGTAACCGTATTTCGGGTCGTGGCTGTATTCCGTCAACACGAAGTGGTTGTCTTTCAGTACGGGTGCCGGTGCCGTTTCATCGATGTTGCGGATGGTCGACCGGGTGCTGGTGCAGGAAACGGCTGCCAAAGCGGCGAGCAGAAAAAGAGGGTAGAAGCGCATAGGTTAGTTTTTTGGACGGGTACACAAAAAATAGGCCACAGCGGCCGCATAGAGTACCCCAATCGACAAAGTGAAGAAAACCGCCTGGTAGAGATAGCTTTGCAGGTTGAAGATTTCCCCTGCTTTTTTATTGCCGTGTTCCAGGTTATAGCGGATCATGTTCGGGAAGAACTCAGGTGCAATGGCCTTGTGCACCACGACCTGCGCTAAAACCATCAGCAGGGAAATAAAAATCGTCAGGTAAAAACCCGAAACACAGCCCTGTTTCCAGTCCATTTGCTTTTGGAAGACGGTGTCTCGTTTTTCCCGCAGCGCCAGGACGTATAACACAAACCCGAAAAGGTAGAACCCCAGTGACGAAAGCAGGAGCCAATCGATATGGGTATCATATACACCCAACACTTTTTCTCCCATGATCCACGCCAGATAGGCGAAGATGTAGCGTACAGCCCACTTAAACTCGACGGCAAATTTTTTCATTTTGCAGTATTGACGTCCAAAGTTACGGATTCCGCCCGTCGGTTTGGTTTGGTATCGCTATTTTTGCCCAAAACAATGTGTATGGAAATGCTCTCGCACACCTGGCCGTGGTACGTGTCAGGTTTCCTGATCGGTGTCGTGATGTTACTCCTGATTTGGTTCGGGAAGACCTTCGGCATGTCGTCGAACCTTCGTACGCTTTGCGCCATCGGCGGTGCCGGAAAGTTCGCTTCTTTCTTCCGATACGACCACAAAAATCACTTCTGGAACCTCGTAGTGGTGGTGGGTGCGATGATAGGAGGCTTCATAGCGGTTCATTACTTCTCCGATCCCTCGAATGTGACGCTGAACCCCGACACCGTAGCGCAATTGCAGAAAATGGGTATCGACGCGCCCAACGGCAAGCTTGCGCCCGATGTACTCTTCGGCCCGGATGTCTGGACGTCACCGAAAATGTTGGCCATTTTGCTGGTCGGTGGTGTGTTGATCGGTTTTGGTTCGCGCTACGCCGGCGGCTGCACATCCGGCCATGCCATACAAGGGTTAAGCAACCTGCAGCTACCGTCGCTTAAGGCCGTAATCGGCTTCTTTGTAGGCGGTTTGATTATGGTCCATTTTATCCTCCCGTTACTTTTCTGATATGAAAGCACTGAAATACCTGTTGACCGGTGTACTGTTCGGCATCGTCCTCACCAAAACGGAAGCGGTATCGTGGTACCGGATCTTTGAAATGTTCCGTTTCGAATCCTTCCATATGTATGGTATCATCGGTGTGGCAATCGCTACGGGCGTGATCGGCATCCAAATCATCAAGCGGAAGCACGTACGCGATATAAAAGGCGAGCCGATCGTCATTCCCGATAAAGAGAAAGGATCGGCCCGCTATTGGATCGGTGGTTTACTGTTCGGACTCGGATGGGGGCTAGTAGGCGCATGTCCCGGACCCATCTTTATACTGATTGGCGCGGGTTTCTATCCCGTTGTCGTAATCCTCTTGGGTGCCCTGATCGGAACATTCCTCTATGGAGTACTAAAGGATCGCCTGCCGCATTGAGGCGCTTTCGCGGATGTTACGTCTGTGCAACTGTCGTTATTGATACACCCTGACGTAATCGATCACATATTCCTGTGGGAAGATCGAATCATCCACCTCCGGACCTCCGAAATCCCCACCGATGGCCAGGTTCAGGATGAAAAAGAACTTCTGGTCATACGGCCAGTTCCCTTTTGTCTTAGGTGATGGCTGGTAGGTATAAACCGCTTGTCCATCCACAAAAAACACCATCCGGTCTGCATTCCAGTCGACGGCATACACGTGGAACCCTTCTTCAATGTTCGGGAATTCGGTCTTTTTGCTGCTGGCGGTGGCGCCGTGTGTATCGGTGGTATGCAGGGTGGTGTAGATCATGTGTGGCTCGCGTCCGACATACTCCATAATGTCGATCTCACCGCAATTCGGCCATTGTGATGTATTGATATCGCTTCCCAACATCCAGAAAGCTGGCCACACGCCATGTCCTTTGGGCAGTTTCAGCCGGGCTTCCATATACCCATATTGGAATTCCTGTTTCCCTTTCGTAGTGATGCGGGTCGAGGTATAGTGCGTGCCGTCCTTTTTAGCGGTGATGGTCAGGAAACCTTTCGACACCCGATGGTTGACCTTCGTATAATCCTGACGCTCGTGGTTGCCCCAACCGTTATCGCCCAGTTCGAAATTCCAGGTTTTTTCACTTAGGTTGGAACCGTCAAAGTTCTCTTCCCACACTAACTTGCGGTTGGCT
The DNA here is from genome assembly GCF_022532105.1 of Flavobacterium sp. HJ-32-4. Lineage (NCBI taxonomy): Bacteria > Pseudomonadati > Bacteroidota > Flavobacteriia > Flavobacteriales > Flavobacteriaceae > Flavobacterium > Flavobacterium sp. HJ-32-4. Next base: position 2,865,673 of record NZ_CP092832.1, on the reverse strand, counting down.
TTCTGCGCGAATACGCTTGTAACGGCGAGAAGGGTAATTGCTAAATACTTCATAGGATGTAATTTGTTATTGGTAAACCCGTACGTAATCGATGTCCATTGACGACTGCACGAAAGCCGCGTCAGGTGTGCCGCCAAAGTTACCACCCATCGCCACGTTCATAATGATAAAGAAGTCGTGGTTGAAAGGCTTATCCTGACTGTTGGTCGCGGAACGGAACATGGTTCCATCAATAAACCATTTAATAGACGTCGGCGACCATTCCACTGCATACACGTGGAACGCCGAGGAAGCCGTTGGCAGTGACGTTGTACCTCCGTCGCCGTTGGCACCCGAATGTCCGGGGTAGTGTAGGGTACCATAAATAGTACCTTGGTTGTTCCCAATGTGTTCCATCACGTCAATCTCACCACAGGCAGGCCAGGCCGCCGAAGTGTAGTTGGCGCCCAGCATCCATAGGGCCGGCCAGGTACCACCGCCGGTTGGGAGTTTGGCGCGGAACTCAATCTTTCCGTATGTAAAGTCGAATTTGTTTTCAGATACAAGGCGGGCCGACGAGTAGGCAAATCCACTCGTAGGTTCCTTGATAAGGTTGATATGCAGCATGCCATCGGCCACCACCGCATTGTTCTGGCTGTTGGTGTAGTATTGCAGTTCGTTGTTGCCCCAGCCGTTGTTGTTACCGATATTATAATTCCAGTTGGCTGTGTTGGGAGCCCCCGGCGTATCGAATTCATCCGACCAGATCAGGGTTGAAAAATCGTTGTCAAACTGGTTGAGGACCGTGACCGAAACGGTTTTGGAAGTAGAGGAATTGACGCCCAGAGCCGCAACCGTCACGCTGTAGGTGTTGACGCCCGGCGTGGTAAACGTTTTTTGCACCTGTCCGTTCGCGGCGGTCTGCGACGTGCCATCCGGAAAGGTAAAAAGGTAATTGTTGGCGTTATCAGCTGTGGCGGTAAAATTGACGATGCCCGAACCGTCACCGTTCGGGTGGGTGTCGTCCTTCCCTTGAATCGTCACCGTAACCTGAAGGTTGCTCGGGGCCGTGCCGCCACCTCCGCCACCATCGTCATCGCCGCCGCTGCCGCACGCCTGCAAAAGACTTAAAAAAGGAATACAAAACAGGATAAAACGTTTCATAGTAGGTTTTTTGTGGTTGATTATTCTGCCTGCAAAATAGTGATTTGCGGGGCGAACGAAAAAAAAATAGGTCTTACAAAAACACTACATATCAACGGTTAACGCCTTATTTTACAAGGTTTACGATTTTATTAACAATGCTAACGGCTTTTTTGGCGTTACTTGTTACTAGTTAAATCAAACTACCACACAAATGAAAAAAGTATTGAAAATGTCCGTTTTGTTACTTGCTACCGCTTTCTTCGCATCCTGCAGCAGCGATGACGATGGCAACTCGATTAGTGGCAACCTCGAAGCGAAATGGACGCCGACCAAAACCGTTTATAAAGTCGGTGGACAATCGTCAAGTGAAACCTATCAGGACAATGAGCCGGGCTGCGACAAAGACTACCTGCAGTTTCTGGCGGATGGAACCGTGAAAAACGCGGTTTACTACAAAAATGCCAGCAATGTATGCACGGAAGACAGCGCTACTGATGGCAACTGGGCGAAAGACGGTTCGTCGCTCATCATCACCAACAGTTCGGAGTACGATGGCGAATACACCATCCGGAAACTGAACGGCAGTGAACTACAGGTTCAGACCACACAGACCATCGCCGGAGTCGCGGCAACGGTCACCCTCTACTTCCAGAAAGTAGAATAGAAAAAGAAAGCCCTGCAATCGCGGGGCTTTTTTATATGATTTCGGCACTGAGTCCGGCTTCCAGCAATTGGGTGCATTGCGGCTTCAGTTCCTCGAAGGTGCCGGTCTTCACCGTGCATTTTCCTTTGTAATGTACGATGATGGCACACTGTTCCGCCTGCTCCGCGGTATGTTTGCAAACGCGGATGAGGGTATCGATGACGTGGTCAAAAGTATTGACATCGTCATTAAAAAGGACGATTTCATTGAGGTTGCCAAGCGATTCTTCCTGCAATACCTCCTCTTTTACTTTTTCGATTACGGCCATTACGGTTTAAGGTATTTCAATGCCACCCAATTATGGCGGCTGTGTTTCGTTGCAAAGATAAGCCCGTTTTCGACACACGACGCGTCGATAAAGGGAATGTCTTCTTCATAAAATCCGCTCAACAATAAGGTGCCGCCCGGTTCCAGGCAATCGACGTAAGTGTTCATATCCTGCAAAAGGATATTGCGGTTGATGTTCGCGATGATCAGGTCGTAACGTTTGCCCGGCAGAAGCGAAGCATCCCCTTCATACACCGTAATGTGTTGGCAGTTATTCCGTTCGGCGTTTTCGATCGAGTTCAGGTAGCACCATTCATCGATGTCGATGGCGTCAATCGGATGCGCCCCTTTCATTGCTGCCAGTATCGCCAGGATGGCCGTGCCGCAGCCCATATCCAGCGTCTTCATGCCTGTCACATCTGTTTCCAGCAGGTGTTGGATCATCATATGAGTCGTTTCGTGGTGACCCGTACCAAAGCTCATCTTGGGTTCGATGACGATTTCATACTCCGCACCACTCGCCGGATGGAAAGGCGCCCGAACGTGGCAGCGTCCGTCAACATCAATGGGCTCGAAATTCTTCTCCCATTCCGAATTCCAGTTGACCTGCTCGATCTCCTCTATGGTATAGGAAATCCGGAATTCAGGCGATTCCAGGATGTAGATACCCGTCAGGATGTCAGCCTCCCACAAAGCCTTTTGTACATAGGCAGTAATACCGTCTTCCGTTTCCACGAAACTCTCAAAGGCCGTTTCGCCCAGTTCTGCCAGTAATATCTCAGCGCCCGGCTCTTTCGGTTCAACAGTAAAGTGGTATCCCAGGTAGGTAATGGCCATGCTCGTTTACATTTCCGCAAAGGTAATCGTATCTGACTTTTTTGGGCGCTTGGGAAACGCTATTTTTGCGTACACATAACACAACGACAACAATTTCCTGATGATGCGATACGGATGGCTGCTATGCGCGCTTCTCGCGTCCGGTTTGGGTAGGGCCCAGGTGACGCATGAACATAAGAATACCAACGACCTTCACCTTGCGTCGATTCCGTATTATAATTTCGGGAAAGGCATTGGCATTACCTCGCCCGACAGCCTGTTTCAGTTGAACCTGCGTTTCCGCATCCAAAACAGGGTTACCTACATGGATGAGGAAGGAGAGAAGCCTTCGTATGACGGGCAAATCCGACGCCTTCGCCTGCGGTTTGACGGTTTTGTCGGGAACCCGAAGTTTCTCTACGCCCTTCAGTTGTCGTTTGCGCCCGGCGATGTCGGCGAAGTGAAAGAAGGGGAGAACCTCAATATCATACGTGATGCCGTCGTGTTTTACCGTCCTAACAAACGCTGGATTTTCAGTTTCGGACAAACGAAGCTTCCGGGCAACCGCCAACGCGTCAATTCTTCCGGGGCGCTGCAACTGACCGATCGTACGATCAACAACGCCAAATTCAACATCGACCGCGACTTCGGCTTCCAGGCACACTACCTACACGAGAACAAAGAGCGTTTCAGTTATGTGGTACGCACGGCGGTCAGCACAGGGGAAGGACGTAACGCCACCGGGCAGGCCGACGATGGAGTGGCCCTGACGGGAAAACTGGAGCTATATCCGCTGGGTTCCTTCACCAAGGACGGCACCTTTTTCGAGGGCGACCTGATGCGGGAAGCGAAACCAAAACTGCTTGTATCCGGCGCGTTCCAGCAAAACAACCAGGCGCTGCGTACGGGTGGACAATTAGGCGACGACCTCTTTGCGCCCCGAACGATGAAGACACTCTTGCTCGATGCCATGCTCAAATACAACGGATGGGCCGTCATGGGCGCCTATTTTTCCCGATCCACCCCAAAAAGCCCAATTACAGTCGACCCGCTGGATGCCACGCAAGTGCGATACGTGTTTACGGGTTCGGGTTACGATGCACAGGCCAGCTATCTGTTTCCGTCGCATTACGAAATCATCGGGCGTTTTTCAAGTCAGCGGGTATCCCAATCGATTGAAACACTGGCGCCCAATACCCGCGAGTTCAGCCTGGGCGTGACTAAATACCTCTGGGAGCACGCCTTCAAGCTACAGGGTGAGGTCAATTACGACCACCTCGAGTATTTCGACGGTTCGACAAAAGGAAACTGGTACGTCCGTTTTCAGATTGAAATGGGAATCTGACGAAGATAATTTTAATTGAGGTCTGTCGTTTAGCTGTAACGTTCCGTTATCTGTCGGATGAAAACAGGAAAATACTCCAATCGCTCTTTTTACTGTGCCATGGCCATTGTGATGCTGATCGCACTGCAATTTGCCGTAATCGCGCTGCTTCCTTCTCCCGCTGTCTGCGAGGGGATGGCCGACTTGTTTCTCGTGATTGCTCCCCTAATGGCGTGGGTCGGTCTGGGGTTTGGCTTTGCCGGAGTCAAAGAGCCGGAAACCCTCAGAATGGCAATCGGATTCATTCTAAACGGCTTGGTGGGAGTACTGGGCGTTGTGGCCTTCTTGTCATGAGAAGGCGCAGGGAGCACGTGTAGCACCGTGACGGGTGAAGGTCAGTTGGCCCTCGTCCAGATGGTGGTCCGTCCCAGCATTGATACACCGACGTAGCCTCTTACTTTTAGTGTCTTATCGGGTTGCAATATTAGATAACACGAATACGTTTTGCCATTTTTCGGATCGTAGATCGTACCGTTTTCCCAGGTTGATTTTCCCGTAAATTCAAAATCTTTTAGAATCTGTAGACCCAGGATGGGCGTTTTATGTTTGGCTTTGTCCGGGTTATTTTGGTCGGTTTTGGGGCGCCCGTTCTCGTTGGGCTCCTTTAGCCACACGATTTTTCCAAAAAACTTTTCACCATGCTGGTAAATCTCGATTTTCGCGACTTTCTCCTCGTTGAGCCACGTACCCACGATCGCTGTTTTTTGTGTTTGGGCAACGCCGGTTTGTGTGAATACCAAGAGGGCAAGGGCGAGCATCGTGCGCACCAGGGTAACCTGCCCCGACCAGATCGATACAATTCGGTTCATATGTTTCTTTTTCATTCGGTTCCCGCCGCGACCTGTTTGGCCCCATTGCACTACCAGCCTTTAGGATTGGGCGGCTGCCTCAAAGTTAGTTAAAAGTCGAAATTCAAGAAAAACGAACGCTTTAAAGGGGTTGAGGGTTCAGGGTTGATAGTTGATAGTTGATAGTTGACAGTTGACAGTTGACAGTTGAGAGTGAAAACAAGCCCCAAAACGTCAAACAACACCTGCCCCGTCCCGACTAAAAGGTAGTTTACATTCAAAACCCAAAACCCAACACCCAAAACTCAACCCTTTGCAACTGTTTTCTCACGTGAACCCCTCTAACCCCAAACCCCAAAACTCCGGCCCCGTCCGGATTAAAAGGTACACTTAACTCAAAAGTTATAGGTTGATAGTTCATGGTTCATGGTTCATCGTCGTTGGCGAAAATAAACGCTATTCTAAAGACGTCAAATAAAACGCCGCTTGTCCCGATTACACGGTACATTTCAGCCCAAAACCCAAAACTCCCGCCCCGTCCGGATTAAAAGGTACACTTAACTCAAAGATTATAGGTTGATGGTTCATGGTTGATGGTTCATGGTTCATGGTTCATCGTCGTTGGTGAAAATAAACGCTATTCTAAAAACGTCAAATAAAACACCGCTTGTCCCGATTACACGGTACATTTCAACCCAAAACCCAAAACCCAAACCCAAAACCCAAAACTCCCGCCCCGTCCCGATTAAAAGGTACATCTCAACTCAAAACTCAAAACTCAAAACCCAAAACCCAAAACCCACCCCCCCACAAAACTCCTTCTCCAACTCTCGCCATTTAATACGATATTTGTATCACTGCGGGAACGGCACGTCGCGCATCCCAAAGCAACCTAAATTCCTGACCGTGAGAACCGATACCCAGAATGCCGCGATTAGCCAGGTACGTGAGTATGCGTTTGAAATCTTAGACAAACACGCAGACATCAACCGGTATACCAATATCAACCGGCTCTTCCGCGTGGAAAAGAACATCCAGACCATCCTCCGGCATGACCGACTGCACGACCTTGACGAAGAGGCACTGTACCTCGCCAATTACATCGTCAACATCGAGCAGGGCCAGGCCAACCAGTTCAACCTCGACTTCCAAAAAGAATACCAGTTCGTTGACGCTACGGTATCGCGACTGCAGGAGAAATTCGGACTCGACGAAGCGGTGCTTGAAAAAGCCCGGAAAATCGCCACCGAATCCCTGCCGGCGGGCAACGCCGAACAACCGGAGGCGAAGGTACTGTCGGATGCCTTTATCATGGACTTCACCGGCGACGGTGGGCGCGAACGGATGAAAAACCTCTACGAGCAGATCATCCTCCGCGACTTCAGCCTGTCGAAGGAAAGCTGGTACGACATCCTGCTGCCGCTTTTGGAACACTCCGCCATCCATACCGAATTCGGAAAAGCGGAAATCGAACCCGGACTCGCCAAACTCGCGAAAGCGCTGCGCAAGGAACGAAAAGATATCGAGGAGAAGAAATCGCGCGCCATCGAACGCGAACTCGCCATTTCCGAAGAGGAAATCAAACAACTCAAAAAGGAAATCAGCAAAGCCCAGGGACGCGACGACAGGGGCATCCAAACCCTTTTCCGCAATATTTCCCGAAATCACTATACCCTGAACCAGATGGTCGACGGAAAGGCCAATATCATGATTACGGTCAACTCCATCATCCTATCACTGATCTTAGGAGGCAGTATGGGGAATATCCAAGAGGACAATCTCGTCCGCTACGTGCCGTTTTTCCTGCTGGGCGGCGTCAACATCGTTTCCATCATCTTTGCCGTTCTCGCTATTACGCCGGTGAAAACACAGGGGAATTTCACCGAGGATGAGGTGCGCAACAAACAGGGCAACCTGCTCTATTTCGGCAACTTCCACAACATGACCTACCGCGATTTCGAATGGGGCTTCCTGCAGATGCTCAATGACAAAGACTACCTCTACGGTTCCATGATCCGGGATTACTATTACCAGGCGCAAGGACTCGAACGCAAATACCGCCTGCTGCGCGGCTCTCTTTACGTCTTTTTCATCGGACTTTCGCTCGCAATGGTCCTACAGGGTGTTCTCAAACTGATCGAACTCACTGCCTGATATGAAACGGCTTTCCGTCATAGCAGTCGGTTGGGCGTTGTGCCTCGCGGGATACGCATCGGCCCAGGAATCGGCTGTGGCTCAAACCGACAAGACTTCTACGAGAGACTCGGTTAAAATCGCACACCGGTTTTACCTGATCGGCGATGCCGGTAATGCCGAACCCGGTGCCATGCCAACGCCCCTTACCCGGATGTCGCAGGCGCTGCAGGCTGAGACGCTTCCGGCAACGGTACTCTTCCTCGGCGACAATTGCTACCCCGCCGGATTACCGAAAAAAGACAACCCCAGGCGTGAAAAGGCCGAGTTCCGACTGAACGCCCAGATCGAGGCGGTTAAAAATTTTAAAGGAAAAGTGGTGTTCATCCCCGGCAACCACGACTGGTATAGCAACGGCGTCAAAGGGTTGCGACGGGAAGAAGACTTCATTAAAGACCGTTTGGGGAACAAGTCCTTTATGCCATCCGACGGTTGTCCGCTGACGACCTTCAACGTGGGCGATGACATCGTCGTGATCGTCGTCGACAGCCAGTGGTATATCACCGACTGGGATGCCGACCCCAACCTCAATAAAGGCTGTGACATCAACACCCGCAAACGGTTTGTAGAAGAGTTCCTGCATGAAATTCGCAAAGCCCGCGGAAAAACCACTATCGTGGCCCTGCATCATCCCATGTTCACCAACGGTCCGCACGGAGGGTATTACGGTGCTAAAAGCCACTTGCTTCCGGCGCCGGTATTGGGTTCCCTTTTTACCGTACTGCGGCGCACCAGTGGCCTGAGCGAAGCCGACCTGCAATACAAGTACTACCGAGAGCTCCAGCAGTTCCTCACCGCTGCGGCCCAGCAAAATGACCGCGTGGTGTTTGTATCCGGACACGAACACAACCTACAATACATTTTCAAAGACAACCTCCGGCAAATCGTTAGCGGTGCGGGTTCCAAATCGTCGCCTGTACCAAAGAACGTCGGTAGCGACTTTGCGGCCGCCGCACCGGGGTATGCCGTGCTCGACATCCGCGAAGACGGCTCTGCCCACCTTGAATTCGTGAAGTCGGATACAAACGAAGTCCTGTTCGGGCAGAACATACTCGAGGCTCCATTGCCCCAAACAACCCAAGCCGTTACCGAGCCGATTCCGTCGAACGTAAAAGCGCAGATCTATTCCACGGCCGAGACCACGAAAGGGCCAACCTATCGGTTCCTGTGGGGCGAACGCTTCCGAAAACTGTATGGCGAAGCGGTTGAAGCCGACATCGCCAACCTCGATACCCTTTTGGGCGGACTCGAGCCGTTCCGTATGGGCGGCGGAAACCAATCGCGTTCGCTGTTTCTCAGGTCGTCGTCGGGCCGCGAGTACGTGATACGGGCCTTGCGGAAAAGCGCGACACAATACCTGCAGTCGAGCGTATTCAAAAAGCAATACATCCAGGACAAATTGTCCGGAACCAAAGTAGAAGCCCTTGTCAACGATGTCTTCACCGGCTCGTATCCGTATGCGCCCATCGTTGTCAGCGAACTTAGCGAAGCCGCCGGATTGCCGCATTTCCATCCGCGCATTCTCTATGTGCCGAAACAGTCGCGGTTGGGCCGGTTCAATGCCCAGTTCGGCGATGAGCTGTGCCTGCTTGAAGAACGCAGCGAGCCCGACGGGATGGAAAAGGGGAGTGGCTACACCGGCGAGAGCATCGGAACCTATGACGTATTGGAGAAAATCCAGAAAGACCGAAAAAGCCGCATTGACGAAGAAACCTATATCCGCACCCGGCTGTTCGATATGCTGATCGGCGACTGGGACCGCCACCAGGACCAATGGCGCTGGCTGGAAATGAAACAGCCCGATGGAACCAAATTCGTACCCTTGGCCCGCGACCGTGACCAGGCATTTTCACGCATGTCAGACGGTTTTTTGCTGGGCGCTGCCGTGCGACTGATTCCGGCTGCGAAGCTGCTGCGGAAATACGAAGGGAATTTGTGGGATGTAAAAGGCTTCAACCGCGAGGCCTACCCATTGGATGTTGCGTTCTGCGTCACGTCAGACGAAGCCGTCTGGCAACAACAGGCGGAACGGCTGCAACAGGCCCTGACAGATGACGTCATAGATGGTGCTTTTGAAACACTGCCCGCAGGTGCCGATACCGATTCCAGGACGCTGCTCAAACAATTGTTGAAAGAACGGCGCGGGCATTTGAAAGAAATTGCCAAACGCTATTACGAGGTGGTAGCAAGGGTAAAAGTGGTGAGCGGTTCTGAGAAAGCGGATGTCTTTCGGGTGACATGCGATCCGTCCGGCAAGGTGGAAGTAGCGCTCAGCCGGGCAAATGCCACAGACGGAGCGGCCCCGGCGGTGCAACTGATCGCCGATCCGAAGCAGACAAAGGAAATCTGGTTGTACGGACTCGACGGCGACGACCGTTTTGACGTGACTGGCACCCCTTCGTCCATTCGCATCCGGATGATCGGCGGACGTGACGAAGACACGTATAAAGTCGATAATGCAAAAAACATCCGGATCTACGACTACGCCTCGGAAAAGAATGCCGCGACAAACGCCCGTATCCTTCAAACAGATAAATATGAGGTGAATGTATACGATCTGTATAAGATCCGCACCGCGACCAACCAACTCATTCCCACCCTCGGCTTCAACCCCGACGACGGCCTCCGCATTGGGCTGACCGATACCTACACCCGATATGGCTTCCAGCACAACCCGTTCAGCGAGCAACATAGCCTTAGGGCCAACGTATTTTTTGCCACCGGTGGCTTCGAGGCCAGTTACCGGCTGGAAGTCGCGAACGTCATCGGCGCTACCAATTTCCAGTTGCGGGCAGGCATTCAGAGCCCGAACTTCACCAACAACTTTTTTGGCTACGGCAACCGTTCTGAGAATCCGGACGATGAAAGAGGAATGGATTACAACCGGGTGCGGATCCGTAACGCCTATGTGAGTCCGGGACTCGTGCGCCGCGGACGCCTTGATACCACGGTCGAAGTCGGACTCACAGCCGAGCGCTTTACCATCGAAAACACCTCCGGACGCCTGGTAGAGACATACTTTGCCGGCCAGCCCGATGTATTTGAAAGCAAGACATTCGTGGGTGCGAACGCCCTTTTCCGCTACGAAAACGTCGACAACAAAGCCTATCCCACCTTAGGCATAATGGCCGCATTGGAAGGCGGTTTCCGGAAGTCGGTGGAAGGTCCGCAGAAAGACATTACCTATATCATACCGACCCTCAGCATCGACCACCGGCTGGTGCCGTCGGGCGACCTGGTGCTGGCGACGTTGTTGAAAGCCAAAGTCAACTTCAACAATGCGTATGAGTTGTATCAGGCAGCCTCCATCGGCGGCATCGACGGACTCAGGGGCTACCGCAACCAGCGTTTCACGGGCAAGTCATCCTTTTACCAGAATACCGACCTACGCTATAGCTTCCGACAGGTCCGAACCGACATACTGCCCGTCCGTTACGGCCTGTTTGCGGGATTCGACTACGGACGCGTGTGGCTCGACGGCGAACACTCCCGCGAATGGCACACTTCGGCCGGGGGCGGCTTCTTCCTCAACGGATCCGAACTCATCAGCGCCCAGATCGGCCTCTTCAACGGAGATGACGGAAATCGATTGGCGTTTAGTTTGGGGTTTACGTTTTGAGGAGAAGGAGCGAGGAGCAAGTAGCAAGTAGCAAGGAGCGAGGAGCGAGAGGAAAGAGGAAAGAGGAAAGAGGAAAGAGGAAAGAGGAAAGAGGAAAGAGGAAAGAGGAAAGAGGAAAGAGGAAAGAGGGGGACGTAAGAGGCACATGATCGGGAACACGTCGCGAGTAGTGGGTTAGTTCAGAGTTGATAGTTCAGGGTTGATAGTTCAGAGTTGATAGTAAGGATGTTCGCATTCTAAAATCCTCAAACAAAGCCCGCCCCGTCCAACCGCCCCGGCACGTCCCCGCTCAAAACCCAAAACCCAAAACCCAACCCTGAAAACTTCCAACTGGGGACAAAATACACAAAATTTGCTATTCTGAAAACAATACGCATGATACGGCATGCAAGCGGATCACCAATTGTTCAACCACTCAGGCACTCAGGTACTCAGGCGCTCATTATCTAATTCCATTCGCTAATTCCCCATCCATTTCCGCGCATTCACAAACGCCTCTAGCCATGGCGAAACAGCATCGCGGCGGCCTTCAGGGTAGTGGGCCCAGTTCCACTGGAAAATAGAACGTTCGATATGCGGCATCATCACCAGGTGGCGGCCCGTAACATCGCTCATCATGGCCACATCAAAGTGTGAACCATTCGGGTTGGCCGGATAGCCGTTGTAGGCATATTTGGCGACAATGTTGTAGTCATGTTCCGGGTTCGGAAGGTTGAATTTGCCTTCACCGTGTGAGATCCAGACGCCCAGTGTGCTGCCGGCTAGTGACGACAGCATCACCGAATTGTTTTCCTGGATCGTGACAGACGTAAAGCCACTTTCGTGTTTGCGCGACTCGTTGTGCGACATGTACGGCTTGCGGTCGTGTTCGGGGTTCAGGAGTCCGAGTTCTACAAACAGCTGGCAACCGTTGCAGATACCCACCGAAAGCGTGTCTTCGCGGCGGAAAAAGGCTTCCAGCGCGGCCTTGGCTTTTGCGTTATAAAGGAAGGCACCCGCCCATCCTTTGGCCGATCCGAGTACGTCTGAATTAGAGAAACCGCCCACCGCACCGATGAACCGGATGTCTTCCAGCGTTTCCCGGCCCGAGATAAGGTCGGTCATGTGCACGTCTTTCACATCAAAACCGGCGAGGTACATCGCATGTGCCATCTCGCGCTCGGAATTACTTCCTTTCTCACGGATAATAGCCGCTTTCGGACGCGGTTGCGTTGGGTCGACCACCGGAATCCGCCCATCAAAATGGTTGGGGAAACGGAACTGCAGCGGTTGGTTTTTATAATTTTCGTAGCGTTCTTTTGCTTTCTGTTCACCCGACTGTTTTCGGTCAAGCAAATACGAGGTGCGGAACCAGGTATCGCGCAGGCGGCTGACCGATAGCGAGAATGTCTGCCCGCCATTGGTAATGTGCACGAGGTCGCTTTCCGTCGGTTGCCCGATGCGCACAAACGAAACACCCTTCGATTCGAATAGGGCTTCAATAGCCGCATCTGCCTGCAAGACAACTCCGATGTTTTCTGAGAACAGCAATTTTACGCTGTCTGTTTCGCCAATCGCCGTCAGGTTGAGGTCGGCCCCCAGGTTGCGGTCGGCGAAGCACATTTCGAGTAGTGTGGTGATGAGTCCACCGCTGCCGATATCGTGTCCGGCCTGTACCAAGCCTTTTGTAATGGCTTCCTGCAACGTATCAAAAGCCGTACGGAATTGCGCGGCATCCACCACGGTAGGCGCTTCGTCCCCGATTTTGTTCAACACCTGCGCAAACGACGACCCACCTAAGGCATGGGCGTCACCCGACAGGTTGAGGTAATAAATCGAACCTCCGTTTTTCTGTAAGACAGGCTCGACTACCTTCGTAAGATCGGTGCAGTTGGCCGCTGCTGAAATGATTACGGTGCCCGGCGCCATGACATCACCGTCGGGATATTTCTGTTTCATCGAAAGCGAATCCTTACCGGTCGGGATGTTGATCCCCAATTCGATGGCGAAGTCCGAACAGCCTTTTACGGCTTCGTATAAACGGGCATCCTCACCTTCGTTTTTACAGGGCCACATCCAGTTGGCAGAAAGTGACACGCCCGACAAACCGTTTTTCAAGGGTGCCCATACGATGTTGGTCAGCGCTTCCGCGATGGCGTTCCGACTGCCATAGACCGGGTCGATAAGTGCCGCGGCAGGCGCATGTCCTATGGAAGTGGCAATACCTTCTTTTCCGTTGAAATCCAGCGCCATGACACCGACGTTGTTAAGTGGCAGTTGAAGCGGACCCGCGCATTGTTGTTTGGCCACTCGACCACCGACACAGCGGTCGACTTTGTTCGTCAGCCAGTCTTTACACGCCACGGCTTCCAACTGCAACACCTGCTCGAGATACTCGTTGAAACGGGCCGGGTCGTAGGTCACAGGGGCATACTCATGATCGACCGTTACGTCGTTCATCACCGTTTTAGGCGAACTGCCGAAGAGGTCGTCAAGGTGGAAATCCATGGGTTTTTCGCCCGTTGTCTTTGATTCAAATGTGAAGCGATGGTCAGCCGTGACGTCGCCCACGGTATACATCGGGGCGCGTTCGCGTTCGGCTACCCGACGAAGTGTTTCCAGGTGTTCGGGTGCGATCACGAGTCCCATGCGCTCCTGCGATTCGTTGCCGATAATTTCCTTGGCGGAAAGGGTAGGGTCACCTACCGGCAGTTGGTCAAGGTCAATCTTGCCACCAGTGGCTTCTACGAGTTCGGATAGGCAGTTGAGGTGGCCACCCGCACCATGGTCGTGTATGGAAACAATCGGATTGATGTCACTTTCTACAAACGCGCGTATGGCGTTGGCGGCGCGTTTCTGCATTTCCGGGTTCGACCGTTGGATGGCGTTGAGCTCGATACCCGAACTGAAAGCCCCCGTATCGGCTGATGAAACGGCGGCACCACCCATTCCGATGCGGTAGTTCTCGCCCCCGAGGATGACGATTTTATCGCCCTCGACCGGCGTTGCCTTTTGCGATTGGTCGGCCTTTCCGTAGCCGATGCCCCCGGCCTGCATGATGACTTTATCGTAGCCGAGTCGGCGGCCGTGTTCCTGGTGTTCGAAGGTCAACACAGAACCCGTAATCAGGGGTTGCCCGAACTTGTTACCGAAGTCAGATGCCCCGTTGGAGGCTTTGATAAGGATGTCGATAGGCGTTTGGTAAAGCCATTTGCGGGCTTCCATGCCGTTTTCCCACGGACGGTCCTGTTCCAGCCGCGAGTAAGCGGTCATGTAGACAGCCGTTCCCGCCAGCGGAAGCGAACCTTGTCCGCCTGCTAAACGGTCACGGATCTCACCACCCGAACCCGTCGCTGCGCCATTGAAGGGCTCGACGGTAGTAGGGAAGTTGTGGGTTTCCGCCTTGAGGGAAATCACCGATTCGAATTCCTTTTTTTCATAGAAATCAGGGCGATCGGCCGACTTGGGCGCGAACTGCTCGACTTTTGGGCCTTTGATAAAGGCTACGTTGTCTTTATAGGCCGATACGATCTCGTTCGGATGCTCGGCAGAGGTTTTCTTGATGAGTTTGAATAGCGAAGTCGGCTGTTCTTCGCCATCGATGACGAAAGTGCCGTTGAAGATTTTATGGCGGCAATGTTCAGAGTTCACCTGCGAGAAGCCAAAAACCTCTGAATCGGTGAGTTTGCGCCCCAGTTTTTTCGCCAGGTTCTCCAGATACGCGATTTCCTCTGAGCTCAGGGCCAGTCCCTCCTGGCGGTCGAAGGCAGCGATGTCGTCGATTTCGAGTACCGGCTCCGGCGTGATGGCAATGGTATAGATGTCTTGGTGGAGTCCGTCGTATTTCTGCGACAACATCGGGTCAAAATCGGAGAAGTCGGGTGCCACCGGTTGGAATTCCTCAATGCGGATGATACCTGAAATGCCCATGTTTTGGGTGATTTCCACCGCGTTGGTACTCCACGGCGTCACCATTGCGGCACGTGGACCAACAAAAAAATCCGGCAGCGCGGATTTCTCTATCAGGTCGGCGTTGCCGAACAGCCATTGCAATTTTGTCGTGTCTTCAGCCGAAAGCCCGGTCTGCGTTTGAACCGCATACACCAAGTGGCCTTGGTTCCGGAAGAAATGAATCATGGAAAAAGGTTTAGTTGTGTGGTGCAAAGGTAAGGAAGCGAGGAGGAATGGGCAAGGAGAATGAAGGGGGAAGAATGAACAATGAACAATGAACGGTGAACAATGAACAATGGGGAATTGAGAATTGATAATTGAGGATGAACGATTGGCCTTCAACTCAGAACCAAGAACCAAGAACCAAGAACCAAGAACCAAGAACCAAGAACCCTCAACTCAACACTACTCAAAAACCACACTCTGATACGCCCCAATATCCGATGCGGTAGCCGGCGGCGTAGGGCGCGGTTTGCCGTCAATATCCTGAGGGACGAGGGCCGAGGTTGCTGGATCAGCTTTCTCTTTGGCCGCTGAATCCTGGCCGATTACGAGTTCGTTGTTGTCACGATCTTTATAATCGGGTTTGCTCTGGATGCTGTTCGGCGCAATGATGCAGGTATTGTAATGGGGACCGGTGAAGTCGTATTCCGGTAAGTCGTCAAGTTGGGAGCTGTTGAAACGGATCAGGCAGTGGTTGAACAGGAAGGGCTGATCGGCGTCGGTGAGGTCAAGTGCCAACGCCACCTGGTTGCTGCCATAGATGATACAGTTGTCAAAGTTGGCCTGTTCTATCGGGAAGGTCTGGGCATTTTCACCTTCGGTATAGTTCTTCAGCAACACCGTCGATTGCTGCGATGATGGCCAGTCGTTGTTGAACGTACAATGGTTGAACCGATAATTACCGCCATCGACCAATGCCAGTGCGTATTGGCCGGCGTTGTTGATGACAAGGTTGCGACCGTCGATGGTGCCGCCGCGCGACAGGATGCCGAAATTCGAATGGTCGAAAATTTTGGAGTCGGTGATATCGAGTGGTACATCCGGCTCTACGACAAAAGCGGCGATGCCGTTCTTTGACGTCAGGTGGCGCACCTGTGCCGCACTGCCCTGGCGAAGGTACACGAAGCCCCACTGCCCCGGCACGTCCGAATACAACGGTTCAAGGCGGTCGCCTTCAAAAATGACTTCGTTGTCTTCGGTGCCTTCCGGCGACAATTCGCCTGCAATGTTGAGACTTCCGCCGGGTTGCACGATCAGTCCGGATTCGGCATGGAAATGCACCCGCGCACCAGGCTGTATCGTCAGGTTTTCGCCGTCGGGCACGCTGGCAAAGCCATAGACCACATAGGGTTTATCGGCGCCCCAGATGAATTCATCACCGTTTTCGGGATGGTCGTGCTGCAGGCTGCGGCCCAATATCAGTTGTTCTTCCCCATTAGCGTCAACTCCAATCGGCACGCCGGTGTAGAGTCCTTCGTCGTTGCGGCCCGGGTAAATGAAATACGCATCCTGGATGAGTGTCACCAGTTCGACGGTCTGCTCGTGCGTACTGCCCCCGTCGAAGACAATCTGGTCGGTATAAAGGAAATCGGCCGGATTGGTATCGGCTACATCCGCCGTGACTTCGATGAAGATATAAAGACTATCATGGGCCAGCAGTTCGACATTTTCGAAACTGCGGTTGTTGTCGCCCACGAGTCCGTCGACAGTCATGCGGTATTTCGACGCCTGGCCTTTGCGGAATCCGATAGTGGGAATCGAAATATCGTCGTCGCTGCGGTTGTAGACTTTTAGGTTATAGGTACTTGACCCGATGTTGCGGAACACAGTATCGAGGTACACGGTATCGCGTGAAAAAACGCAAATCGCCTTTGGAGGCACTGAACTCGAAGTCGGAGCGACAGGAAACAAAAACCAGCGTAACGGCGGCCGACAGGAACAGTAAGAGTGAACGCATGCAACGGAATTTTGGGTAAATATAGGGAGAATTGACAATGGAATGGGCCGGAAAACGCATGAGAAAATACGAAAACCGGTCGCCACCCTGTCGAATACTTCCCTGATAACGGCAAAATCCCCGGGTTATTTCAGCCGGGCGTTTCGTAAATTTGCAGGCCGAATGGGCGTAGGGCGGAGAAGGATGCGTGAGGGATGGAAGCGGCAGCCTTTGCGAAGTGCAACGGAGCAAAGCTATAGCGGACAGCCCGACGGCGCACTGCGGGAAGTTGAATAGGGTAGTGTACTGCCTACTGCAACTGCCTACTGCCCACTGAGAAGGCGCCGGCACGCCCCAACCTAAATTACAAAAACACTGTACAGAGAGAGGTTACATAGAAACTGAACGCACAAAATATGGCCATAGATAAAGAAAAAGCACTGGAAATGTGCAACCGTTTTTCAAAGAATACGCTGATGGAGCACCTCGGGATCGAGTATATCGATGCGGGGGATGATTTCCTGAAGGCGAGCATGCCGGTGAACCCGCAGGTGCACCAACCGATGGGCCTGCTGCACGGCGGGGCGACGGTGGCGCTGGCGGAAAGCGTGGGCAGTGCGGCGTCGCTGATGTTCATCAACCCCGAGGTGCAGGAAGTGCGGGGCATCGAGATTTCGGCCAACCACCTGAAAAGCAAACGAAACGGTATGGTATATGGCACGGCACGCATCATCCACCAGGGTCGGAGCCTGCATTTGTGGGAAATCCGGGTGGAGGACGAGAACGGGGCGCTGATTTCGCTTTGCAAACTGACGAATATGATTTTACCGCGCCGCCGATGAACCTGGACGAACTACTCGGGCAGGCGCTGCGATGCCAGGCAGACGGGCGTCCGTTTGTGGTCTACCGCAAGCCGGAGGCCGAGACGGTGCAGGCGCTCTTCCAGACGGATGCTACGCCCTATCCGGTTGATTTTTCAGCCGCGGGCTACGTGTTTGCGCCCTTTGACGGCGTCCCCTTGTGGATTCCGGCGGCGCATGCCGAGCGCCATTCCGCTTCGTGGAAAGCCCGACCGTTTGTGCGGGCATCGCAGGTGGTAATGGAGGACGCTGCGGCACGCGAACATCATGTTTCGTTGGTGCGGAAAGGCGTGGAGGCGATACGTGACGGTCGTTTTGACAAGGTGGTGTTGTCACGGAGGCAGTCGATGCCGGTACACGATACGGATTGTACTGCGGTATTCCGTAGGATGCTTGACGCTTATCCCGAGGCCTGCGTCTACCTGTGGTGGCATCCGTCGTCAGGGTATTGGATGGGCGCTTTCGCGGAACAATTGGCGCACGTATCGGGGCATTACCTCACAACCATGGCACTGGCAGGCACGCGCGTAGCGGGCACCACCGCGGAATGGGGCGAAAAAGAACAACAGGAACAGCGGTTCGTGACCGAGGCGATCGAAGAAGCGTTGGCACCTTTTTCAAAACGCATCTCGAAAGGCGAAACGGAGACCATAACGGCCGGACGTCTCGAACACATCCGGACGATGGTGTTGGCGGCATTGAGGGAAGACGTCGCATTGGAGCCTTTGGTGTATGCACTGCACCCGACGCCCGCGGTGTGCGGACGCCCGAAAGAAGCGGCACGCGACTTCATTTTACAGGAAGAAGGATACGACCGACAGTTTTATGCCGGTTTTCACGGCGAAGTCAACCTCGGCTGGCAAACCGATTTGTTCGTAAATTTGCGGTGCCTGCGCTGGACGGAAACAGAAGCGCACCTCTTCATCGGCGGTGGCATCACGGCAGACAGCGATGCGGAGAAGGAGTGGGAGGAAACCGTGAACAAGGCAGGTACGATGGCAGCCGTTTTGGCTGTAACTAAATAAAAATGACAATGAAACTCGATATACTGGCATTTGGCGCCCATCCTGATGATGTGGAACTGGGCTGCGGCGGCACCCTGGCGAAAGAAATAGCGGCAGGGAAGAAAGTAGGGGTGGTGGACCTCACGCGGGGCGAATTGGGCACGCGAGGCACCGCCGACATCCGCGACCAGGAAGCGGCGAAAGCGGCGGAGATACTCGGACTCGCGGTGCGGGAAAACCTCGGCATGCGCGACGGTTTCTTCGTAAACGACGAGGCGCACCAACTGAAGATTATGGAAGTACTGCGGAAGTACCGCCCGGACATCGTGATCTGCAACGCCATCGACGACCGGCATATCGACCATGGAAAAGGGAGTAAGCTGGTGTCGGATGCCTGTTTCCTTTCCGGTCTACGCCGGATTGAGACGTTGCAGGACGGACAACCGCAGGAGGCATGGCGCCCAAAGGTGGTGTACCATTACATCCAATGGAGAAACATCGAACCGGATGTGACGGTGGATATCTCCGGCTTTATTGACAAAAAGATCGAATCGGTGCTGGCGTATGGTTCGCAGTTCTATGATCCGAATTCGGATGAACCCGAAACGGCGATTTCGTCAAAGGCGTTTCTCGACGGCGTGCGGTTCCGCGCGCAGGACCTCGGCCGCCTGATTGGTACCGACTATGCCGAAGGGTTTACGGTAGAGCGGTATGTGGCGGTAGAGCGGTTGAGTGATTTGAAGTGAGGAGGAAGGAGCAAGGAGCCGGTAGCAAGTATCGAGGAGAAGGAGCAAGGAGCGAGGATCGAGGAGCAAGAGGGGAGGCGGCGAATGGAGGGAGGATAGTAATCGTAAGCGCTTGCGCGGGCTCCCACTGACGTTCAGGAGGTTGTATCGCGACGGTGAAATACGCCTGTTTTCGGCTGATTTTTTGCGTAACGCTGTTTGATTTTTGTATTTTTTGCCTATATTTGCCCTCGCAAAACACGGTGATTGTAGCTCAGTTGGTTAGAGCGTCGGATTGTGGTTCCGAAGGTCGTGGGTTCGAGACCCATCATTCACCCCGAAGCCCTGGAGAAATCCGGGGCTTTTCGTTTTTACACGTTTCCTCCCAACAAAATCCTAAACCGTTGCCGATTTCGATCGAGGGGTCGTACATTAAGGTATCCTAAATCATAAGCTATGTCTACACTTGTCACCATCGGCCATACCATCACCTTTCCCGTACTGCGGGATTACATCATCACCCACCGCATTGACGCGGGCGATTCAATCGTCGTGCATCCCAACGATTACGAAAACCTGGTGCGAGAAGTCAAGCACTCGGATACGGGTGCCGCTGGCTTGCCCATTGACTTGTTGGGCGTCCGCATTACGCATGACGGTACCGACACCATTCCCATCGGAAAGATGCAGGTCATAAAGAACGAGCGGTTGTAATTACTTGGGGTTGCCGTTGCCGTCGCGGTCGATTTTCAGGCGCCCATCGCGGTTGGCGATTTCCCACACGATGGCAAACGCATAGCGCGCGCGTTTTTCGAATGCCTCGAACTCGATTTTCTCGACATCATCACCCGGTTGGTGGTAATCTTCGTGCACGCCTGTGAACAGAAACACCGACGGCACGCCGTTCTTCCCGAAGTTGTAGTGGTCGGAACGGTAGTAGAAACGGTTCGGGTCGCGGCGGTCGTTATAAGTATAATCGAGGGCCAGCTTGCCATAATTCGCCTTTTCGCAGATGTTGTAGAGGTCGGTCGACAGGTAATCGGATCCGATCACGTAGATATAATCACTGCTTTTTTTGTGCGCGTCGTCGTGCCGTCCGATCATATCGATGTTAACATCGGCTACGGTGTCCTCCAGCGGAAACAACGGATGTTCCGAGTAGAATTGCGAGCCGTAGAGTCCGTGTTCCTCTCCCGTACAATGCAAAATCAACACCGACCGGCGAGGGCCCTTCCCGTCTTTCTTCGCCTGTTGCAGCGCCTGGGCGATTTCCAGCAGGGTAGAGGTTCCGGTGCCGTCATCGTCCGCACCGTTATATACCACCCCGTTTCGGGTGCCTACATGGTCGTAGTGCGCCGACACCACCACGATTTCGCCGGGCAGTTCCGATCCTTCGATAAAGGCAACGATATTCTCCGAGTCCGGTAGTTTTTCACCTCCGACGGTGAACATATATTCGGAAGAAACCGGTTGCAGGTATTCTGGCGCGGCGTTCGGTGCCGGAATGCCCTCCTTCTTATACTGTTCGATCAGATAACGTCCAGCTTTCTTTTGCCCTTCTGATCCGGTATCGCGCCCTTCCATTTCATCCGATGCGATGATTGTCAGGTGCGCCTTCAGCTCCGCCGCGGTAATGGTTTTGGCATATTTCTGGGCGTCTTTCTGCCCGAAGGTAAGTGCGGTGGCGAACAGCGCGCCGCATAGCAGTAGTCGTTTCATGTCAGTGGAGGTTTACCATGCTGTAAATCAGCAGGCCTACGATAAAGAAGGAAATTAGGAAAATGTTGATAACGAAAAGAGCGAGACCTTTCAGTCGCGATACCCAGCGTTTTTCGCCATAGAATTTGCTGTGTGACCGGAAGAAGTAGAAGAACCACCAGCCCATCAGGAATAAGGTCAACACAATGTTGATGGCGTCAATCCAACTGACGGGAATCAAATCAAGCAATTCCACGAGCACCGACGTCAACGTAAATGTCAAGAGAAGGAACGAGAAATAATGGAGGGTAAAGATACCGTGGTCGAAATAATACCAGCGTTTCTTTCCGTGGAAGATCCAGAGCCCGAACGCGAAAAGCGGCATATATAGGAAGATGGCCTTTGGTATATTGTGTTGGATGGATTCGGCCAGTTTCCGCTCGTACTCCTCGGGATGTTTTTTCTTATACTCATTGACCTCGGCAAAACTTCGCTCCAATTTGTATTCCAGCCAGCCCAGTTTCTTTGCTTCAGGAAGCTTCGCCTGCGCGGAATCAAGCGCGCGTACGGATTCATAATCACCTACCACCAGGTCATCGTTACGTTTCACTTCTACCGCATTTTTTTTCTCAAGGCTGTCAAGTTGGACGCCCATTACCGCTGGTATTTCGTCGTTGGGTTTTGTGGGTGTCTGGTGAGAGCCTATGTTGACTACGTTGTCATGTTCGTCATCATCGGAAGGTAATAGCCCAATGGTCAGGAAGGTCACGAAACTGATGAAGATATACAACCGAACCGGCGCCAGATACGACATCCGTTTGCCTGACAGGTATTCCCTGGTGAGGGAAGCCGGCCGTAGCAACAGGTTCCGGATGGTTTTCCAGAAGGAGTTCTCATAATGCGTCAGGTCCTCGAAAAAGTGGACGAAGAGCTCATGGAACGATTTTCGGGTGTCGGTATTTTCCTGTCCGCAATTCGGACAATAACGTTTTTCCACGACGTGCCGGCAGTTCAGGCAGGTCTTGTCTTGACGTAGCGGATGTTTTGACATGTGGTTAGCGGTGGTTTGCGCTAAACTACAAAAAATCCGGTGTTATTTCAGGACCTCTTTCAGGAAAACCAACATATGCTCCCACGAACGGGAAGCGGCCTTGGCATTGTAAGCGGCACCTTTCGAATTGTCGCTGCCGGCATAAGGGTCGCTGAAGGCGTGTACGGCACCGGCGTAGTAAATCATCTGCCAATCGGCCTTGCCGTCGCGCATTTCTTGCTGGAAAGTAGCGACTTCGTCGGCGGGCACGTAAGGATCGTCGGCGCCGTGCAACACCAAGACCTTAGGTGCAATGGTTTGGATGGCACGTGCAGCATCACGACCTAAACCGCCGTGGAAGGATACGACGCCCTTTACTGCCATGTTCATCCGCGCGGCCTCGATGGCGCCTGTTCCCCCGAAACAATAGCCGATCACGACGATGCGGTTGGGATCAGCACCGGCCTTGATCAACTGGTCAAGCGCGGCCTGGATGCGTTTGTGGTACTCGCCGATGTTCTTTTTATAATAACCGGCCATTTTGCCGGCTTCTTCCATGTTCTTAGGGTATTTCCCTTCTCCGTAGATATCGGCCACAAAGGCATGGTAGCCCATTTTAGCCAGTGATAACGCTGCCTCTTTCGCGTGGTCGTCGATACCCATCCAGGCGGGTAGAATCAAAACACCGGCTTTCTCACGTATCTCACGCGCCGGAAGCGCCGAGTACCCTCGCAGTTGTTGTCCGTTCTCCACATACCCAACCGGATCCAATTGTCCGAAAGCGGCAGTGAGTGAAAAAAATGCCATACAGAGAATAAAAATGCGTTTCATGGGTCTTTTTTACTAAATCAACAAAAATACTCCAAACAGACTGCAAGTTCGACAATTAGCCCTCGTTACGGTAGTGAACTAGTCTAAAAAATAAGTTAAAAAAAGGTTTTTTTGAGACTTATTTTTTTGTAATTTTAGGTAAGGGTTCTCAAAATCACGTAGAAATACGCGGTATGAATCCAACCAAGCGCCGTAATTTAGCCAAGTGAAACCGCAACAGCATTTTGTGTAACCCCCCAAATCACCCAACATGCGTACCATTTTACGAAACATCAACAGGATGCGTGACCTCGAAGGAAGACTCGGGTTGGCGTTCTTTTGCCTTGCGGTTGCCGCCGTAGGGATGGTCCTGGTGTTTTTGGATTAGCGTCAGTTTCCCTTTTTGGTCTTTTTCCCGTCGCTTTTCCCTGCCTTGACCTTGTCCTTCTTATACAGAGGGATGAAATAAGAGACCGTATAGTTCATTCCTACCCCGAACTCTGCGGAGTATACGCGGTTGTATCCGGGTATGTACAGGTTTTCGAATCCGCTTGGTTCTTTGCTCGAAAGAAGGCGGTTCATCCGGAAGCTGAAGCCTACGAATACATCCCGAAAGACCTGCGCCTTTATACCCACCACGGCTTCCGCCCAATGCGCCGTCAGTCCTTTGTATTCATTACCTGAAATCGATTGGTCGTCCTCACCCCAATACGGGTTTGGATTGTACACGCGATACGAGTTCAACTCCTGCTGGAACGTACTGAATCCATAGCGCAAGCCGATATAGATCATGTTTTCAAGATCCAGCCAGTTGGTGTGGGCATTATAGTCAAACCCGATCTTCACGTAGCTGCCTTTCGTCGTGAAATTGATATTGTCTTCTACCGTCGTTTTACTTTCATTACCTACTTCCGCCGCCGCATAATACCGCTTTGAAAGGCGATAATCCCCCGTCAGTTCGAGTCCGCGGTAGTCGTTCTCATAAAAAGTCCGCGCCAGTTTCAGCACGTCAACACCCAACCGAAGGCCATAACGGTCTTTCCGGATTGGCACACTGTCGGCTGTTGGCGATTGTGCAAAACCTGCACTGACCGCCAGCAGAAGGCTAATACATAATATATACGTGTGTCTCCGTTTCATCTTCGATGTGGTATTGTACGATACGTATGTCCTGTATCCACGAGCCGGAACCGGCATTCGGGTTGTTGTTCAGCATAACGGGCGGCATCAGCGGATCCGTTCCCGGTAGGAAGTCGAATTCCTTTTTAAAACCGCAGGCCCGCGATACATACACTTCGCTCGTCGTATAGTTAAAGTCTATCGTATCGGTAAAGGTTTGGGTAGGGTCGGTCGCGTCGGCATTGAAAATGAACGCGTATTCGGTATTTCCACTGGTGGTTCGGAGTGGCACCGCTATCTTATTGGTGTTGGCCAGATATTGCCGGTCGTCGGTAGCCGCTTCATTGAAGACCAATGGCGTCTCCATTCCGGTTCCGACTACCTTCAGGTCAATCACGTTCTTGGATTCGGAGGGGTCGGCGATGTCGAAAAATTCGATTACGACGCGCGGCGTACTCGACGCACCTCCGTCGCAGATATCGTCTTTCTCGCATGAGACAAGGGCAAGCGCGGCCAGTAACAGCAGCGCCGGGAGCTTTTTCATAAGCAATCAGCTATCGTTTTTCCAAAAGTACGACATTTTCGACATGGTGCGTCTGCGGAAACATGTCAACCGGCCGCACGCGCGTCACTTTGTACTGAGCATCCATGAGGGCAAGGTCACGGGCCTGGGTGGCGGAGTTACACGATACATACACGACTTTTTCAGGCGCAATCTTCAGGATTTGCTCCACTACATCGCGGTGCATGCCGTCTCGTGGTGGATCGGTAATGATGACATCAGGGCGCCCATGTTCGGCAATAAACGCGTCGTTAAACACATTTTTCATATCGCCCACATGGAAGCTGCAATTTTCGATGCCGTTTCGTCGGGCGTTCTCCCATGCATCGGCAATCGCTTCCGGAACGGCTTCAACGCCTACGACTTTGCGGGCATTCCGCGATACGAACTGCGCAATGGTGCCCGTTCCGGTGTAAAGGTCATAGACTACTTCGTTTCCGGTCAGGCCGGCGAAATCGCGGGCGACTTTATAA